>JBJTBE010000056.1:0-12796 GCA_046091165.1 Solirubrobacterales bacterium | reverse complement strand
CCGTTGGCGCCGCAGGAGGGCGCGAGCTCGGCCGGGGGCGGCTGGCGGAAGAGGCAGCGGTAGCACGGCCCCTCGTAGGGAGCGAAGACGCTGAGCTGCCCCTCGAACCCGAGGATCGCCGCGGAGACCACGGGGATCTTCAGCCGCACGCTGGCGTCGTTGAGCAGGTAGCGGGTCGGGAAGTTGTCGACACCGTCGACGATCACGTCCCAGCCCTCGATGATCTCCATGATGTTCGAGGCGTCCAGGCGCGTCTGGTAGCCGACCACCTCGACGTCGGGGTTGAGCGCCCGGATGGCCTCGGCGGCCGACTCGGTCTTGGGCACGCCGAGCCGGTCTGTGCTGTGGATGACCTGGCGCTGGAGGTTGGAGAGGTCTACCACGTCGTCGTCGACGATCCCGATCGTGCCCACGCCCGCGGCCGCCAGGTAGAGGGCGGTCGGCGAGCCCAGCCCGCCGGCGCCCAGGAGGAGGACGCGGGCGTCGAGAAGCTTCTGCTGGCCCTCCGGGCCGACCTCGGGCACGAGCAGGTGGCGGCTGTAGCGGTCGCGCTGCTCGGGGGTCAGGGCCCTGGGAACCTCGACCTCGTAGCCACGGTCCTTCCAGAGCGTAAAGCCGCCGGTCATCGACTCGACGTCGTCGTAGCCCATCTCGGCCATCAGCGTGTGGGCGCCGAAGGCCGACCGGACGCCGGAGGCGCAGTAGACGATCACCCGCTGGCTGCGGTCGGGCACCGTCGCCTCGATCCGGGTCTCCAGGTAGCTGCGCGGGATGTGGATCGCGCCGGGGATCATCCCGCCGGCGAGCTCCTCGGTCTCGCGGCAGTCGACGACCACCACGCCCTCCCCGAGAAGCTGCGAGACCTCCGAAGGGTCGACCTCGCGGATCTGCTCCTTTACGCGCTTGAGCAGTTCGGCTCCGGAAACGCTCACTCTCGTTCTCCTCGACGTTCGTTGGGTGACAAGGACGTTACTTCAAAAAGGATAGCGCGCGCCGACCGGTGGCCGGATTCGCCCCGCCCCTAGTCTGGAGTCAAGATGAACCAGCGCCTGCGCCTGACCCTGATGGCGGCTGCCACGATCGTCCTGCTCGGCGTCCTGGCCTTCGTGGTCTTCAGCGACCCGAGCCCCTCCAGCGGGCCTTCCGGCGTCGAATCCGGGGCCTTCGCCGGTGCCGTGCGCCCCGAAACGCCGCCGGCCTCGTTCAGCCTCCGCGACGAGGAGGGCCGGACGGTGGAGATGGCCGACTTCCGGGGACAGCCGGTGGTCGTCACCTTCCTCTACTCCAGCTGCGAGAACGAGTGCCCGACCATCGCCCAGCAGGTCCGCGGGGCGCTCGACGAGCTCGGGACCGACGTCCCGGTGGTGGCCGTGAGCGTCGACCCGGCGGGCGACACGCCGGCCAGCGCCAGGCGCTTCCTGGCCCGCCAGAAGCTCGGGGGAAGAATGCGCTTCCTGCTGGGTACCGAGGCGCAACTCCAGCCGGTCTGGAGGGCCTTCGGGATCGCGCCGCAGACCGAGGGCCGGGAGCACTCGGCCTCGGTCGTCCTGCTCGCGCCCGACGGGCGCCAGGCGGTGGGCTTCCCCCTCAGCGAGCTGACGCCCGAGGGGATCGCCGCCGACCTCAGGCGCCTCGGCGCCGGCCAGCCCGGGGCCGGCAGCTAGCTCACAGGCGGCTCCTGCGGCTCCGGCCGGTCGCTGCCCTCCCCCGCGCTGCCCTTCCCCCGCCGGTCCTTTCCATCCCGCCGGCCGCTCCACCAGAGCGCCAGGGCGATCAGGACGATCGGGGCCGCATAGAGCAGCGAGTGGTACCAGTGGCCGACGTGCGCCAGGACGGTCATTGCGCGGCCGCCGAGAGGAGCCAGAGGCCCAGGCAGGTAAAGGCCACCATCACCAGCAGCATCCAGTACTGCGAGCGCACGGCGACCTTCGTCTCGGGCCAGATCGCCAGGGCCCTGTCGTGGGCCAGCACGAGGGCGGCGACGTGGCCGATCACCAGCGCGCCCACCTGCGTGTACCAGATGGCATTGGCGCTGAGGATGCCGTAGTCGATCGTCGAAGACGCGGTGCCGAAGAGGTCCCAGCCGTTGCCGAGCGGGTCGGACACCAGGAAGGCCGTCGCCTGACCCTGGAAGGCCAGCAGCGAGAAGTAGTGGGCCACCAGGTAGGCGAAGGCGATCGGGATGAGGGTGTGGGCGAACAGGAGTGACAGCCGGGCGGCATCGGGCCTTCCGCCGCCGGCCCGGGCCATTCCGGCCACCCCCAGCCGGTAGAGGCCGGCCACTGCGCCCACGACCAGCAGCAGCCCGACCGTGTACCCCCCCTGTACCGCCGCGCCGGGAGCCAGGCCCAGCCCGGAAAAGGCGTCGGTCAGCGTCTGCGCCAGGCCGCTGGCCCCCGTCCAGACCCCTCCCTGGGAGAAGCCGTCGAAGGTGGTCGAGCCGATCAGGACGACGACCACGGCCGCCGCTCCGGCCACCTCGGGCATGCGCAGCGCCCCGACCACCGGCCAGCCCAGCCGGCAGCGGCGCCCCGACCAGTCGAGCGGCGAGAGAAGGGCGAAGAGCCCGAACGCCACCCCGAAGGCGTCGGCGTTGCGCACCCACTTCTCGACCCCGAAACAGCTCATCCCGACCAGCATCACCGCGGCGTAGGCGAGGGCCACGATGGCCAGCGACTCGGGGCTCTCGCGCCCGGTCCAGACCAGCTCCACCCAGGCGAAGAGCAGCAGGCCGAGCGCCGCCGGCCACCGGCCCAGGCGTTCGGGGTACTCGAGCGGGCTGGGAAGGCCGCCGGAAAGCCTGCCGGCTCCCCAGCCGACCGCCCGGCCGACCGCCCGCCACGGGCTGACAGCGGCAAACACGTCGCCGAAGAGAACCGAGGCAAAGGGAATCCCCACCCACACCAGGACGAAGATCGCCGTGGGGGCAAGGTTGGCCGTGGCCGTCTGGCTGCCGGCAAACCCGGCCCAGACGATCACCCCGAAGGCGGCGACGCCGAGCGCGCCGGCCAGCCACTCGAGCACCCGGGGAACGGTGAAGAGCCGGCGCGTGCCAAGCCCTTCCAGGACGGGGCGGGGCCACAGGACCGCAAGGGCCACGACCGAGGCGATAAGCACGAGGGCGGCGCCCCAGGCGAAGAGCCAGAGCGGAATAGGCAGGTCGGCCCGCTGTCCGACGCCGTGAGCCAGCGCCGGGGTCGGAATGAGCAGCGCCAGCGAAAGCACGGGCAGGCCCGCTGCGGCGAGGCGTCTCACGTCGGGAAAGATACGGACGCAGCCCTCAGCGGCAGCGTGAGACCGAGCCCAGGAACGGTGAGGTGGAGGTGACGGCAAAGCCGTCGGCGTTCTTGACCTGCCCCTCGGTGGAGAGGTTGTCGTTGTAGTCGGCGCGGAACCCTAGCCGCAGCTTTCGGCTGGCCGGGCACCGGCTCAGCCGGAAGACGCCCCTGCCGCCGGCCGCACTGGCCGGGATCCTGATCCGAAACCCGGAGAGCTGGGAGACGACCGCGGGTGCCGGCGCGATGAGCCCGCGCGGGACCACGAACCGGATTCGCGAGCCGTAGGGGCCCGACCCCTTGACCGGCGTAACCTCGGCCGAGAGCAGGTTCTCCTTGCTCAGCTCGCTGTAGACGTAGAAGAGGAAGGAGTTCCGATCGGGTCCGCGGAACGCCCGAACCTGGAGGTCTACCCTGGCCAGGAACTGGCCTGGGCCCGAGCCCACGGTGCGGGCGTACCCGGAGGCCACTCCCCTGCCCAGCTGCGTGGCCGCCTCGCAGGTGTTGACCTTCTCCAGCGCCGGGTTCAGGGCCTTGATTCTCTCCGGCGGGCAGCCGGCGGCCACGAAGGGACGAACCACCACGTGGCGGTCGACGTAGATGTCGGCAAACAGCGTGGCGAACGGGGCCTGCTCGAAGAGCGCACCGCTGCGCTCAGCGAAGTCGCTGACCAGCGAGAAGTCGACCGCGAGCCCCGCGGCCCCGGCCTTCGCGCTGGAGCTCTTGGCGCCGGGCCCGAGCAGCCCGCCGCTGAAGCGCTGATAGGCCCCAGGGCCGGCGACGGCCTGGACCGAGGTCGCGAGGGCCACGAGCGTGACCAGCAGGCTCCCGGCTGCTAAACGACGCTTCTTCACGCTTTCGATGATTGCATCCTGCGCCGCCGGCAACGCCACACGCCGCCAAGGGGACGCTTCCGGACAGCGCCAACGGCTCTCAGCGCCTCAACGTTTGCCCGGCCCGGTCAGCCCGCTACTTGCACTTGCCCGAGCGGCTGAGGATCGTCGACGTCCCCGAGACGACGAAGTCGTTACCGTCGGCCGGCGCTACACCGGGCTTCGGCGTGGCGTTGCTGGAGTAGCTGCCCTGGTACCCGGCCCAGATCTTCTTGCTGCTCGGGCACTTCTTCAGCGTCGTCAGGTGCTTGCCCTTGTAGGTCTGCGCCGGGATCGTGCTGTCGAAGGTCGATAGCTGCGAGACGACACCGGCCGTGGGCTGGACGAGCCCCTTGGGCAGGACGAAACGGATACGTGACCCGTATCGCCCAGTCTTGTCGTTGTACTTCTCGAGGGTTCCGACGATGACGTTGCCCTTGGTGAGCTCGTTGTAGGTGTAGAGCCAGATCGTGTTCTTGATTCCCGAGGCGAAGGTCCGGGTCTGCAGCTCGGTGGTCAGGAGGGCCTGGCCGGGGGCGGACCCGACCGCTCGGGCGAAGCCGGCGGCATCGCCGGCCCCGATCTGGGATTCCTTCGGGCAGCCGGCGGCCGCCGCGCCCTTGACGCTCGGGTCGAGCGCCAGGACCTTCTCCTTCGGGCAGCCCGGGAACGGATCGGCGTCGAAGGTGACGTTCCTGTCGAGGTAGAGGTACGAGATGACGGTCGCGAAAGGCGGTGCGACCTGCATCGCGCCTGCCGCCTTGTCGCTGACGGTCGGCCAGGTCTTGTTGTGGAACGGGTGCAGGTAGGTGCCGATCGAGCCCTTCTTCGGCGTCTTTCCGGGCTTGGAGCCGGCGAAGGACTTGGCCTCGAAATCCTGGTAGGTGTCGGGGTCGACGGCGAGTGCCGTGCCGGCCGGCACGACCATGGCCACCAGGGCAATCGCAAGGGTTGCTGTCAGCTTCTTCATCTCTCTCCTCCTCGAAACTCTCTCCCTGACTCTTATACACCCCCGGCGCTGGTCGCGCGCCGGATTGCCGAAACCGGCCCCGAAACGACGAGGGGCGGGCCGATTGGCCCGCCCCTCTGGCTAAACCGATGGCCGGATTACCGGCCTGGCAAAGCCCTTACTTGCACTTGGCCGTCTGCGTGACGACCGCCGACTGGCTGGAGATGACGTAGTCATTTCCGTCAGCGGGAGCGACACCCGGCTTGGGCGTGCCGTTGTTCGAGTAGAAATTCTGGAAGCCGGTGGTCAGCTTCTTGTTACTCGGGCACTTCGTCAGCGTGATCAGGTTCTTGCCCTTGTACTTCTGGGCAGGAATCGTGGTGTCGAACGTCGACAGCTGGGAGACGATCCCCTGGACCGGCTGGATCAGCCCCTTCGGAAGCGTGAAGCGGATTCTCTGACCCCACTTCCCGGAGGCCTTGCCGACCGTACCCACGATCACGTTGCCCTTCGAGAGCTCGCTGTAGGTGTACAGGTAAACCGTGTTCTTGATGCCGGAGGCGAAGAGACGGTCCTGGAGTGTCGCCGTGGTGATGGAAACACCCGCGGCCGAGTTGACCGCACGGACGAAGCCGGCCGCGTCACCGCCGCCCAGGTACGACTCCTTCGGGCAGCCCGAAGGTGCACCCTTCTTGGTCGGGTCGATCGCGAGGACCTTGTCCAGCGAGCACCCCGGGAACGGGTCGGCGTTGAACTTGAGGTTCTTGTCCAGGTAGACGTCGGCGTACGCGGTAGCGAACGGCGGCGAAACCTGGGCCGAGCCGGTGGTCTTGCTCTCCACGCCGGGCCACGTGTTCTTGTGGAACGGGTGCAGGTAGGCACCGACGGAACCCTTCTTCGGCGTCTTGCCCGGCTTGGAGCCGGCAAAGACCTTGCCCTCCCAGGACTGCTCCTGGGCAGGCGTCACGGCCATCGCCACGCCACTCAGCGCGAACGTCGCCATCAGCGCCACCGAGACGGTGGTAATCAGCTTCTTCATCTCTCCTCCTTCAAAGGACATGAATATCGGTCGTTTATATCGCAGTTTCCGCTTTTGGGCGCCGGTTGGCGCCTTTCCGCCGGATTCTCAGTTTGCTGCCTCACTGCTGTGCAAACCGCGCACCAGGCCGGAAGTTGCGGTCCGCCCGCGCGGGCCTCAGCGGGCAAGGGTGAAGCGGATTACGTCGTAGCGCCGGCCGCGGAGGGCGATACCCGACCGGACCAGCTCGCCGCGCTCGAATCCGGCCCTGAGGGCTACCCCGTGCGATGCCTCGTTTTCCGGCTCGGCGTAGAGGTCAAGTCGCCTGAGGCCGAGGTTCTCCAGCGCCCACGCCGAGAGCAGCGAAAGAGCCTCGGTGGCGACTCCCCTCCCGCGGGCCCAGGGGGCGGTCCAGTAGCCGATCTCCCCGCGCCTGCGCGCCTGGGATACGGCGTGGAGGCCGACCGCCCCGAGCACCTCGTCCGGGTCCTCCCTGCTCACCGCCGCCATGGGAAGCGAGGTCGGCGACCGCCCCGCCTCCACGTACTTGACGGCATCCTCGGGCGTGTAGGGAACCGGGACCGACGTGTACCGCGCCGTGAGCGGATCGGCGCAGGCGCGCACGAGCGCGGGAACGTCGTCCCGCGCCCAGGCGCGCAGTGCCACCAGCCCGCCCTCGAGCGGCGGGTCGGGAAGCTCGATCAGGCCGCGGTCCGGCGAGCGGTCGGCCTCTCGGGCGCGCCCCGCTCGCCCCGGCCGGCGCCGGGCCTTACGGTTGCGGGTTCATCGAGGGATTTCACGGTCCAGGGCCCGAGGCCGGATTCGGCGGCCGGAAATCCGATGCTACCTTCCGCGCCCGACCCGATGCGCCCGCCGATCGACACCATCGTCGCCCCGTCTTTCCCGGAGGGACTGGAGTGGGTGAACGTCGCTCCCCTCCGCATCGAAAAGCAGTCCGAAAGGCCGGTCCTGGTCGACTTCTGGGACTTCTGCCGGCCGGAGTCGCTCAAGGTGCTGCCCCACGTCCAGCGCTGGCACGAGACCTACGAACCGCTGGGCCTGCGGGTCATCTCCGTGCACTCCCCCGGGTTTCCGGCCGGCCGCGACCCGGACGTCGTTCGCGCCGCCGCGGAGAGGCTGGGGGTCGAACACCCGGTGGTGCTCGACCCGGACTTCGCGTGCTGGCGCGCCTACGACAACCCGGGCTGGCCGGCCCGGTACCTGTTCGCGCCCGGCCTCTCACTCGTGGACGTCCACCACGGTGACGGGGCCATACGCGAGACCGAGCTGGCCATCCGCGAACAGCTGGGACTGGACGACAGGCCGGGCCCCGGCTGCCCGCCCGACGACGCCGACGACCTCCTGGTGGTGCCGAGCTCCGCGCGCGAGGGCAACGGCAGCGGCCCCTATGCGGCCGGCGAGGCGTGGGCGATCTGCGACGGGCGCGGCGAGCTGGAGGTCAACGGGGAACCGGTCGAGGTGGCCGGGCCCGGCGCCGTCCTGCTCCTGGCCCACCCCCGCCACACCGAGGGCGTCCTCGACATCAGGGCCCGCGAAGGGGTCGAGGTCCTCGAGACCGTCTTCCTGGCCGGCCCGCCGGCCTGAGGCTCAGAAGGAGTGGTCGGGCCGGCGCCCGACGTCCTCGACGAGCATCAGTGGCTCGGGGTCTGAGTCCCCGTCGACGAGCACACCGCGGCCGGGCCGGTAGGGGCTGCGGATCTCGGTGCTGTTGATCCTCGGCTCGTCGGTCCAGCAGCCGGTGTTGAGCAGGGAGCCGCCCCCCGGGATCTCCCACTCGGCCCGGTCCATCCAGGGCAGCGGGCCGGCGCAGTGGGTGTGCCCGAAGATCACCCACCGGGCCTGGACGCCGAGCAGCCGCACCACCTCGCCCATCGCCACCAGGCCGGCCCGCCGCAGCTCGCCGGAGTCGAGCCGGTGGCTCACCGGGCCCAGCCCGGCCAGGTTCAGGCCGGCGATCCCCAACGGGAGCATCGCGGCGAGCGCCTTGCCGCGCAGCGGCGCCCGGCCGTCGCCGGAGAGCAGGGTCCACGCCTTTGCCGTGGCCGCACCGGTAGTCCAGCGGCCACCGGCCGCCCGGCCGTTGGCGATCTCCTCCAGCCAGGCGTACATCGGGGCCAGAGCGGCCTCGAAGTCCTCCGCGCTGGCGCTGCCGGGCTCCTCGGGCAGCCGGCCCACGACGCGGGCCATGCCGCCGGCGGCCAGCCGCTCGAAGGTCGGGATGGTGATCAGGCGGTCCAGGTAATGGCCATGGGTGGCCCAGACGTCCTCGCGCACCCAGAAGCCCGGGTAGGCGACACGGACGCGGTGGCTCCCGTCATCGAGCCAGCCGGCCAGCTGCGAGGCGATCGCGCTCTCGCCCGGGTCGGAGAGCGTCTGCTCCCCGAGGGGCTCGGGCGCCTCCTCGAGCCGGCGGCGGTCGAGCCACTGCGCCACGAGGGGGAAGTCGTGGTTGCCGGCGGCCAGGACGATCTCCGAGCCTGCGGGCAGGGCCGAGCCCATCGCCTCCAACACCGGGCGCGCGGCGGCCATCGCCTCCCAGGCCGGCCCGTGGCGCATCTCGAGGATGTCGCCGAGCAGGACCAGCCGGTCGATGTCGGCAAGCCGCGCGCAGAGCGCGTCCAGGGGCTCGGGGCGCCGGAGGATGTCCACCGGCCGGCGCGAGCCGAGGTGGAGGTCGGAGATGACGAGCGTCCTCATGAGCCGGGCGGAGGGTAGCCTGCCGGTCGATGCCCGCTGGAGCCCTCGAAGGCCTCGTTGTCGCCGACTTCGCCCGCGTGCTTGCGGGACCGCTCTGCTCCCAGAACCTCGCCGACCTCGGAGCCGACGTGATCAAGGTCGAGCGGACCGGCGCCGGCGACGACACCCGGCAGTGGGGGCCGCCCTTCGTCGAAGAGGGCTCGACCTACTACCTGGGCCTCAATCGGGGCAAGCGCTCGATCGAGCTCGACCTCAAGGACGGGGCGGACCTCGAGGTTGCGCGCGAGCTCTGCCGGCGTGCCGACGTGGTGCTCGAGTCGTTCCGGCCGGGGACGATGGACCGCCTCGGCCTGGGCTACGGGGAGGTGAGCGCCGCCAACCCCGGGGTCGTCTACACCTCGATCAGCGCCTTTGGCTCCGGGGAGGAGGCGCGGGATCTCCCGGGCTACGACCTGCTGGTGGAGGCCATGTCGGGATTCATGTCGGTCACCGGCGAGCCGGACGGCCAGGCGATGCGCCCGGGGACGGCCATCGCCGACCTCGTATGCGGCCTCTACTCCACCATCGGGACCCTGGCCGCGCTGAGCGAGCGGCGCGACAGCGGCCGCGGTCAGCACGTCGAGGTCACGCTGATGGCCAGCGCCTTCGTGATGCTCCTCAACCTCGGCTCCAGCTTCCTCAACACCGCCGAGGTGCCCACGCGCACCGGCAACCACCACCCTTCGATCGCCCCGTACCAGACCTACGCCACCGGCGACGGCGATCTCGCCGTCGCCGTCGGAAACGACGCGATCTTCGGGCGCTTCTGCGAGGTCATCGGCCAGCCCGGGCTGCCCGCCGACGAGCGCTTTGCCGACAACGCCGGGAGGGTCCGCCACCGGGATGAGCTCAACGCCGTCATCGGGCCGGCGCTCCAGCAGCAGGGGGCTGCCGAGTGGGCAGCCGCGATGACCGCCGCCGGCGTTCCCGCCGGGCCGGTGAACGACGTGCGTACCGCCTACGAGTTCGCTGCCGGCCTGGGCCTTGATCCGGTCGTCGAACTCGACGGGGTCCGTTCCACGCGGCCGCCGGTGTCGATGGACCGCACACCGGTAAATCCCCACGGACGCCCGCCGCGGCTCGGCGAGCACAGCGACGAGATCCGGGCCTGGCTCAGCTCGTAGCGACCGGTCCGGCGCCCTCGGCGGCCGCCATCGCCTGGCGGATCGTCTTGGGCATCATGAAGCGCACGTCTTCCTCGACGACGGTGAACTCCTCGACCTCGGTCTGGCCGTCGGCGCAGAGGAGGTCGACCAGACGCTGCACCAGCTCCTCCGGGGCGCTGGCGCCGGAGGTGATCCCCAGCGTCTGCACTCCGTCGAGCCACTCGGGGCGTACCTGCTGCTCGTTGTCGATCAGGAACGACTCGGCCCCGTGCTCCCGGGCCACCTCGACGAGACGGTTGGAGTTGGACGAGTTGCGGGATCCGATCACCAGCACCAGCTCGCAGAGCGGGGCGAGCTCCTTCACGGCCGCCTGCCGATTGGTCGTGGCGTAACAGATGTCGTCGGTGCGCGGCCCGACGATTTCGGGAAACCGTTCGCGGAGGCGGTCGATGATCGCGCGGGTCTCGTCGACCGAGAGCGTGGTCTGCGAGATGAAGGCCAGCCGGCCCGGGTCGTCCACCTCGAGGCGGTCCACGTCATCGACGGTCTCCACGAGGACGATCGAGTCGGGGGCCTCACCCATCGTCCCCTCGACCTCCTCGTGGCCGTCGTGGCCGATGAGGACGATCGTGTAGCCGTCGTCGGCGAACTTCACCGCCTCGCGGTGGACCTTGGTGACCAGGGGACAGGTCGCGTCGATGGTCTTGAGGCCCCGGCGCCCGGCATCCTCGTGGACGGCCGGCGAGACCCCATGGGCCGAGAAGACGGTGGTCGCGCCCTCGGGGATGGAGTCGTCGAGCTCGTCGACGAAGATCGCTCCCCGCTCACGGAGCTGCTCGACCACGTGCTTGTTGTGGACGATCTCCTTGCGCACGTAGACCGGCGCTCCGTAGAGCTCGAGGGCGCGCTCGACGGTCTGGACGGCGCGGTCCACGCCCGCGCAGTAGCCGCGCGGGGCGGCCAGGAGGATCTTCTTCGGGGCGTTCACGGCGCCCTCAGTGTACGCCGCTCAGCGACGCCTTAGTTCATCGACGAGCCCGACGACCGCCTCCCCGGCGACGTCCAGCGAGCGGAGCGAGACCTTCGACATGTCGTCGGCCAGCGTGTCCCGCCACGGGTAGCCCCAGTCGATCAGGTTTATCGCCGGCACGCCGGCCTCCAGGAACGGGGTGTGGTCGTCGTACACGTAGGCGCCGGTCTCGTCGGGGAACGCCTCGGCCACGCCGACCCGGCCGGCCGAGGCGCGAAGGCGCGCCCACAGCTCCCGGTCGGAGGTCCCCTCACGCGGCAGCCTCAGGCCCCTCGCGCCCACGTAGTCGAGCAGGATCATCTCCCCCACCTCGTCGGCGTAGCGCCGGGCGTTCGCCCGTGAACCCCTGAGGCCGTCCCGGAAGTGGTCGGTCGAGCCGGCCGGCTCCTCCTCGCCGTCAAAGAGGACGAACCTCACCTCACGGCCGCCGGCGATCGGCGAGGCCGCAAGGGCCCTCGCGATGGCGACGACCGCCGCGGTCCCGGCCGCACCGTCGTTGGCCCCCACGAAGCCCCTGGGGCG
Source organism: Solirubrobacterales bacterium (assembly GCA_046091165.1). Lineage (GTDB taxonomy): Bacteria > Actinomycetota > Thermoleophilia > Solirubrobacterales > Solirubrobacteraceae > F1-60-MAGs163. The sequence continues at coordinate 1,267 of JBJTBE010000056.1, read as the reverse complement.
TGCCTCAACGTCGTAGTGGGCGCCGACCAGGATCGCGGGGCGCCGGCCGGGAATGACGCCGGTTACGTTGCGCAGCCGCGGGTGGGCTGCGCCCAGGGGCTCCAGGCGGCCGCCGGGAAGGCGCTGCCGGAGGTCGGTGGCCAGCCGGCGCAGGGCCCGCGAGCCGGCCGGCCGCCAGCCGTAGGCCTCGACCTGGCGGCGCAGCAGGGCAAACGCATAGGGCGCGTCGAAGCGGTCGACGGTCGGCGTGGGGACGGAGTCCCCGGGCCGGCCGTCCAGGAAGCGCTCGGGCACCGTCGCGGCCGCGGCCGGGCTGGCCGGAGCGCGGTCGACCCACGGCCATCCGCCGACCACGAACAGGATCAGCACCGCGGCCACCACCAGCTGGACGACGAGCACCACGACCAGCAGCCTCACCCGGCTGCCGGTACCGCTATCGCCGGAGTCACCCTTGCCTGCCATCGCCAGCGAGCGTAGCCCGGCCGGGTCCCCGGTGGGCCAGTTACGCAATTTCCGCGAAACCGCCGCGGGCGGTTAGTCTGTCCCGATGGCCCAGGAGCACTTCGACCGGCTTTCCGCCATCGACGTTTCCTTCCTCGCCCAGGAGGACGAGTCGGCGCACATGCACGTCGGCGGCGTGGCCGTGTTCGAGGGTCCGCCACCGCCCTTCGATGACGTCCTGGACCTGATCCGCGGGCGCCTGCACCTGGTACCCCGCTACCGCCAGCGCCTTGGGTTCCCGCCGCTCAACTCGGCGAGGCCGGTCTGGGTCGACGACCCGGACTTCAACATCCTCTACCACGTGCGCCAGACCGCGCTGCCGAGCCCCGGCGACCAGCGCCAGCTGCTGCGCATGGTCTCCCGGGTCTTCTCGCAACAGCTGGACCGCGACCGGCCGCTCTGGGAGATGTGGATGGTCGAAGGCCTCGAGGACGGCCGCTGGGCGCTGCTGTCCAAGACCCACCATGCGCTGATCGACGGCGTCTCCGGCGTAGACCTCGCCACCGTCCTCTTCGACCTCAGCCCCGAGGGAACCGAGCTCAAGCACCCGGACGAGCCGTGGGAGCCGGCCCGCGCCCCGGGTACCGGGACCCTCGTCGCCTCGGGCTTCCTCAGCGCCACCAGGGCGCTGATCGAGAGTGGCCGCAGCATCATCTCCAGCGCGACCAACCCGCAGTTCGCCTTCGACGGGATCCGCGACGGGATCCAGGGGCTCGCCGAGTTTGCCTGGGCCGGCGCCAACCCGTCGCCGGACAACCCGCTCAAC
>JBJTBE010000055.1:0-11651 GCA_046091165.1 Solirubrobacterales bacterium | reverse complement strand
CTCATGATCGGCGCCGTCCTCGCGCCCGCGGCCAGCGCCGCACCACCGAAGATCGGCCTGGCCGACCAGAACGCCCGCGCCTACGCGAACCCGCTCTTCACGGTGATGGGAATCACCTACGGGCGCGTGACCATCCCGTGGAACGCCGCCACGACAACCGGCTTCCGACGTAACGACGCCGACTCGGTGATCAACGGCATGAAGGCCGACGGGGTCGAGCCGGTAGCGGTGATCGGCTCGCGTGACAGCGGCCGCCCGAGCATGGCCGCCTACAAGCGGGCCGCCGCTGCCCTGGTCAAGCGCTACCCGACGGTCAGGTACTGGGCTCCCTGGAACGAGGCCAACCTGACCGCGTTCACCAAGAGGGACCCGAAGATGGTTGCCGGCTGGACGAGGATCCTCCAGGCGGCCTGCAAGAAGGCCACCCCGCGCTGCTCGGTGGCCTCCCCGACCGTGCTGGACGAGACCAGCATCGGCTCGTGGTTCAAGAAGTACCTCAGCTACCTGCCGCGCAGCCAGCGCCCGAAGATCTGGCTGATGCACAACTACATGGACGCCAACCGCTTCCGGGTCAAGAACGGCAAGCCGTTCCTCGTGGCCGCGCGCAAGGCCCGGGCCCAGGTGTGGATCGTCGAGACCGGCGGCCTGATCAAGGGCAACGGCAAGAACGCCCGCAAGTGGCGCAAGGGCCAGGCCGAGCAGGTGAAGGTCTTCAACTGGCTGACCGGCCCGCTGCCCCGCCAGTACCCGGTCGTCAAGCGGATCTACATCTACCAGTGGCAGGCCCCGCCGCGGGGCAACTGGGACAGCGGCATCCTCGCACCGGACGGCGTTCCCCGGCTGGTCTACGGGACGATGGTCGACTACCTCAAGAAGAACCCGGAGTGACCTTAGGCTCCTGCTCCCTGCGCCACCAGGGATCGGGGAAGACCAGGTAGCCGGCGAGCAGGGCGATGACCGCGCCGACCAGGGTGTCGGCGATCCGCAGGGCGGCCCAGTCGGCGAAGCTGCCGTCCGAGGCCCCGAAGATCGCCACCACGGTGAAGCTGAGCCCGGCGGCGAAGACCGTGTAGCTGCGCCGGTACCACGCGAACCCCACGAGCAGCACGACGATGGCCAGCCCGATGATCGCCTCGGAGGGCAGGAACTGGCCGAGCCCGGCGACGATGATCGCGCCGATCATCACCCCGACCGAGCGGCTGAGCGCCTTGTGCCAGCTGCTGGCCCGGTCGGGCTGCAGGACGATGAAGATGGTGAGCAAGACCCAGAAGACGTTGTGGTTCCCGGTCGCCGCGTAGACACCCATCGCGATGCCCAGGGCGACGGCCCGGCGCAGGGCGTAGCGGAAGGTCTGGTTGTGCAGGCTCAGCGCCGCCCGGAACTGGGCCGCCGCGGACGGAGCCGCCTCGGCTGAGCCAGGCTCCCCGGGTTCGTCAGCGGCGGGGGTTCCTTCACCGGCGGCTTCCTTCTCCTCTTCGGTACCCCCCTTGATCGCACGTACCGCGGTGATCACCGCGATCGCGATGAAGGCGGCGCCGAGGCCCACAAGTCCCAGCTCGACCGCCTTCGGGAAGGAGAGGTCCTTCGCGATGCCGGTAGCGGCGGGGAGCAGGTAGGACATGGAGACGAAGATCCCCGCCACCGAGAGAGCCTGCCCCGCGCCCCCGATCATCGCCCCCAGGAAGGCCACCGTGAACATCGAGAGCCCGGCCAGGACGGGAATCCCGATCGTCGCGTTGGCCAGCAGCAGCATCAGGAAGGTGGCGCCGCCGATCAGCGTCGCCGCCCGCCAGGGCGTCTCCCGGGGGGTGGCGAGGGCGGCAACGACGGTCAGGAGCGCGATCAGGCCGGAACCGAGGGCGTTCTTCGACTCGCCGATCAGCGCGGCGCCGCCGATGGCCAGGCCCATGACCGGCACCGCGATGGCCACAAAGCCCCACATGAGCGGAGGCTTCCCGTCACCGGGCGCCTGCGCGGCCGCGGGGGGCGGCGCGGACGTGGCAGGCGGGCTCGTGGCCGGGTCGGCGCTCACCCCCCGGACCCTAGACCAACGCTTCTAAGGGCTTTCTCAGAGTGCGGCGCTTACCTCAGGCTCGCGACCTCGCGGAGGAGATCGTCAACCCCTTCAGGAAAGGAAACCAATGAGCACTCCCGAAAACCCCCAGGACCCGTCGGGCGCACCGACCGAGAAGCTGCCGGCCGAAGAGGGCGCCGGCGCCGAGGTGGCAGCGCCTTCAGGCGGGCGCAGCGGACTCTCCGACCAGACCCAGAAAGCTCTCCTGGCCGTCACCGCCGGCCTGGCCCTGGTGCTGAGCATCATCGCGCTGGTCGTGGCGATCGCCGGCGGCGGCCACCACGGTAAGGGCCCGCACGGCGACGGCCCGTTCCGCGGCGGCCCGCGGATGGAGCAGCGCGGCGGCCCGGGGATGGACGGCCGCGGCGGACCGATGGGCGGCCCGCAGGGCGGCTACTACGACCAGGCTCCCGGCCAGCCCGGCGACGAGCGCCAGGGCGGCACCACCACTACGCCGCCGGAGCGCAACTAGGCGCTCAGGAGCCCGCGCCCGGCCCCGGCTCGTCCGGGGTCGGCGCGGCCTCCTTGCCGCCCTGCCTCCACGGCAGGCGCCCGGTTATCTCCACGTCGAGGGAGAAGCTCAGGAAGGTGCGGATCAGCACGATGATCCCCAGGGTGACGGCGTTTTCAAGGGTCGGGGCCACCGCGACGGTGCGGATCAGGTCGGCGGCGATCAGGATCTCGAGGCCGAGCAGGATTCCCCGTCCGAGGAAGGAGCGGCTCGCGACGTAGATGTCGGAGGCCGGGGTCTTCTTCAGGAACGCGGCTGCGGCCCGGAAGATGGTCAGGACCAGCGAGACGACGAGGATCGCCACTCCGATCCACTCGATCCAGCGGGCGAAGTCCTCCATTACCGAAACGCCGGTATCCACGGCACCCAAGTTCTCAGCCGGGGCGGACGGGAGGGGCCGCCCAACGCCTCCGCGCCCAGGCCGGAAACCGCTACCGGCGCCTGCGGATCGCTGTTACCTTTCGCCGATGGACCGCCTCCCGCCCCGTCGCCTGCTTCTTCTCGTTTCGCTCCTCGTGCTCGCCGCCGCCGCCCCGGCCTCGGCCGCGCCCACGGCCGGCGCCAGCCTGTTCGGAAAGCCCGGGGCGGGCCCCGGCGCCCGCGCGGCCGGCGCGGCCTCCCCGTCGCGGCAGCTCGACCTGTCGCTCCTGCTCCGCGCCGACGACGCGGGCCTCACCCGCTACGCGACTGCGGTGTCCAACCCGTCCTCACCGCTCTTCGGGCGCCACCTCGAGCCCGGCCAGGTGCTCTCCCGGTTCGGGCCCTCCAGGGCCGACCGGGCAAAGGTGGCCGGCTGGCTGCGCGCGCAGGGGCTGCCGGCCCGGACAGCGCCGGGCGGCTTTGCCGTCGACACCCGCGTGACCGTCGCGCAGGCCGAGCGGCTCTTCTCCACCCGCCTGGGTGCCTACCGCTCGTCGGACGGCGCGCGTTTCGTGGGGCCGGCCCGCAGCGCGAGCCTGCCGGCGGCGCTGGACGGGGCGGTGGTCGGGGTCAATGGGCTGAGCGACCGGCCCGCGGCCCGGCGCAACTCCTCGCTTGCCGAGGGCGTGCGGGCGGCGCAGTCCTCGCAGGGGCTCCAGCCCCTGCCCCCCTCACAGGGCGAGGCCTTCAACGAGCGGATTCGCGCCACCGGTTCCTCGATTCGCGCCAACCTCGGGACCCAATCCGGTTGTGCCGCCGGCCGCTCGGTCGGCCAGCCGGTCGACGACCAGTACTACGTGCCGTCCTACACGCCCAACCAGTACGTCGCCGCCTACGGGATCAACCGGCTCCACGACCGGGGTTTCCGGGGCCAGGGACAGCGGGTGGCCCTGATCGAGATCGACGGCTTCTCGCGCTCGGACCTCACCACCGCGGCGTCCTGCTTCGGCTTCCGGGCCCCGCCCACCACCGTGCGCCCGGTCGGGGTCCTCAAGCAGCCGCTGCCGCCCGGCCCCGAGAACACCCTCGACCTGCAGATCCTCTCCGCGGTCGCGCCGGGCCTCAAGGAGATCGTCGTCTTCCAGGGGACGGCCTCCTCTTACGGGCTCAACAAGCAGTACGCCTCGGCCGTGGCGCTGCCGGCCTCCAGGCGCCCCAACGTGATCTCGTCCTCGATCGGCGGCTGCGAGGTCTTCGAATACCAGCAGGGCCCGTACGTCCTCCAGCTGGAGCGCATCTTCAAGCAGGCCGCCGCCCAGGGAATGACCGTCGTGGCCGCCGCCGGGGATACCGGTTCCACCGGCTGCTCGACCGGCGAGGGCAACAGCGGTGCGATCGGGATTCCTTCGGCCGGCTTCCCGGCCAGCTCGCCCTGGGTGACCGGCGTCGGCGGCACCAACTTCACGCTCGACGCCCGTAACCGGATCACCGAGGAGGTGGTCTGGAACGACGCGCCGGTCGCCTTCGGCGGCGGCAACGGCGGGCCGAGCCTGATGTTCCGCCAGCCCAGCTGGCAGCAGGGCCCGGGGGTGGGAACCGACACCGGGGCCCGCGGGGTTCCCGACGTCTCGCTCCTGGCCGACGGGATGCCGGGCTACTCGATCTACTGCACCGCCGAGGAGCTCTGCGGCGGCGCCGGATGGTTCCCGGTCGGAGGGACCAGCGCGGCGGCGCCGATGCTCGGCGCGATCCTCGCCATCGCCAACCAGCAGGCCCGGAAGGCCGGCCAGCCCAGGCTCGGCCACATCAACCCCCTGATCTACCAGCTCGCCGGCAACAAGAGCACCTACCAGGACGTCTTCCGTGACGTAACGAAGGTCGGCAACGACCTCGGGGTGATGATCGGGCCCGCCAACCTGGGCAACAACCAGCCGGTCGGCTGCTGCACGGCGAAGAAGAACTACGACCTGGCCTCCGGCTGGGGCTCGGTGCGGGCGCCGGAGTTCTCCAGCCAGCTGCGCCGGCTCGCCGACTAGCCCGGCGCCTGCCGGTCGCCGAACTCCTTCTCCTCGAGCTCCCGGGCGCTGGGGGCGGCGTCGCGCGACCAGAGGGGCATCGGGATGCTCCGGGCCCGGGCCAGCGCCAGCGCCACGACGACGATGATCAGCACGGCGACCATCAGGGCCAGCCAGTCCTCGGGCTTGCGCAGGAGGCCGAGGGCGACCAGCAGGGCGGTGGCCACCGCGGGCACGTGAAGCACGCGCAGCAGGGTGAGCGACGAGAGGACCAGCGCCATGGCCAGCGTCACCGCGAAGACGCGGTCGGTGCCGATGTCGTTGATGTCCGGGGCGGTGTCCAGGAGGCCGAATACGAGCAGGGCGACGGCGCCGGCGGTGATGCCCAGGGCGTGGCCGCAGACCACGTTGCGGGGCTGGGCCTCCTGGGCGAGCGGGAAGGCGAAGACGATGAAGATCGTCGGCCCGATCGGCGGCACCACGAGCGGCTTCTTGAAGACGGTCGCCATCAGGGCCAGGAGAAAGACCATCAGCGTGCCGGTCACCACCACGAAGAAGGCCGGGGAGCGCAGCTGGCTGCTGATGTCGGCGATGTTCTGGGGAAGCCGGGGCCGCATCGCGCCCACCCTAACGGTGGATAACGTGCCGGCCGTGACGGTCGACCTCGCCGCGGCGCAGCGCCGCCTGCGCTCCTCCTCGTTCCTGGCGAGCTTCGACCGCTTCACGATCCCGCCGCTGCTGGTGCCGATCTCGCTCAGCTTCGGGGTCCCGCTCGGTACCGCCGCGCTGGCGGCCAGCGCCTACTTCGTCACCTACGGCCTGATGCAGCCCTTCTGGGGCGGCCTCTCGGACCGCCACGGCCGCGCGCCGATCCTCCGGGTGGCGGTGGCGGCCGGCGGCCTCTGCGCCGTGCTGGCCGCCGTGGCGCCGAGCTTCGGCGTGCTGGTGGCCGCCCGCTTCCTGGCCGGGGCCTTCTTTGCCGCCGTGGCGCCGACCGCCGTGGTCTACCTCGGCGACGCCGTGCGCGACCACCAGCCCCGCCAGCACGCCCTGGCGCTGGTGATGGCCTGGGCGACCGGCGGCATCGCCGTGGCCACGGTCACCGCAGGGGTCTGCGCCCAGCTGCTCGACTGGCGGGTGGCCTTCGCCCTTACCGCGGTGCTGGCGGTGGGGGTCTCCCTCTTCCTGCGGGGAATGCCCGACCCGGCCCACCGGCCCTCCGAGCAGTCCTTCGTCCGCCAGGCGGCGAGCGCGCTGCGCCGGCCGTGGGTGCTGACCGTGTGGGCGATCGCCTTCCTGGAGGGGTGCGTGATCTTCGGGGCGCTGACCTTCATCTCGGCCTCGCTTCAGGACCAGGGCGTCGGGGCGGCGATCGCCGGTTCGGCGGCCGCGGGCTTCGGGATCGGGAACGTAGCCTGCACGCCGCTGGTCACGCGCTCGATCACGCGGGTGGCCTCGCCGCTGCTGATCGCCGGCGGGGCCGGGGTGGCTGCCGTGGGGCTCGCGCTGGCCGGCTTCGACACCGTGGTGGCCACCGCGGTCATCGCGGCGCTGGCCCTGGGCGCCGGCTTCGGCTTCCTTCACTCCACCATGCAGCTCTGGGCCACCCAGGTCTTCCCGCAGGCCCGGGCGATGACGATCTCCTTCTTCGCGGCCTCGGTCTTCCTGGGCGGGGCGGTGGCCAGTGCCGCCGCGGCGCCGCTGGCCGACACCGGGCACTTCTCGGCCATCTTCCTGGGCGCCGCCGCCCTGGCCGCCGTGGTGGCGTTAGGCGGCTCGCTGCTGCGCTCGCGTTACGTGGCGCTCTTCCATCCGCCCCGGCCGTCGGACCCCGGCGAGGGCGCGCCGCTGGCTCCGTAGGGCGGGCTAGGGTGTCGGGGTGCCCGATCCCGCCGTCCCGCCGCGCCCCGATGCCCGCGCGGCGAAGGCACCCGGCGACGCCGCGGTGCTGGTCGAGAACCTCGAGCGCACCTACAAGGGCGGGCTCAAGGCGGTCGACGGGGTCAACCTGACCGTCGAGCCGGGGGAGATCTACGGCTTCCTCGGACCCAACGGGGCCGGCAAGTCGACCACGGTGAGGATCCTCACCACCCTCCTGCGGCCCACCGGGGGCCGTGCCCTGGTCGCCGGCTACGACGTCGTGAAGCAGGCCCCCGAGGTGCGCCGGAACATCGGCGTGGCCCTGCAGGAGGCGGCGCTCGACCCCCTGATGACCGGGCGCGAGCTGCTCCAGCTCCAGGGCGCCCTCCACGGGCTGCGCCGCGAGGAGGCCCGCGAGCGGGCCGCCGAGCTGCTCGAGCGGGTCGACCTGGTCGAGGCCGGCGACCGGCGCCTGCAGACCTACTCCGGCGGGATGACCCGGCGCCTCGATCTCGCGATGGCGCTCGTGCACCGGCCCACCGTCCTCTTCCTCGATGAGCCGACCACCGGCCTTGACCCGGTCAGCCGCAACGCCCTCTGGCGCGAGGTGCGCTCGCTCAACGAGGAAGGGACGACGGTCTTCCTGACTACCCAGTACCTCGAGGAGGCCGAGCAGCTGGCCGACCGCGTCGGGATCATCGACCGCGGCCATATCGTCGCCGAGGGAACCCCGGACGAGCTCAAGCGCCTGGTCGGCGAGCCGGCGCTGATGGTGAAGCTGATCGACCCGGCCCGGCACGACGAGGCCTGCCGCGTGCTCGCCCCCCACGGCGAGGTGAGCGACCGTAGCGGCGGGGGGCTCACCGTGCGCACCCCGCTCGGGGCCCGGGCGATCGCCCCGAGCGTCCGCTCGCTTGACGAGGCGGAGGTGGAGGTCGACGCCGTCGAGCTCGAGGAGGTCAGCCTCGACGACGTCTTCCTGGCGGTGACCGGCCACCGCGCCGAGCCCGAAGCCGAAGGGGAGGAGGAGTGACCGACGCGGCGCTCGGCCGCGAGGCCGTGACCACCCAGTGGCGGGTGACGCTCGCCCTCACCATGCGGGCGCTGCGGATAACGCTGCGGCGCATCCAGTTCCTGCTTCCCTCGTTCGTGCTTCCGCTGCTGCTGCTCGTGGTGATCGCCAGCGGCACCTCAGCCGCCCAGGAGCTGCCCGGCTTCCCGGTGCAGAGCTCCTACGTGGGCTTCGTGGTCTCCGGGACGATCATCCAGGGGGCGCTGCTGGTCGGGCTGATGGCGGGAATCGCGGTGGCCGACGAGATCGAGGGAGGCTTCTTCGACCGGCTCCTCTCCGCCCCGATCAACCGGGCGAGCATCGTCGCCGGCCGGGTGCTGGGGACGATGGGGATCGGGGTCTTCCAGGCGGTCCTCTTCCTCCTCGTGGCGCTGGCCTTCGGCGCCGACTTCACCGGCGGCCTGCCGGGTGCGCTGGCCGTCGTCGCACTGGCGGCGCTCAGCGCCGGCGCCGCCGCGGCGCTCGGCGCCTCGATCGCCCTGAAGACCGGCTCGCTCTCCCTCCTGCAGAACCTCTTCCCGATCGTCTTCGTCCTGCTCTTCACCGCGCCGGCCTTCCTGCCCCACGACTACCTGAACCCCACGCTCCAGGCGATCTCCGATTACAACCCCCTCACCTACGTGGTCGAGGGGATGCGCGGTGCCCTCTTCGACTCTCCCGGGCTGGGCAGCGTGCCGCTCGGGTTCGCCTCGGCGACCGCGCTGCTGGCGGCGATGTTCGGCCTGTCCGTTTGGGCGATGCGCTCGAGGGTGAAGTCGTGAGCACGCAGGAGGTCGGCGCCCGCAACACGCGCGGCCTGGCCTATGCCGGTGGCGTCGGCTACGCGATGTGGCAGCGCTCGCTGCTCGAGCTCGCGCGCGTCAAGGGCGGCCTGCTGCCCACCACGATCGCGCCGATCATCTTCCTGCTGGGTATCACCGGCCAGTTCGGCGACCTCTCCAGCCTGCCCGGCTTCCCGACCGACTCCTACATCAACTGGATCATTCCCCTCTCCTGCCTTCAGGGCGCGGGCTTTGCCGGGGGCGCCACCGGTGCCAACCTGGCGCGGGACATCGAGCGCGGCTGGTTCGACCGGCTGCTCAGCTCGCCTGCCCCGCGCCCGCTCCTGCTCCTCGGGCCGGTGATGGCCGCGATGACCCGCTCGCTGGTTCCCACGACGGTGATCCTCGCCGTCGGCCTGGTGCTGGGCCCCGGCCTGACCGGCGGCATCTACGGCCTGGTAATGCTCTACCTGGCGGCGATCGCCTTCAGCGTCGTCGCCGCGTTCTGGGGGATCACCCTCGCGCTGCGCGCCCGCACCCAGCAGGTCGGACCGGCGATCCAGAACGGGGTCTTCATCGCCGTCTTCCTCTCGACCGCCTACACGCCGCTCGTGCTCCTGCAGGGCTGGCTGGGCACCTTCGCCGAGTACAACCCCGTCACCTACGTCCTCCAGATGGCCCGTCAGGCCACCGTCTCGGGAATCGAGCCCAGCTGGGCCGACACCTGGCCGGGCCTGCTGGCGCTGGCCGGGATGCTGCTGCTCTTCGGGCTGCTGGCGCTGCGCCAGCTACGGCGGATCGACCTCTGAGTCAGCCGCTCGGGACGGCGCTGCAGGCGCTGCCCGAGCACTCCCTGAGCTGCTCGAGCTTGGCGATCATCCGCGCCTTTACGGCGGCGTAGGCCGGTTCGCCGGCGAGGTTGTTGACCTCGTACGGGTCGGCCTTCAGGTCATAGAGCTCCTCGGCCCCCGAGTCGCGGTAGATGACGTACTTCCAGTCGCCGGTGCGCACGCCACGGTAGGCCTTGTCCCACTTGTTGCTGGGCACCGAGGCGCTGGCGAAGAGCGGCTCGGGCGCCTCGAGCAGGATGGCGCGGTCTGGCCGCTTGGCCGGGTTGTTGGCGACCGGGATCAGCGAGACGCCGTCCTGCACGCGGCCGGCGGTGGCGCCTGCCGCGTCGAGGATCGTGGCGGCGAAGTCGACGTTGGAGACCTGGCCGTCGACGGTCTTGCCCCTGGGCACGCCGGGACCGGCGATGATGAAGGGCACCTTGACCGACTCCTCGTAGGGGAGGAACTTGTCGCCGGGCACCCGGTGCTGGCCCTGCAGCCAGCCGTTGTCGGAGGTGAAGACGATCATCGTGTTCTTGTACTGGCCGGTCTTCCTGAGGGTCGAGACGATCTTCTTGACGTGATCGTCGACGGCCAGCAGCGAGCCGATCCGGCCCTCGTAGTCGAGCTGGAGCTGGTCGATGTCGGCCTGGGTGAGGGGCTTGAGGTGGTCGGTCATGTTCGGCGGCAGCTTCGAGAAAGAGGCCTGGTCCTGGTTGAAGCTCGGCATCCCCTGGGGGAGCTTGAACGACTTGGAGCGCTTGATGTACCGCTTCGGGGGCCGCGGGTCGGCGCCGGGGCGCCGCATGATCGTGGTGGCCACGTCCTCGCGGTGCGGGGCCGCCGGGGACCACCACAGGAAGAACGGCTTCTTCTGGCTCTTCTCGGCGGCGACGAGCCCGTTGAAGACATCGCCGGTCACGTCGACGGTGTAGTCCTTCTCCTTCTCGGTGCCCCAGTCACCGGGCCCGTACGGCGGCGGCCCGAAGAGCTCGACCAGGCGCTGGATCACCTTGCCGTAGACCGGCTCGTCCTTGGGGATCGTCTGGATGTTCCCGAACTTGACGAGCTTGCGGGCGAACTCCTTGTCGCCCCAGTAGCGGTTCGTCTTGCCGTCGATGCTCATCACGAAGTTGTAGTAGTCGTAGGCCGAGACATCGAGCAGCCCGCGCCAGATGTCAAAGCCCTTGGGCTTCTCGCCCTTTACGTCTTGGGTCTGGGCGCCGTAGCCGTTGAGCCACTTGCCGATCATGCCGGTCCGGTAGCCGGCCTTCTGCAGCCAGGCGGGGAGGATGTTGCCCCGGTCCTCCATCCCGTACCAGCCGTAGGGGTGGAAGTTGCCGACGACCTTGTGGTTGTGGGCGTACTGCCCGGTAATGAAGGTGGCGCGGGCCGGGCAGCAGAGGGGGAAGGAGTCGACGGCCTGGCTGAAGCTCGTGCCCTGGGCGGCGATCAGCTTCTTGACGTTGGGCAGCTGGGCGACATCGGTCAGGGCCTGGTCGTCGGTCATGATCACGACGATGTTGGGCTGCTTGCCCTTGCCGGCCTGGCGGGCCTGGGCCGGTGCGACGGCGATGGCGGTGACGGCCAGGCAGGCGAGCAGGGCGAGCGGGGCAATGCGGCCGCGGGTCATCGTCATGGGGAACACAGCCTTTCAGGATTAGGTGCGGTCATGTCGCAGTTGGGGAGAGTGGATTCCCGTTCTAGGCGGTGGGCGTCGAGGCGATCAGGTCGTTGATGGCCGCCACCAGCGCCTCGGGCTCCTCCTCCTGGATGAAGTGCCCGGCCCCGGCGAACTCCTGGTGGGGGAGGCCTTTCGTGCCCGGGACGCTCTCGATGAAGACGGCGTCGAAGTGGCCGATCATCGGGTCGAGCTTGCCGTAGAGGCACAGGAACGGCTTCTCCCAGCGGTCCAGGACCTCCCAGGCCGCGGTCCAGATGCCGTAGACGTCGTCGTCCTCGCCCTGGGGCTTCATCAGAGCGGGGAAGGAGAGGACCCCGCCCTGGAAGGAGGCGTCGGGGTAGGGGGCCTGGTAGGCGGCGGCCTCCGCGTCGCTCAGGCCCGGGTCGAAGCCGGGGATCGCCTCGGCCTCCTCGGGACCGCCCTTCATGATCAGGGCCACGTCGAGCTCGTCGGCCGCCGCGACGAAGGCCTGCCAGGCGGCGAA
>JBJTBE010000054.1:0-5619 GCA_046091165.1 Solirubrobacterales bacterium | reverse complement strand
GTAGGTGCCGGCGGCCGAGACGGTCTTGCTGACGCGGCAGCGAGTGGTGACCTTGGTGCGGCGCTTGCTGCCCTTGCCGACGCGGCGGCTGGTGGTCGCCGCCTGGGCAATCCGGCCGGCGCCAGAGACGGTGACGCGGCTGGTGAGGTAGGCGCCCTTCTTTGAGACCTTAGCCTTCAGGGCGGAGACGCTCACCGTGGGCGTCGGTCCCGGGGTCGGTTCCGGGGTCGGTGTCGGGCCCCCCGTGGGGGTCACGGAGTTCGACGGGCTCGAAGCCGGCCCGGAACTTGTCCCCGACAGCCGCGCCACGAAGTTGCGGGCCTGCCCGCCGACGGTGGTGAACTGGCCGCCGATGAGGATCTTGCCGTCGCCCTGCACCCCAAACGAGTAGACGGAGCTGTCGGCATTCGGGGTGGCGAAGGTGGCGTCGAGGGTGCCGTCGGCGTTAAGGCGCGCCACACCGTTGCGGGCCTGCCCGCCGACGGTGGTGAAGAAGCCGGCGATGAGGATCTTGCCGTCGCCCTGCACCCCAACCGAGCGGACGTTGTTGTTGGCATTCGGGTTGGCGAAGGTGGTGTCGAGGGTGCCGTCGGCGTTAAGGCGCGCCACACGGTTGCGGGTCTCCCCGCCGACGGTGGTGAAGTCCCCGCCGATGAGGATCTTGCCGTCGCCCTGCACCACAACCGACCAGACGGACTGGTTGGCATTCGGGTTGAAGGTGGTGTCCAGGTCTCCCGGCGCGGCCACCGCGGCGGCCGGCGACAGGGCCATCGCCGCCAGGAATGTGATCAGTGCCGCTCTCATGGCTTTCTCCCGCCGGCGGCCCCCAGGCACCGGCCTGCCGTAGTACCGAAGCTCGGGGCTTCACAGCCTGCGTATCGGGACATCACCAACCGCTTATAGCCGATCGGGCCGCGATGAGCGCCTGTTTCCCAACGACTCCCTGCCTGGAAGGCGGGATGACGCCGAGCGGGGTCGGTCACCCGCACCGCTGACCAACGGGGTTGTCCCCCGCGGCGTCGACCTTCAGGCCTCGACAAGGCCGTACTCGGCGGCGGCGACCTTGAGCGGCTCGAGCCCGAACGCCTCGACGGGGCCCATCGCGCCCTTGCCGTGGAACTCGCCGGCGGCGATGCGTTCGGCGCCCCAGGCCAGGAAGGCGGCCGTGAGGTCGTAGCCGTTGGGGCCGGTGAGCTGGACCGAGGCGAGCCTGGTGCCGGCGCCGTCGTAGGCGTTGGCGACGATCACCGACCGCGTGCCCGCGCGGGCCTCCACGTCGGGCCCGCCCGTCGAGCCCTTCACGACCTTGCCCATGGCGGCGGTGAGCGCCTGGCGGACCCCGGGGACCTTGGTGATCGCGGCGTTGCCGGCGGCGACCGCCTGGAGCGGGCGGGTCATGGGCCCGAACCAGCCGAGGTAGACACCGACCTCCTCGAGCTGCGGGTCGAGCTCGGGCAGGGCGAAGTGCTCGGTGCCGCCGATCGAGATCCCCTGGATCTCCCGGCCGTCGACATCGAAGGAACGCACGCTCCTGGCCCCGCGCTCGCGGTGGATCTGCCCGTCCTTCCAGGCAAACGAGCTCTCGAAGAGCACCCCGGCGGCGCTGGCCCGCGGTCCCCCGCTCATGCCCCCGGCACCCCCGGCGCCCTCCCAGAAGTAGCCGATCTCCACCCGGCGGGCGTTCGGCCCGGCCTTCTCGAGGGCCAGTGCCCCGGCGAGGTTGCCGGGAACGAAGTCGTAGCCCATGGCGGGGAGCAGCGCGATGCCCAGGGGCTCGGCGCGACGGGTCGCCTTCTCGAAGACGTCCCGGATGAACGGGCCCTCGCCGGTCGAGTCGAGGTAGTGGGCGCGGCGGCGGATCGCCGCGTCCAGGGCGGCGCTGCCCCAGCGCATGAACGGGCCAACCGTCGTCACGAGTACGTCGCCCTCGTGCAGGAGGGTGTCGAGGCTGGCGGGGGCGGCGACGTCGGCCACCCGCGCCTCGAGGCCGCCGAGCTCCTTGGCCAGGGTTTCGACGCGGGCGCGGCTGCGGGCGGCGAGAACCGGTTCGAGACCGCGGGCGACCATCGCGCGGGCGGTCAGCTCACCGGTAAAGCCGGTGGCGCCGAAGAGGATTATCCGTGGGGCCATTCCGTGATTATCCTCAAGGAGATGGAAGAGCGCGAACTGGCCGAGCGGCTCATCGCTTACGACACCTCCCGCCCGGAGGGTCTGGACGTGGCGGCCGAGTTCGTCCGCGGCTGGCTCCGGGAGGCCGGGCTGCGCGTCGACGCCCGCGAGCACCGCGGCATGCCGCTGATCGTCGCCGAGGCCGGGCCCGAGTCCGGCCCGGCGGTGGTCTTCCACGGCCACCTCGACGTCGTGCCCGGGTTTGCCGAGCAGTTCGTGCCCAGGGTCGAGGGCGACCGCCTGATCGGCCGCGGGGCCTTCGACATGAAGGGGGCGCTCGCCGCGATGCTCTGCGCCATGGGCGACGTCGCCGGCCAGGACGCCGTGCGGGTCGTCTTCGCCTGCGTTCCCGACGAGGAGTCCGAGCAGGTCGACGACCGCGCCACCGACGCCTTCGTGCAGGACGGCCTGGAGGCCAGCTTCGCCATCACCGGCGAGCCGACCGACCTCCACGTCGGAGTGCAGTCGAAGGGGCTGCTCGCCGTCCAGCTCGAGGTCCGCGGGACCGCGGCCCACGGCTCCACGCCGTGGCTGGGTGACAACGCCGTCCTGAAGGCCCACGACGTCTTCCGCCGGATAGAGACCCTGCCGTTCAGCCGCCAGTCCTCCGAGCTCTTCGACCGCCCGTCGATCAACCTCTCGCGGATCAGCGGCGGCGACGCGATCAACAAGGTCCCCGACCGCTGCCTGATCGACGTCGACATCCGTTACCTGCCCGGCCAGGACGCCGGGGAGATCCTCGAGCAGGTCGCGGCGCTGCCCGACGTCGAGATCGTCCAGACGCTCGAGCGGGTACCCGCGGTCGTCGCGTCCGACGACCCCTACGTCGTCGCCCTGCGCGAGGCGGCCGGGGCCAGCGGCGACAGCGCCAGCCTCTCGGTCGGCCGCGACGGTGCCTCGGACGCCCAGTACTTCCTCGACGCCGGCATCCCGGCTGTCGAGTTCGGCCCGGTCGGCGCCGGTCACCACGGCCCGGAGGAGTGGGTCTCGATCGCCTCGCTGGCCGACTACCGGCGGGCCCTGGGCGGCTTCGTCGAGGCGGTCGGCGCCCTCGGCGCCGCCCCGCCTCTGCGAGCCATAGAGGGCGGCCTGGCCTCCTGAGGACGGCGCAACCGGCGACTCCGGCGGGTCGGCTCTATACCCTGAATCAGAGCCTTTTCCGCCCGTGAACGAGGATCCCGAAAGCCAGCCCCGGCCGGGACGCGGCCTGCTCGCCAAGACGGCGCTCGCCGGTGTCCTGATTGCCCTCCTGACCGCGACGACCGTCGCCTCGGCCGGCCTGCTCGAGGTCAACCAGCTCGTCGACATCGTCCAGAGGGAGGGCCAGGGGATCCCCGGAGTCGAGAACGACCTTGACGACGTCGACGGCGGCGGCCCCCAGACGATCCTTCTCATCGGTTCCGACCGCCGGTTCGAGGAGCGCAAGATGAAGAACGCCGGGCGCTCCGACACGCTGATGCTCGCCCACCTGGACCCCAACGCCGGGGCTACTGCGGTGATGTCGATCCCGCGAGACCTGAGGGTCCAGATCCCCGGTTACGGCCAGGAAAAGATCAATGCGGCCTTCGCGTTCGGCGGGCCGAAGCTGACCCTGAAGACGGTGCGTGAGCTGCTCGGGGTCCCGATCAACCACATCATCGAGATCAACTTCGGGGGCTTCAGCCGGGCGGTCAACCGCCTCAACTGCGTCTACGTGGACGTCGACCACCGCTATTACCACTCCAACGCCGGGCTGGCCCCGAGCCAGCAGTACGCGGAGATCGACATCGCACCGGGCTACCAGAGGATGTGCGGCCAGATGTCGCTCGATTACGTCCGCTACCGCCACACCGACTCCGACTTCGTCCGGGCAGCCCGCCAGCAGGAGTTCCTGCGCCAGGCCAAGGGCCAGTTCGCCATCTCCTCGCTGCTCGGGGACCGCAAGGAGCTCGTGAAGATCTTCGCCCGCTACACCCGGACCGATATCCGCTCCAACGACGAGATCCTCCAGCTCCTCAAGCTCGCCTTCCTCTCCTCCAAGAACCCGGTCAGCGAGGTCCGCTTCCCGGCCACCGAGATCCCCGGTTCCAGCGACCTGCAGGTATCGCCCAGCGCCCTGGCCGAGGCGATCGACCAGTTCGAGAACGCCCAGCCCTCGGCCGGCGCCAAGCAGACCGGGGACAAGAGCAGCAAGGCCCGCAAGGCCCGAAAGAGGCAGAAGAAAAAGACCTCGACGGCGCTTCCGGCCGGCATCGTGGGCGACCGCGCCGAGGCCGAGAAGCAGGCGATCCGCGCCGCCAGCAAGATCCAGCTCCCCGTCTACTACCCGGCGGTGAGGCTGGCCAGCGGCGGCTTCTCCTCGGGCGAGCCGGACTACCCGGCGACCCGGGCCTACCGGCTGGTCACCCGCAACCGGACCCGCTTCGAGTCCTACCGCATGGTGCTCTCCACCGGCGAGGCGGGGCAGTACTACGGCGTCCAGGGGACCGCCTGGAAGGCGCCCCCGATCCTCGACAGCCCGAGCGAGAAGATGAGGCTTGGCGGCCGCGAATTCGAGCTCCACTACGACGGCAAGCGCCTCTCGGTGGTGGCCCTGAGGACGCCGAACGGCAGCTACTGGGTCTCCAACACCCTCTCGCGCACCCTCACCAACCAGCAGATGCTCGCCATCGCCAAGTCGCTCAAGCGGCTCGGCAGCTGAGGCCCGGCCTGCGCGCAGGCTGGCGCTACGCTTCGCCGGTCCTCATGAGCCCCCCTGAGCGCGAGCCGATAGGCGTCATCGGCACCGGTTACGTAGGCCTGTGCACGGCGGTGGGCTTCGCCGAGCTGGGCAGCGACGTCTGGTGCATCGACATCGACGCCGCCAAGATCGAGGCCCTCAAGCGGGGCGAGGTCCCGATCCACGAGCCCGGCCTCGACGAGGCCCTGGAGCGCAACCGCGAGCGCCTCCACTTCTCGACCGACCTCGGCGACGCCCTCGAGCACGCACGGCTCCTGTTCGTGGCCGTCGGCACGCCCCCGACCTACTCCGGCGACGCCGACCTTGGCGCCGTCCACGCCGTGGTGGAGGCGATGCCGCCGTCCGACCGGCACGCCCTCGTCATGAAGTCGACCGTGCCCGTCGGTACCGGCGGGGCGATCGAGCGGGTCTTCGCCGAGCAGGGCAAGGAGGGCTTCAGCTACGTCTCCTGCCCGGAGTTCCTCAAGGAGGGGACCGCCCTGGAGGACTTCCTGCACCCCGATCGCGTGGTGATCGGGGATGCCGGCGACTGGGCCGGCGCCGCGGTCGAGGAGCTCTACCGGCCGCTGCTGGCGCCGGCCTACGGAGGCCAGGGATCCGGCGAGCTGGTGCGGACCGACGTAGCCAGTGCCGAGATGGTCAAGCTGGCGGCCAACGCCTTCCTGGCTACGAAGATCTCCTTCATCAACGAGATCGCCAACGTCTGCGAGGAGACCGGCGCCGACGTGCTC
>JBJTBE010000053.1:0-40480 GCA_046091165.1 Solirubrobacterales bacterium | reverse complement strand
CGGGGGCCCCCAAGTCGCCAAACCAGAAGCGCTACGTCGACTCGATCCGCGCCCCCACGAACCCCTGCGGCCTCGGCCCCGCCGGCCCGGGCAAGACCTTCCTGGCCGTGGCCATGGCCGCCGCTGCGCTCTCGCGCGGCCGGCCGGGCCGAGCTCGCCGAGGCCGAGGAGGCCGAGGCGGCGGTGATCGAGGGCTACCTGCCTGCCGAGCTCTCCGACGAGGAGCTCGAGGCGATCGTCGCCGAGGCGGTCGCCGAGACCGGGGCCGAGGGCCCTGCCGACATGGGGGCAGTGATGAAGGCGGCGATGGCGCGCGTGGGCGGGCGCGCCGACGGCGGTCGCGTCTCGGCGGTGGCCAGGGAGGCCCTGGCCGGCTGATGCGGGAGCAGATCGAGCTTTCCAACGAGGCCGCCAGCGCGCTCAGTGGCTCGGCCGACTCGGTCCTTCGCGACCTGGAAAGCCAGGTCGACTGCAGCGTCTTCCTGCGGGGAAACGTGGTGACCCTCGACGGCGAACCGGCGGCGGTGAGCAGCGCCGCCACCCTGGTGAGGGAGATGGCGGTGCTGGCCGACGGTGGCCACGAGATCGCCCCGTCCACGGTCGGCTCGGTCCGCGGCGCCCTGGAGGAGGAGATGGAGCCGGCGAAGGTGCTCGAGGACGTCCTTTGGAGCCACCGGGGCCATTCGGTGGCCCCCAAGTCGCCAAACCAGAAGCGCTACGTCGACTCGATCCGCGCCAACACGATCACCTTCGGCATCGGCCCCGCCGGAACGGGCAAGACCTTCCTGGCCGTGGCCATGGCCGCCGCTGCGCTCTCGCGCGGCGAGGTCAACCGGATCATCCTCACCCGGCCCGCGGTGGAAGCCGGCGAGCGGCTCGGCTTCCTGCCGGGGGACCTGATGGCCAAGATCGATCCCTACCTCCGTCCGCTCTTCGACGCCCTCAACGACATGCTCGACCCGGCCAAGGTCGCCGGCTATCTCGAGAGCGGGGTGATCGAGGTGGCGCCACTGGCCTTCATGCGCGGACGGACGCTCAACGACTCGTTCGTGATCCTCGACGAGGCCCAGAACACCAGCCCCGAGCAGATGAAAATGTTCCTCACCCGGCTCGGCTACGGATCGAAGATGGTGGTGACCGGGGACATCACCCAGATCGACCTCCCCACCGACCAGCGCTCCGGGCTGGTGATCGTCGGCGACATCCTCGAAGGGGTCGACGACGTGGCCTTCGTGCGCTTCGGTGGTGACGACGTCGTCCGGCACCGGCTGGTGCAGCGGATCGTGGAGGCCTACGGCGACTGGGCCGGCAGGGGAAAGGCCCGGCTTCGCGCCGCCGGGCAGGGAGGCCGGCGGGAGTCCGGTGATCGAGGTTGACCTGATCGCCGGCGTTCCGGCGCCCGGGGCCCCGCCCCGGCCGGAGGTCGACCGCCTGCTGGCCCTCTCGTTCGCATCGGCCGGGATCGAGGACGGCCACGTGGCCGTCGAGTTCGTCGACGAGGCGCGGATCGCCGACCTGAATCGGGACTTCCTCGGTGTCGAGGGTCCCACCGACGTCATCTCGTTCCCCGTCGACGGCGCCGCGGTCGAGCCGGGCCCGCGTGAGCTCGGCGACATCGTGATCTGCCCGCCGCAGACCGAGGACCTGCGCGAGGCGATCGTTCACGGGGCGCTTCACCTCGTGGGCATGGACCACGAGACCGACAGCGGCGAGATGCTGGCCCTCCAGGCCGAGATCTGCTCCTGGTGACCCGCGCGGGCTTCGTCGCCCTGGCCGGGCGTCCGAACGTCGGCAAGTCGACGCTGGTCAACCGGGTGGTGGGTGAGAAGGTGGCCATTACCTCCGACCGGGCTCAGACCACCCGCCGGGCGATCCGCGGCGTGGCCCAGGAGGGCGATTCGCAGCTGGTGCTGGTCGACCTCCCGGGCTTCCAGCGCCCGCGCGACCGCCTGACCGAGCGGATGCAGGCCCGCGTCGAGCACGAGCTTTCCGACAGCGACGCGGCGCTGATGGTGGTGAACGGCGAGGAGGGAATCGGCCCGGGGGACCGCTACATCGCCTCGGTGCTGCGCGGGTCCGGCCTGCCGGTCGTCCTCGCGGTCAACAAGTGTGACCGCCTCGACCAGGGACGCACGCTGGCCGCCCTGGCCGACGCCGCCGCGCTCGAGTGCGCCGGGGAGATATTCCCGGCCTCGGCGCGAACCGGCGAGGGCGTCCCGGAGCTGGCCGGCTGCCTGGCCGCGCTCATGCCCGAGGGACCCTGGCTCTTTCCGCCCGGCGCAATCTCCGACCAGCCGACGGCCACGCTGGTGGCCGAGCTGGTCCGCGAGCAGGCGATCCGCAGGACCTTCGAAGAGGTTCCCCACTCGGTCGAGGTGGCGGTCGAGGAGATGGAGCCCTCGGACGGCGTGCTTCGGGTGCGGGCGCTGATCTGGGTGGAGACCGAATCCCAGAAGGGAATCCTCGTAGGCCGGGGCGGCCGGATGGTCAAGGCGATCGGCACGTCGGCCCGCCGGGAGATCGAGGAGCTGCTCGGCGAGAAAATCCACCTGGACCTCTCGGTGCGCGTCCGGGGCGGCTGGCGCGCCGACGACGGCCTGCTCGACCGCCTGGGCATCGAGTGATTCAGCCGGCCGCCAGGGCCGGCGAGAGGATGTCGGCGAGGGCTTCCACCCCGTCGGCACTGGCCCCGCCGGGTCCGAGGTTGGGAAGGGTGACCACCGGTGCCGGCGACAGCTCCTGCAGCCTTTCGAGCTGGCGCTCCTGGCGGCGGGCGAGCTCCAGCCGCCGGTCGGCGGCGACGATGGCCGCCGGCGCACCGGCCGAACGCCGGGCCAGCTCGGCCTCCGGCTCACTCAACCCGCCTTCGACCATCGCGTTCATGACCATCAGCGACGGCCCGCGACCGAGCCGCTCCTCGAGGAGCAGGGCCAGCTCGCCGGCCTCGTTGACCGGGGTCTCCTCGGGAATGGCGACGGTCACGATCAGGCACCGCTGCGGGTCCCGGAGCAGCTCGTCCACCTCCCGGGCCTGGGTGGCGATCGGCCCGACCCGCGCAATCTCCGCGTAGGTTCGCGGGCTCTGGAGGAGACCCAGCCCGTGGCCGGAGGCCGGCGCATCGAGCACGACGACGTCGTGGGGCGCCGCCCCGGGAACCCAGCGCTCGGGCGAGGAGAGCTCCGCGGCCTTGGTGATCGAGATCAGTTCGCTGGCCCCGGGGGCGGCAGCCACGAAGCCGGAGAACGCCGGCGAGCGGATGGCGAGCTCGAGTACCGCCCGGGGCCTGACGATCTGCCCCGCCCACTCGGCCAGGGCTCCCTCCGGGTCGATCGTGGTGGTCCACAGCCCCGGGGCGACCTCGGCCTCTGCGCCGGGACGCGCGCTGGAGGTACCGCCGAGGAGCGCGGGTATGCGCGACTGGCCGGAGAGCTCGGCGGCGACAGTGTCCCTTCCCTCCCGGACGAGGGCGAGCGATACCGCGGCGGCGACCGTGGTCTTGCCCACGCCGCCCTTGCCGGTGACGACGATGAGCCTGCAGCGTTCGCTTCGTGGTTGTTGCGGAGCCATCGGGGGGTTTACGGTACGCGGGGTGGTTCCAGCCGTCGACAACCGCGTCTCCGACGCCTACCGGGCATGCCGCAGGATGCAGCTGCGCCGCGACCCGACCTACTTTGCCGCCACCTGGTCGCTGCCGGCCGAGCGCCGGCCCGCCCTCTACGCGCTGTACGGGTTCGTGCGGGGGGCCGACGACATCGCCGACGACCCGCGGCTGAACGGCGAGCGCCGTGCCGCCCTGGACCGCTGGGAGGGGATCCTCGAGGACGGTATCGACCGCGGATGGTCCGACCATCCGGTGATCGGTGCGCTCGTCGACGCCGGCCCCCGGTACGGGATGCGCCTCGAGCTCCTGCCCCGGTACATGGAGTCGATGCGCTCGGACTGCCGCGAGCCGGTGCGGATGGCCAGCCAGGAGGAGCTCGACCACTACATGGAAGGGACCGCCACCGTCGGCCCGGTCGCCGCACCGCTCCTCGACGCGCCGGCGGAGGCAGGGGAGCGCCTCGCCCGGCTGGGCGTGGCGCTGCAGCTGACCAACGTCATTCGCGACGTGGGCGCCGACTGGCGCAACGGCCGGGTCTACCTCCCGGGCCTGGTCGAGGAGGACCTCGAACGGGGCGCGGCGACCCACAGGCTCCGCGAGCACGTGGCCCAGCAGGTGGCCACGGCGCGGACGCTCTTCTCGGAGACCGCGAGCCTCGAGGAGATGCTCCCGGCTGCGGTCAGGCCCGGGGTCCGGGTCGCGCAGGCGGTCTACGGCCGCGTCCTGGACCGGGTCGAACGCAGCGGCTACGACGTCGTAGGCAAGAGCACCCGGCCCCGGCCCTGGGACGCCATTCACGCCGTGGCCCGCGCACACCTTCCGTGACGCGCAGGGCAACCAAGCGGGGCGAGGAGCGGACCTCACTGGAGGGCGTGAGCGCCGACGTGCTGGTCTGCGGCGCGAGCTTTGCCGGGCTTACCGTCGCCCGGGAGCTCGCAGGCACCGGCGCCGACGTGCTGCTGGTCGACCGCTACGAGATCGGCGAGAGGCAGACCTCCGCCTGCGCCTGCCCGACGCCCTGGCTCGAGGTGATGGGGCTGCAGGGCGCGATCCGGCAGGAGCTCCCCTTCATGACCTTCACGACCCCGGTCGGATCGGTGAAGTACCGGCTGCCGTGGAGCTGGTCGGCGTTCGACTACCGGGAGCTCTGCGCGATCCTCTGGGAGGGCTGCGGGGGCGTGAGGTTCGAGACGGCCAAGGTCGATGGCCGCGGGCAACGGTACCCGGACGGCTCGATCGAGGTGCTGACCGACCGGGGCACGCTCAGTGCCCCGGTCGTGGTCGACGCGCTCGGCTGGCGACGCGTCCTGGCCAGCCCGCACTACCAGCCGCCCGAGGCGCCGCTCTCCCGGGGCCTCGAGGTGCACCCGGCCCACGACGGGAGCGGGGACAGCCTCGACATCTGGGTCGAGCGCGACATCGTGCGCCGGGGCTACGGGTGGCAGGTGCCGGCCGGCGACGAGCGCCGCGTAGGCGTCGGCTCCTACGAGTCCCGGCGCCACGTCAAGGAGCCGACGGTCTCCCTGGTCGGGAGGCTTGACGGCGAGGCCGTGGGGTATCAGGGGAACTGGTTCCCGCACCGGCTGCGCCGGGCCGCCGAGGACGGCGTCTTCTTCGTCGGCGACAGCGCCGGCCACTGCTTCCCGCTCTCCGGCGAGGGCATCCGCACCGCCTTCTACTTCGGCCTGGCCTGCGGCCGGGCGATCAGGCCGGTGGTGGAGGACGGTGCCGGCGTCGAGGAGGCACTGGCGCGCTACGGCCGCTTCTCCGCCGGCCACGCCCGCGCATTCGGGATAGCCCTGCGTCTCCAGCGGCTCATCCCCGCACTGCCGCCGCCGCTCCTTACCGCGGTGCTGAGGGTGATCGGTCGCCAGTCGTTGATCGACCGCTCGTTCGGCTGGTACCTGCGACAGGCTCCGCCGGAGTTTGCGCAGGCCGCTGCTTGAATTGCCGGTGATGGAGATCAGCTACGACGAAAGCGGGCTCGTCCCGGTGGTGGCGCAGGACGCGGCGACCGGCGAGGTCCTGATGCTTGCCTGGGCCAACGCCGAGGCGATGGAGCTGACGGCCTCCACCGGGGAGCTGCACCTGTGGAGCCGTTCGCGACAGGAGCTCTGGCGAAAGGGGGAGACCTCGGGCGCGGTGATGAGGGTGGAGGCGCTGCGTACCGACTGCGACGGCGACGCGGTCGTGGCCCTGGTCACGCCTGCCGGCCCGGCCTGCCACACCGGCGCGCGCAGCTGCTTTGCCCAGGACGACAGCCAGGAGAAGGTCGCCTTCGAGGCGCTCCCCGTCCTCGAGCGCACCATCGACGCCCGGGCCGCCGCCCGTCCGGACGGCTCCTACACGGTTGAGCTGCTCGAGTCGCCGGGGCTGGCCGGCGAGAAGGTCGTCGAGGAGGCCGATGAGGTGGTGCGGGCGGTGGCCGCCGAGAGCGAGCAGAGGGTCGACGAAGAGACCGCCGACCTCCTCTATCACCTGGCCGTCCTGGTCTCCTCCCGTGGTCGCAGCCTCGCGGACGCCGCCCGGGTGCTGCTCGAACGGGCACGATGAGCTCCGGGGCACCAGGTCCGGTCCGCCCCACGCGCGAGGAAGCCCTCGAGCTGGCTTCCGGCTACACGCTCATCCCCCTGAGGCTCGAGGTGATCGACGACTGCGAGACCCCGGTCTCGGCGTTCCTGAAGCTCCGCGCGCTGGCGCCCGGCGAGCCCGCGTTCCTGCTCGAATCGGCCGAACAGGGACAGCGCTTCGGTCGCTACAGCTTCATCGGGCTGGCTCCCCGGGAGGTCCTGAGCTGGTCGCTGGGCGACGGTGGGGACCCCTACGGCCTCGCCGAGGAGCTGGCGGGACGCTGGCGGCAGGCCCCGCTGGAGGGGCTGCCTCCGTTCGCCGGGGGGCTGGTGGGCTACTTCGGCTACGACCTCGTCCGCACCGTGGAGCCGCTCGGGGAGCCGGGGCCGGACGAGATCGGCCTTCCCGACATGGCGCTGATGCTCAGCGACCTGCTCGTCGTCTTCGACCACCTCAAGCACACCCTGAGCGTGATCGTGAACCTCTTCGTCGAGGAAGGGGCCGACGTGGGCGGCGCCTGGGATGAGGCGGTCGCACGGATCGGGGAGGTCCGGGAGGCCCTGGCCGGCCCCATTCCCGACCAGGAGGGGCGGGTCCTGCCGGCGCCCCGCTTCGAGTCGAACATGAGCCGGGAGCGGTTCGAGGCGGTGGTGGCCCGGATCGTCGAGTACGTCCATGCCGGGGACGCCTTCCAGGTGGTTCCCTCCCAGCGCTGGACGGCGAGCACCGACGCCGACCCGTTCTCGGTCTACCGGGGGCTGAGGGTGGTCAACCCCAGCCCGTACATGTATTTCCTGGACTTCGGTGGCTTTCAGGTGGTCGGGGCCAGCCCGGAGCCTCTGCTGACGGTAAGCGGGAGGCAGGCCTCCACCCGGCCGATCGCCGGCACCCGTCCCCGCGGCTCCGGCCCGGCGGAGGACCAGGAGATCGCCGAGGAGCTCCTCGCCGACGCCAAGGAGCGGGCGGAGCACGTGATGCTCGTCGACCTCGGCCGAAACGACCTGGGCCGCGTCTGCGAGTACGGCACGGTCGGCGTGGACGGCTTCATGGAGGTGGAGAACTATTCCCACGTCATGCACATCGTCTCCTCGGTCTCGGGCACCCTGCGCGAGGACGTCAGCCCCATGGACGCGCTGAGGAGCATCCTGCCGGCCGGGACGCTCTCGGGCGCGCCGAAGGTGCGTGCGATGCAGATCATCGACGAGCTCGAGCCGGTCAAGCGGGGCGGATATGGAGGGGCGATCGGTTACCTGAGCTACGCCGGGGACCTGGATACCTGTATTCACATCAGGACCGTGGTCTTCCGGGACGGGGCGGTTCACGTCCAGGCCGGCGGCGGCACCGTCGCCGACGCGACGCCGGCCAACGAGTACGAGGAGTCGGTCAACAAGTCCCGGGCCGTGATCCGGGCGATCGAGATGGCCTGTGCCGAGCCGGGGTGGAGATGAGCCGGGTCCTCGTCATCGACAACTACGACTCGTTCACCTGGAACCTGGTCCAGATCCTCGGTGCGATGGGAGCGCAGGTCGACGTTGTCCGCAACGACAAGGCCGGCGTGGACGACCTGCTGGGGCGGGACGTCGAGCGCCTCGTCATCTCGCCCGGGCCGTGCACCCCGGCGCAGGCCGGGGTCTCGGTGGAGGTCGCCCGCCGCTTCCCGGAGGCCGGCGTGCCGACGCTCGGGGTCTGCCTGGGGCACCAGTCGCTGGTCGAGGCCTTCGGGGGGGAGGTCGTACGCGGGGAGCCGGTCCACGGCAAGACGGCGGAGGTCGAGCACGACGGGCGCAGCATCTACTCCGGCCTTCCGGATCCGCTCACCGTCGGCCGCTACCACTCGCTGGTGGCCAGCGAGGCGGCGCTGCCCGCGGAGCTGGAGGTGACATCGCGCGGTGGAGGAGTGATCATGGGCGTCAGGCACGCCAGCCTTCCCGCGGAGGGCGTCCAGTTCCATCCCGAGTCGGTCCTGACCCCTCACGGCCAGGAGATGCTCGGGCGCTTCCTGGCCCAGGGGGTGGCGTGAGCACCGAGGCCCTCGACGAGGCGGTGGCCCGGGCCCGGGGCGGGGACGACCTGAGCCGTGACCAGGCCGCCGGGGCGCTCGCGGTGATCATGGCCGGCGAGGCCGACGACGGACAGATCCGTGACCTGCTGCTTGCCCTGCGCGAGAAGGGCGAGACCCCCGACGAGCTCGCCGGCATGGCGCAGACGATGCGGGCGCTGGCCAGCGAGGTTCGCCCCAAGCGCGAGGACCTCCTCGATACCTGCGGTACCGGAGGAGGGCGCCAGACCTTCAACATCTCCACGGCCGCGGCCCTGGTTGCGGCCGGCGCGGGCTGCGCGGTGGCCAAGCACGGGAACCGCACCGCCACCGGACTGACCGGCTCAGCCGACGTACTGGAAGAGCTCGGCGTGGCCCTCGACCTCGAGCCCCGGGCCGAGGCGGAGCTGATCGACGAGCTCGGCTTCGGCTTCATGTTCGCGCCGGCCCACCACGCGGCCACGCGATACGTCGTGCCGGTGCGCAAGGCCCTCGGCGTCAGCACGATCTTCAACCTCCTCGGTCCCCTGACCAACCCGGCCGGCGCCCGTCGCCAGCTGATCGGCGTATGGGAGCCCGGACGGCTGGACATCGTGGCCGGGGCGCTCGCCGAGCTGGGGACCGAGCACGCCCTGGTGGTCTCCAGTCTCGACGGCATCGACGAGATCTCCATCTCCGGCCCCACGGCGGCGAGGGAGGTTCGGGGGAACGCGGTGCACGAGCTGACGATCACCCCCGGCGACCTGGGGCTGCCCGAGTCGCCGCCCGAAGCGGTTCCCGGGGGCGACGTCGCCGAGAGCGCCCGCGTGATCACCGCGGTCCTGGCCGGCGAGCCGGGGCCGGCCCGCGACATCGTGGTCGCCACCGCCGCCGCGGCCATCCACGTCGCCGGTGGCGCTCCCTCGCTCGGGGAAGCGGCGGAGAAGGCCGCGGCCGCGATCGACTCGGGCTCCGCTCGGGACGTTCTCGCCGCCTACGTCGAGCGTTCCCGGGAGATGGCCGGCCGATGAGCGTCCTGCAGGAAATCTGTGACCGTTCCCGCGAGCGGGTCGCTGCCCGCAGGGCGCAGCTCCCCGAGGAGGAGCTGCTGGCCCGGCTCCAGGCGCCGCGCCCCGCGGGACGGCTGCGCGACGCGCTGGCCGCGCCGGGGATCTCGGTGATCGCCGAGTTCAAGCGGCGGTCGCCGAGCGCCGGGGAGATCCGCCCGGGCAGCAGTGTCACCGAGGTCGTCGAGGCCTACGGGAAGGCCGGCGCGAGCGCCCTGTCTGTCCTCACCGAGGAGGAAGGATTCGGCGGCTCCCTGGCCGACCTGGAGGAGGCCCGGGCCGCGAGCCCGCTTCCGATCCTGCGCAAGGACTTCACCGTCGACGAGTACCAGGTGACCGAGGCGGCCGTGGCCGGCGCCGACGCCATCCTGCTCATCGTCGCCGCCCTGGACGACGACGAGCTGAAGAGGTTCGACGCCAGGGCCCGCGAGCACGGCCTGGACGTGCTGGTCGAGGTTCACGATGCCGGTGAGCTGGAGCGGGCACTGGCGGCGATAGACCCGGGGATCATCGGCATCAACAACCGCGACCTGCGCGACTTCACGGTCGACACCGCCCGCACGGCCGAGCTCATGGCCGGCATTCCGGCCGGCCGGATCGTCGTCAGCGAGTCGGGGATAACCTCGGCCGCACAGGTAGAGGAGCTCGCGCAGGCCGGCGCCGACGCCGTGCTGGTCGGCGAGCGCCTGATGCACGCGCCCGACCCGGGCGAGGCGCTGCGGGAACTGACCGGCCCGGAGCTAGCCTGATCCTTCACCGCGCCTCAGGAACGGTTTAGGGCGCCTTCAGCAACTGGCCCCACTCTCGAATCCCATGACCAACGACAAAAAGATCTGGCCCGTGGCAATCATCTCCGGCCTGGTGGGTGCGGGCGCGGCGGTTGCCGTGGCGGCGCTGATCGGGCTCGGCGGCGGCGGCGACACCACCGTCGTGCGTGCCGGAAGCGGCGAGCTGCGCCCGGTCTCCAGCGGCGA
Organism: Solirubrobacterales bacterium; assembly: GCA_046091165.1. Taxonomy (GTDB): domain Bacteria; phylum Actinomycetota; class Thermoleophilia; order Solirubrobacterales; family Solirubrobacteraceae; genus F1-60-MAGs163. Next base: position 30,250 of record JBJTBE010000053.1, on the reverse strand, counting down.
GGGCCTCAGCGCCAGCCAGATCTACCGCCGCGACGCCCGCGGCGTGGTCTCGGTGCTCGCCGAGGGCGTACAGAGCGAGAGCGAGTCCCAGTTCGGGATTCCCGGCTCCGGTTCGGGCAAGTCGAGCGGCACCGGTTTTGCCATCGACAACCAGGGCACCATCCTCACCAACGCCCACGTGGTGGACGGGGCCAAGAAGGTGACGGTCGGCGTCGGCCTGGATCGCGACAACGAGAAGACGACCGAAGCCGAGGTCCTCGGGGCCGACCGCTCCACCGACCTCGCGGTCCTCAAGGTCGATCCGTCGGGCCTCGACCTGCGACCGCTCCCCCTCGGCTCCTCGGGCGACGTGGTCGTAGGAGACCCGGTCGTCGCGATCGGCAACCCGTTCGGCCAGACCGGCACCCTCACCACCGGGGTCGTCTCGGCCAAGGGACGCCAGATCGAGGGCCTCAACGGCTTCGCTATCGACAACGTGATCCAGACCGACGCGGCGATCAACCCCGGCAACTCCGGCGGTCCGCTGATCGACGCCGCCGGCGAGGTGATCGGGATCAATTCGCAGATCCAGACCGGCGGCAGCAACGGCAGCGTGGGCATCGGCTTCGCGATCCCTATCGACACCGCGCGCAAGCTCGTTCCCGGCCTGCGCGAGGGGAAGGTCGACACCGGCTACCTGGGCATCACCACCATCGGCATCACCCCGGAGCTGAAGCCGCTGAACCTTCCCGTCGACAAGGGCGTGCTGATCGTCTCGGTCCAGCCGGGCAGCCCGGCGGCCAAGGCCGGCCTCAAGGGCGGGACGGTCCCGGCCGAGCTCGAGGGCGAGAAGGTGATGATCGGCGGCGACGTGATCGAGAAGATCGACGGCCGGCCGATGAAGACGGCGAGCGACGTTTCGTCCTACGTGGCCTCGAAGAAGGCCGGCGAACGGGTCGAGATCGAGTACCTCAAGGGCGGCAAGCAGCGCGAGAGCGTCGAGGTCGAGCTCGGCCGCCGTCCCCAGCAGAACATCAAGCAGCCCTAGGCGCAGGGCCGCGCAGGCGATCTGCGACCATAGGGCGGGTGGAGACGCCCCGCGTAAAGATCTGCGGCCTCACCGGGCTGGCCGACGCCGAGATGGCACTCGAGAACGGCGCCTGGGCCCTGGGCTGCGTCATGTGGGACGGCTCGCCGCGGGCCTGCGACCCGGCGCAGGCGCAGCTGATCGCCCGACGGCTCGGGCGCAGCGCCGAGATATGCGGGGTCTTCGTCGACGAGCCGCTCGACGACGTTGCGCGCCTGGTCGAGGCCACCGGCTTCACGATGGTCCAGCTCCACGGCGACGAGGGTCCTTCCTACTGCGAAGAGCTCGGTCGCCGCACCGGCGCCCGCGTGGTCAAGGTCGGGCACGTCGGCTCGGCGGCCGACCTGCGCGACATCGAGCGCTTCCGCAACGTCGACTACCACCTGCTGGACACGCGCAGGACCGGCCTTCCCGGCGGCACCGGGGAGAGCTGGGACTGGGAGCTCGCGGCCCAGCGGAGCTCGCCGGTTCCGCTGATCGTGAGCGGGGGCCTGGATGCCGGCAACGTCGGCGAGGCGATCGCCGCGGCCAGCCCGTTCGCCGTCGACGTGGCCTCCGGGGTCGAGTCGGCGCCGGGGGCCAAGGACCCTGAGAAGGTGGCTGCGTTCATGGAGGCCGTTGCCCGGGCCGGGGAGCCGGTGGCCGGGTGAGCGGGACGGTGGAACACCGGTTCGGCCCGTACGGGGGCCAGTACGTGCCCGAGACGCTGATGCCGGCCCTCGAGCAGCTGGAGGCCGCCTGGATCGAGGCCCGCGACGATCCGGCCTTCCGGGACCGGCTCTCGGAGCTGCTGCGCGACTACGCCGGCCGGCCGACGCCTCTCTACCTTGCCTCCGGGCTCTCGGAGGCCGCGGGGCGCCCCGTCTACCTCAAGCGCGAGGACCTTCTCCACACGGGGGCGCACAAGATCAACAACGCCCTCGGGCAGGCCCTGCTGACCATCCGCATGGGCAAGGAGCGGGTGATCGCCGAGACCGGCGCCGGCCAGCACGGCGTGGCGACGGCGACCGCCTGTGCGCTCCTGGGCCTGGAGTGCGTGGTCTACATGGGCGCCGAGGACATCCGGCGCCAGCAGCCCAACGTCCAGAGGATGGAGCTGCTCGGGGCAACCGTCGTGCCGGTGACGGCAGGGGCGGCCACGCTCAAGGAAGCCGTCTCGGAAGCGATCCGCGACTGGGTGACCAACGTGGGGAGCAGCCACTACATCCTTGGCTCGGCCGTCGGGCCGGCCCCCTACCCGGTCATCGTCCGGGAGCTTCAGCGGTGTATCGGCGACGAGGCGCGCGCGCAGGTGCTCGAGCGCGAAGGACGGCTTCCCGACCGCGTGATCGCCAGCGTCGGCGGTGGCTCGAACGCGATCGGCATGTTCGCGGGCTTCATCGACGATCCCGAAGTGGAACTGGTCGGCGTGGAGGCCGCGGGGGAGGGCATAGAGAGTGGGCGTCACGGGGCCCCCCTGGCCGCCGGTGGACGGGCCGGCGTCCTGCATGGCTCCCTGAGCGCCATCCTCCAGGACCCGGACGGCCAGATCGCCGAGGCTCACTCGGTTTCGGCCGGGCTGGACTACCCCGGCTCGGGCCCCCAGCACGCCTGGCTGCGCGACAGCGGGCGCGCACGCTACGTGGGTGTCCGTGACGACGACGCCCTCGAGGCGTTCGTTCGCACGGCCCGGCTGGAGGGCATCATCCCCGCCCTCGAGCCCGCCCACGCGATCCACTACGTGCTCGAGGAGCCCAGCGACTCCGAGCTCGACCTTGTCTGCCTCTCGGGGAGGGGCGACAAGGACCTCTCCGAAGTGCTCGGGCTGCTCGCCGCGCGGTGACCGGGATCGAGCGCATAGCCGGGGCCTTCGAGGGCCGCTGCGGCCGTGCGGCGCTGATGCCCTACCTGATGGGCGGCTTTCCCGACCGCGACACGGCACTGGCCATCGGGCGTGCCTACGCCGACTCCGGGGCCGACCTGGTCGAGCTGGGCGTCCCGTTCTCCGATCCGCTCGCCGACGGGCCGGTGATCCAGGAGGCCGGTGCCCGCGCGCTGGAGGCGGGAGCGACGCCGGAGTCGGTCCTGGAGACCGCCTCCGCGCTGTCGGAGTCGGTCCCGGTGGTGCTGATGACCTACGGCAACCTCGTCATGGCCCGGGGCGCCGATGAGTTCGTCTCCGACCTGGCTTCCTCCGGCGTGAGCGGCCTGATCGTCCCCGACCTTCCGCTCGAGGAGTCCGGCGAGCTCGGCGACGCCTGCGAGAGCCGGGGAATCGCCCTCGTCCCCCTGGCTGCGCCGACGAGCAGCGACGAGCGGCTGGAGCAGATCGGTTCGCAGGCCCGGGGCTTCCTCTACACCGTTTCGGTCTCCGGGACCACCGGCGAGCGCTCGGGGGATGAAGGCTACGCGGAGATCATCGAGCGGGCCCGCAGCCACAGCGAGGTTCCCGTCGCGCTGGGATTTGGCATCTCCACTCCCGAGCAGGCCTCCGCGGCGGCCGAGGCCGGCGCCGACGGCGTGATCGTGGGAAGCCGCCTCGTGCGCGAGGCCGCCGAGAGCGCCGACCCGGCATCGGCCTGCGGGGCCCTCGTAGGGCGTTTCGCCCAGGCGCTCAGGTAAGCTCTGGCGCGCATGGGCCTCTTCGTCACCTCCGTGTTTGCCCTCTCCCTCTGGGTAGTTCTCGTCTCGTTCGGCGTGAGCCCCCTGGATGGCCTGCTGCTCGCCCTCGTCATCATCGTGACCGCCGCCGGGGTGCGGGTTCTCGGGCAGCGTTTCGGTGGCGAAGACAGCTGACCGTCGCGGGGCGCGCGGGGTCGCGGGCCTGCTGGCAGCCGTCCTCGCCTGCTCAGTCCTCGCCGGATGCGGGGCGACCGACGAGGCGAAGGTCGCCGGCGCCCAGGTCTACGGCACCTACCTCTCGGTCTACACCAGCCTCCCCCTGAGCGGGCCCGACGCCAGGGCCGGCAACGACATCCTCAACGGTGAGCGGCTCGCCTTCTCCCAGCGCGACGGGAAGATCGGCGACTTCATCCTCAACTTCGTCTCGCTCAACGCAGTCTCCGGAGACGGGACGGAGACCGGCAACGGCCAGGTCGCGCTCAACGCCCGCCGAGCCGTTACCGACCCCGGCTCGATCGCCTATATCGGCGACTACGGGAAGTCGCAGACCAGGCTCTCCCGGGTAATCGTCGTCGACCAGGCCCAGCTCCTGCAGGTCGCTCCCTCGGAGGGGTGGAAGGGCCTGCCGGGGGGCCGGGAGCCGGCCCCGGGTTTCCGCGACGCCTATCGGAAGGCGTTCGGCCAGGAGCCCAGCGACGACGCGCTCTACGGATATGAGGCGATGAGCGATGTCCTCGACGCCATCGAGCGCGCCGGCAAGGAAGGGGGCAACCGCATCGCGGTGGCCGATGCCTTCCGGGCCGGGCCCGGCAACTGACCGCCCCGGTCAGCGCCCGAGTGCCGACCTGAGCGCCGCGTCCAGCTCCGGCTGCTGGAAGGTGTAGCCCGCCTCGAGCGTCCGCGCCGGAACCGCGCGCTGGCCCTCAGTGACGATCTCGGCCATCTCGCCGTAGAGCGTCCGGATCGCAAACGCCGGCACCGGGAAGATCGCCGGGCGGCCGAGAGCGCGGCCGAGCGCCTTGGAGAACTCGGCGTTGGTCACCGGTTCGGGCGCGGTGCCGTTGACCGGGCCCGACCAGCCTTCGCCGTCGAGAGCGGCCAGGTAGATGCCGACGATGTCGTCGAGATGAATCCAGGGCATGTACTGCCTGCCGCCGGCCACCGGCCCGCCAACCCCGGCGCGGAAGGGGGGAAGCATCGTCTTGAGTGCGCCGCCGCCGGCATCGAGGACGACGCCGGTGCGCACGATCACCACGCGAAGGCCCAGCTCCTCGGCGGCCCGGGCGCGCCGCTCCCACTCGACGCAGACCTCGGCGAGGAAGTCGCTTCCCGCGGGGGAGGACTCGTCGATGATCTCGGCGCCGTGCTTGCCGTAGTAGCCCACGGCCGAGGAGGAGACGAGAACCTGCGGCCGCGGCTCGGAGGCGGCGATCCCGGCGACCAGGTTGGCCGTTCCCAGGTCGCGGCTGGCGCGGATCGAGCGCTTGACCGACTCGGTCCAGCGCTGTGCGACCGGCTCGCCGGCGAGGTGGACGACGCCGTCCCGTCCGCCGATCGCCGAGCTGGGGGCGGGTTCGGCCAGCGGATCCCAGGCGACCGCCTCGACGCCGAGTTCCCGGCCGGCCGCTTCCGGGTTGCGGGAGAGCACGGTTACCTCGTCTCCGCGGCCCTTCAGGGCGGCGACCAGTGCGGTCCCGATCAGGCCGGTGGCTCCGGTGACAGTGACCTTCATCTCGATCTTGATCCTCGCTCGTTGGGTGTGTTCTGGTTACGGATGGGCCGCACCGCCGGCGCAATCGCCCTCACCCGTTGGGGTGGCGCATCGACTCCACGTCGGAGGCCGCGAAGCCGATCGTGCTCTGGCCCGCCTGAGCGGCCCCGGAGCGGCGCGCCTCCACCGAGACGGCCTCGGCCACGGCCGGAGCGACGTCCCGGTTGAAAACCGAGGGGATGAAGTAGTCCTCGCTGAGCTCCTCCGGGGTCACGATCTCGGCGATGGCGCGGGCGGCGGCCATCTTCATCGGCTCGGTGATCTGGTCGGCCCGAACGTCGAGCGCCCCTCGAAAGATGCCGGGGAAGGCGAGGACGTTGTTGATCTGGTTGGGGTAGTCCGAGCGGCCGGTGGCGATGATCCGCGAATACTCCGAAGCCTCCTCGGGCGTGACCTCGGGATTGGGGTTGGCCATCGCGAAGACCATCGGGTCGGGGTTCATCGTCCCCAGCGCCGAAGGCTCGATGATCCGGGCGCCGGAGAGCCCGATGAAAAGGTCGGTGCCCCGGATCGCCTCTGCCGGGCCGCCGGCGAGCTTCTCCGGGTTGGAGACCTCCGAGAACCAGCGCTTTATCTCCGGCATCGAGCCGTCCAGGTAGTCGGCGCGCTCGGTGCTGAGGACGCCCTGGGAGTCGCAGCCGATGATCTCCGTCACGCCCGCCTCGAGCAGGATCTTCGTGACCGCTATCCCGGCGGCCCCGAGGCCCACCATCAGCACGCGGAGGTCGCCGATCTCCCGCCCGGTAAGCCGGCATGCGTTAATCAGCGCGGCCAGGACGACGATCGCCGTCCCGTGCTGGTCGTCGTGAAAGACGGGAATGTCGAGGCTCTCCTTCAGGGCCTCCTCGATCTCGAAGCAGCGAGGCGCGGAGATGTCCTCGAGGTTGATCCCCCCGAAGCCCGGGGCGATCCGCTCGACCGTCTCGATGATCTCCTGTGCGTCCTTCGTGTCGAGGCAGATCGGGAAGGCGTCGACCCCGGCGAACTCCTTGAAGAGCATCGCCTTTCCCTCCATCACCGGCATCGCCGCCTCCGGGCCGATGTCCCCGAGCCCGAGCACGGCCGTGCCGTCGCTGACCACCGCAACCGTGTTGCGCTTGATCGTGTACTGGAAGGCGCGCTCGCGGTCCTCGGCGATGGCGCTGCATACGCGGGCGACCCCTGGGGTGTAGGCCATCGAGAGGTCGTCTCGGGTCTTCAGGGGCGAGCGGTTGTGCTGCTCGATCTTGCCGCCGACGTGGATCTGGAAGGTGCGGTCGGTGGTGTCGATCACCCGGGCGCCGTCGACGGCATCGATCGCGGCGGTGATCTCGTCCCAGTGGTCGGGATCGTTGGCGTCGACCGTGATGTCCCGTACCAGGCCACCATTTGCCTCCACGAGGTCGATCGGGCCGATCACCGCGCCGGCGCCGCCGATAGCGCCGGCGACCTTGCCGAGCATTCCCGGGACATCCTCGATCTCGACCCGGATGGTCAAGCTGTACTGGGCTGACGGGGTGGGGCTCACTTCGGCGGCAGTCTACGGAGGTTCGGGCCTCGCTCATGTGCCGGATCCTGCGGTAGCTTGCCCGCGGTGGCCGAGACGCTCTACCTGATCGACGGCAACAGCCTCGCCTACCGGGCGTTCTTCGCCCTGCCGGACACGATCGCCACCTCGAAGGGCCAGCCCACCAACGCCATCTTCGGGTTCGCCTCGATGCTGGTGAAGATCATCACCGAGCACGGCAGCAACCCGACCGTCGTCTGCTGGGATGCCGGTTCGTCGGGGCGCAAGGAGCTCGACGAGCGCTACAAGGCCAACCGCACCTCCCGGCCCGACCTGCTCAAGGAGCAGTGGCCCTACTTCGAGCCGATCGTCGAGGCGTTCGGCTGGACGAACGTCTCGGTGGAGGGCTACGAGGCCGACGACGTCATCGGCACCCTGGCCGAGCGTGCCCGCAACGCCAAGCCCCCGATCGACGTCGTGGTGGTCACCGGCGACCGCGACTCCTTTCAGCTGATCGACCCGGAGGGGCGGGTGAGGGTGATGGCCACCGCCCGGGGAATCACCGACACCAAGGATTACGACTACGACGCCGTGGTCGAGCGCTACGGCATCGGCCCGGAGCTGATCCCCGACTTCTACGGGCTCAAGGGCGACTCGTCGGACAACATTCCCGGCGTCCCCGGGATCGGCGACAAGACGGCCAGCGAGCTCCTCCAGCGCTTCGGGTCCCTGGAGACGATTCTCGACAGCGTCGACGAGATCTCCGGGGCCAAGCGCAAGGAGAACCTCGTCAACCACGCCGACGACGCCCGGTTGAGCAAGCAGCTCGCCACGATCCAGCGCGACGTTCCCCTCGACCTCGACCCGGCCGCCGAAGTGGCCCGCGAGCCCGATCGCTCGCGCATCCGGGAGGTCTTCAGTGAGTTCGAGCTCAAGGACCCGCTGAGGCGCATGGAGGCGATTCTCGGCGACGATGGAGCACCCGAGCCCGCGGGCGAGACGCTGGAGTGGGCTCAGGGAACGCTCGAGAAGGCGGCCTCGCTCGGCGGCCGCAGGAAGCCGCTCGCCGTCGCCGTGCTGGCGCCGGAGGCGGGAGAGGGAGAGCTCTTCGCCCGTGACGAGCAGTGGCGCTTTGGAGCAGGTGCCGACGGGAAGGCAATGGCCGGGCCGCTCGGTTCGCCGGAGGAGATTGCGCCGGCGGTGGGGGAGCGCCCGGTGATCGCCCACGACGCCAAGGCGCTGGGCGCGGTCCCGGAGAACGTCGACTGGGACACGATGCTCGCGGCCTACCTGCTCGACCCCGCCCGTCGCGGCTACGACCTGGACGAGCTGTGCGAGATGGCCGGCATCGCCATCGACTGCGAGGACGAGGCGGCCCGCCGGGCGGCGCAGGTCGGCGCCCTGGCCGACTGGCAGGCGCCCCGCCTGGCCGAGCGTGACCAGACCGCGCTGCTCAAGGAGATGGAGATTCCCCTCGAGCCGGTGCTGAGGGCGATGGAGATCGCCGGGGTCCGCCTCAACACGGAGTCGCTGGCGAAGATCACGAAGAAGGTCCGGCGCGAGATCGGAGGCCTCGAGAAGGAGATCCACGCGCTGGCCGGGGAGGAGTTCACCATCGGCTCCCCTCAGCAGCTGGGGGCGGTCCTGTTCGACAAGCTCGGGCTGACGCGCAAGCGCAAGGGGAAGACCGGCTACTCCACCGATGCGAGGGTCCTGCAGGCGATCCGCGAGGAGCACGAGATCGTTCCGCTGGTGGAGCGCTGGAGGGAGCTCAACCAGCTGCTCAAGACCTACCTGGACGCCCTTCCGTCGCTGGTTGACGACGAGAGCCGGATCCACACCACCTTCGTCCAGGCCTCGACCGCCACCGGCCGGCTCTCCTCGGTCAACCCGAACCTCCAGAACGTGCCGGTCCGGACCGAGCTGGGGCAGGAGATCAGGGGGTGCTTCGAGGCCGCCCCGCGCAAGGTTCTCCTGTCGGCCGACTACTCCCAGGTGGAGCTGCGGGTGCTCGCCCACGTGGCCGACGAGGACGTCCTCAAGGAGATCTTCCAGCGGGGCGAGGACGTCCACACCGCCACCGCCCGAGAGGTCTTCGGCGTCTCCGAGGACGAGATCGACGCCGGAATGCGCTCCAAGGCCAAGATGATCAACTACGGCATCGTCTACGGCCTGGGGGAGTTCGGGCTCGCCGACCGGCTCAATATTCCCCGCGCCGAGGCCGGGGAGTTCATCGACGCCTACCTCGGGCGTTTCGCCCGCATACACGCCTTCATGGAGGAGACCGTCGAGAAGGCCCGTGAGGACGGATACGTGACCACGCTCTTCGGGCGCCGTCGGGACATTCCGGAGCTGCGGTCCTCGAACCGCCAGACGGTCGCGCTCGGCGAGCGGCTCGCGGTCAACACGATCGTGCAGGGCACGAGCGCCGACGTGATGAAGCTGGCGATGATCGGGGTGTCCGACGCGCTGGCGGCCAGCGACCTGAAGAGCCGGATGATCCTCACCATTCACGACGAGCTCCTCTTCGAGGGCCCGAAGGCGGAGACCGGGGAGTTGGGGGAGATGGTGGCGGCGGGGATGGTTGCCCCGTGGGGCGAGCGCCAGCCGGCGCTCGAGGTGGACGTCGGTGTCGGCCGCACCTGGCTGGAGGCCAAGTAGGCAGGCGATATCGCCCATCGGCGGGCAGTCTTTGGCGCTAACCTGCGTGGTTCATGACGACCACCCCGACCGAAACCGACGCCCCGATCGAGGGATCGGTGGTTCCCGGCAGCGACGGGATGCTGCTCGAGGTCGACGGGCAGGTCATCCCCAACTACGCCGCGACCTTCTCGCCCTTCAGCGAGGGTGAGGTCGTCTCGGGCCGCGTGGTCCGCATCGACAACGACGAGGTCCTCGTCGACATCGGCTACAAGAGCGAGGGGGTCATCACCTCCGGCGAGCTCTCGATCCGCAAGAACGCCGACCCGCACGAGGAGGTCGAGCTCGGGGAAGAGGTCGACGTGCTCGTCCTCACCAAGGAGGACCAGGACGGGCGCCTCCTGGTCTCCAAGAAGCGGGCCCGGTTCGAGAAGGCCTGGCGACGCATCGAAGCCGCCGCCGAGTCCGGCGAGCCGGTCGAAGGCAACGTGATCGAGGTCGTCAAGGGCGGCCTGATCGTCGACCTGGGGGTGCGGGGCTTCCTGCCGGCTTCGCTGGTCGACATCCGCAGGGTGGCCGACCTCGACGCATTCCTGCACACGACGATCGAGTGCAAGGTCATCGAGCTCAACCGGCAGCGCAACAACGTCGTGCTCTCCCGCCGCGCGGTGCTCGAGGAGGAGCGCAAGGGCGCCCGCCAGGAGATCCTCGACCGGCTGCAGCCCGGCGCGATCGTCGAGGGGCAGATCTCCAACATCGTCGACTTCGGCGCCTTCGTCGACCTCAACGGCATCGACGGCCTGATCCACATCTCCGAGATCTCCTGGTCCCACGTCAACCACCCGAGCGAGGCCCTCTCGATCGGCGACACCGTCCAAGTGAAGGTGCTCGAGATCGACCGCGACCGCCAGCGGATCTCGCTGGGCCTCAAGCAGACCCAGGACGACCCGTGGCAGCGTGTGGTCAACACCTACAACGTGGGCGACGACCTCGAGGGCACGGTCACCAAGGTCGTGACCTTCGGCGCCTTCGTCGAGATCCTGGACGGCGTAGAGGGCCTGGTCCATATCTCCGAGCTCGCCCCGCACCACGTGGAGAACCCCCGCGAGGTGGTCGCCCCCGGTGACGAGATCAAGGTCAAGGTGCTCGAGATCGACTCCGAGCGCCGGCGCCTGTCGCTCTCGGTCAAGCGGGTCGAGGGGCAGATTCTCTCCGCCCACACCGGGGGGCTCGACCTCGGTGAGGAGGAGGCCGGTGTCGAGGTCGAGGGAGAGGCCGGACTCCCCGCTGACGGAGCCGACGAGATCGTCGCCACCGCCGAAGACGAGGCAATTGCCGACGAGGCGGCGGCCGAGGAAGAGGTCGAGCTCTCCGCCGACGGCGCCGAGGAGCAGGAAGCCCAGGCCGAGGTGGAAGTAGCCGACGAGGCAGCTCCGGCCCCTGCGGCCGACGAGCCCGGCGCCGACGAGGCGCCCAGCGAAGACTGACGGGAGCCCCGGGTGAACGGGCCGGCGGCGATCCCGTTCGTGGGCCTGACCGGCGCCATGGGGGCCGGCAAGAGCTCCGCCCTGGAGGCCCTGGGACGGCTGGGGGCGGCGACGCTCTCCACCGACCGCGTGGTCCACGACCTCTACGAGCGGCCCGAGGTCATCGAGGCCGTCGTGGACCGCTGGGGCGGCGATGTGGCCCCTGGGGGCGTGGTGGACCGGGCCCAGGTGGCCCGGCACGCTTTCGCCAGCCCCGCGGAGCGCTCCTGGCTCGAGGGGCTCCTCTGGCCGCTCGTGGGAGCTGAGGTCCAGGCGTTCCGCGAGGAGGCGGCCGCTGCCGTGCCGCAGCCGGTGGCGATGGTCGTCGAGACCCCGCTCCTCTTCGAAGCCGGGATGGAATCGGCCTACGACGCGACGATCGTCGTGGTCACCGAGGAGCAGCTGCGCCTTCGCAGGGCGGCAGAGCGCGGCCACGCCTCCGTCGACGAGCGCCACGACCGCCAGCTGAGCCAGGAGGAGAAGGCCAAGAGGGCGACCTTCGTGGTCACCAACGACGGAAGCCTCGAGGATCTCGAGGCCGCGCTGGCCGGGGTGCTTGCCAGACTGGCCTGATGAGCTCGGCGCGCATCCGTCGCCGTCGCCTTGGGGCAGGGGTTGTCCTGCTCGCGCTGGTCGCGGTCGGGGTGCTGGTGGCCAGCGGAACCTTCCGCCATGCCGCCCGTGAGATCTCGCTGCCGCTGCGCTACGACGACATCATCCGCCAGCAGGCGAAGGCCAAGAACCTCGACCCGGCCCTGATCGCCGCGGTGATCTTCGTGGAGTCCCGGTTCATCGCCGGGCGGACCTCGCCGGCCGGGGCGCAGGGCCTTATGCAGATCACGCCGGAGACCGCCCGGGACATCGCCCGGCGCTCGGGCGGTACCCGGTTCACGGTCGCCGACCTCGACACCCCGCAGATCAACATCTCCTACGGCTCCTACCTGCTCCGCGAGCTACTGGACCGCTACGACGGAGACCTCGCCGCCGCCCTGGCCGCCTACAACGCCGGCCCCGGGAATGCCGATCGGTGGGGCGGCTCCTCGCTGCGGGCGCAGGACATCCCGTTCCCCGAGACCCGTGCCTACGTCGAGAAGGCCCTCAGGGCCCAGAAGGACTACCGCGTCCGCTACGACAAGGAGCTCGGCCCGGCTCCCTGAGCGGACTAACCTCCCTCCGTGCCCGAGTTCCGGCTCGATCCGCAGTTCACCCCGACCGCCGACCAGCCGGCGGCCATCGAGCGGATCGCCGCCGAGGTCTCCGGCGGCGCCCGCGGCACCACGCTGCTTGGCGCCACCGGTACCGGCAAGACGATGACGATGGCCGGGGTAATCCAGGAGCTGCAGCGCCCCAGCCTGGTCCTGGCCCACAACAAGACGCTCGCGGCCCAGCTCTGCAACGAGTTCCGCAGCTTCTTCCCCGACAACGCCGTCGAGTACTTCGTCAGCTACTACGACTACTACCAGCCCGAGGCCTACGTCCCGAGCAAGGACCTCTTCATCGAGAAGGACTCGGCGATCAACGAGGAGATCGACCGCCTGCGGCACGCGGCCACCGCGGCGCTCTTCGCCCGCCGCGACGTGATCATCGTCGCCAGCGTCTCGGCGATCTACGGGATGGGCTCGCCGGAGAGCTACGACCGCAACGTCCAGATCCTGCGGAGGGGAGAGGAGATCGACCGCGACGCGCTGCTGCGCAAGCTCGTGGCGATCCAGTACACGCGCAACGACACCGCCCTCGGGCGCGGAACCTTCCGGGTGCGGGGCGAGGCACTGGAGGTCTTTCCCGCCTACGCCGAAAGCGCCTTCCGGGTGACGCTCTTCGGCGACGAGGTCGAGCGGCTCCAGGAGTTCGACCCGCTCACCGGCGAGCTCCTGGCCGATGACCTGGAGCACGTGGCCGTCTGGCCGGCGACCCACTACAACGTCGAGGAGGGATCGATCGACCGTGCGGTGGAGGAGATCGGCCGGGAGCTCGAGACCCGCTGCGCCGAACTGGAGGGAGAAGGCAAGGAGCTCGAGTCCCACCGGCTGCGCCAGCGCACGCAGTACGACATGGAGATGCTGCGGGAGATGGGGTTCTGCAACGGGATCGAGAACTACTCCCGGATCCTCGACGGCCGCCAGCCCGGGGAGAGGCCCTACTGCCTGGTCGACTACTTCCCGGAGGACTTCGTCTGCTTCATCGACGAGTCCCACCAGACCATCCCCCAGCTGGGCGCGATGTACGAAGGCGACCGGTCGAGGAAGCTGACCCTCGTGGATTACGGGTTCCGGCTGCCCAGCGCCCTCGACAACCGGCCCCAGACCTTCGACGAGTTCCTGTCGATCACCCCGCAGATGGTCTATGTCAGCGCGACCCCGGGCGGCTACGAGCGCGATCACTCCGATGCGGTCGTCGAGCAGATCGTGCGACCCACCGGCATCGTCGACCCGTCGATCGACGTGCGGCCGACCCTAAACCAGATCGACGACCTGATGGGCGAGATCCGGGAGCGGGTCGAGCGCTCCGAGCGCACCCTGGTAACCACGCTGACCAAGAAGATGAGCGAGGACCTGACCGACTACCTGCTGGAGATGGGCGTGAGGGTCCGCTACCTGCACAGCGAGGTCGACACCCTGGAGCGCATCCAGATCATCCGCGACCTGCGCCTGGGCGAGTTCGACGTGCTGGTGGGCGTCAACCTCCTGCGCGAGGGCCTCGACCTGCCCGAGGTCTCACTGGTGGCGATCCTCGACGCCGACAAGGAAGGCTTCCTGCGCGGTGAGACCTCGCTGGTGCAGACGATCGGCCGCGCCGCCCGCCACGTGGACGGAACCGTCCTGATGTACGCCGACCGGGAGACCGGGGCGATGCGCAGCGCGCTCGCCGAGACCGACCGCCGCCGCGCGATCCAGCTCGCCTACAACGAGGAGCACGGAATCACCGCCGAGTCGATCGTCAAGGCGGTCAGCGACATCGGGGAGTTCCTGCAGGCCGAGAGCAAGACGCCGAAGAAGGGACGCCGCGGCCCGAAGCGCACCGAGGTGGCCGGAGGACCCGAGGAGATCCGCAAGGCGATCGTCCAGCTCGAGGAGGAGATGCTCGTCGCGGCCGACGAGCTGCGCTTCGAGCACGCCGCCCGCCTGCGCGACGAGCTGCGCGACCTCCAGCGCCAGCTCGACGGTATGGAGGCCGCGGGCCTGCGCCCCGCCGGCTGAGCCCCCGGCTCAGGGACAGGGCCGGTCGACCCGCGGGTCCGGCGCAATGGCGTTGACGGAGGAGAGCGCGGCTTCCATGCGTTCGGGGCCTAAGCGCACCGGGTTGCCGCCGCAGGGATGGTCGAAGCCGGCAACCAGGCCTATCGCCGCGGCAATCAGCGCCGCTGCGCCGCCGGCGATGAACATCTGCAGGTAGGCGAACTCGTTGTACATCATCAGCGCGCTGAGAACGACGACGAGAAGTCCGCCGGCGATCAGGACGATCCAGAAGGGGCCCGGGAGCGTCCCGTTGACAACGTCGAGTCGCTCCCTGCGGGCGTTTGTCAGGTCGCGCTCGCTGGTGACCAGGCCCGAGAGTGCCGTCGAGGGCGAGGCGGGGTCCCGGGTTGCCCGCGAGATGGTCTGCGGAATCCGGTCGGCGGCGGCATCGACAAACGGGCTCGAGCGGCCGTCTTCCATAGCCGGCCATTCCTCGTCGATGGCGACACGGGCGTAGCAGACCAGCTGGTGCTGGAGGTCATCCCGGAATTCCGGGGGGAGAGAGGCGGCGGTGCGCGACATCGCCACCAGGGCGCTGGCCTCGGTGCTCACCGACTTGCGGGTCGTGTTGAACGCCCCGATCGCCGTGACGAGGATCAGGCCGAGGATGACCCCGTATATGAAGAAGATGTCGCCGGGGCGCCGGCTGGTGGTGGACATCTCCTTGACCAGCGGCCGGCGCTTCCCGGCCTTGCGCAGGGCAACCGAGAGCAGGAGCGCCAGCGCGATGGCCGCGAGGATTATCAGTACGGAGAGTCCGAGCCCGGGGGAACTCATCGGGTCACCCTCACGGTCACGCCGCGGCCGCGGGTGAGGCGCCCGTCCTCGACGCGGTAGGCGCCGTAGATGTCGGTCGTGGTGTCCCCGGTAGCCGTGATGCTGTAGGAGCCGATCGCCCCGGCGCGGTCGGTCGTAGCCTCGATCCGGCGCGTGACGAACCGGCGCTCGCCGGTTATCGCCAGGCCCGTGTCGTCCGGAACCGAGCCGATTGCGTCGAGAACGAGAGCCATCGACTCGTATCCGTAGAGGGCAAAGAGGGAAGGATCGCGCCCGTAGCGGGTGCGGAACTGCTGCACGAAACGGACTCCGCGGGGCCCGTAGTACCGGATGGGCAGCACGAAGTTCGTTACGTACGAGCGCGGCTGGGCGGAGCCGAGCTTCCCGAGCGTCGGCTCCTCGGTGAGCCCGTCGGGCAGAAAGATGCGCGCCTCGAGGTCCGAGCGGGCAAAGCGGGTCAGGAAGGCGACCGAGTCCGGCGAGGTATTGGCGGCTACGAAGACGGCCTGGGGACGCAGGGCGGCGGCACGCCTCGCAGCAGCCGAGGCTTTGCCTTCCTTGATCGGTACGCGCCCGAGAACACGAATGCCGCCGGCCGTGGCAGCGCGGGCCACGTCTCTCGCGAGCCCCGCCCCGTAGACGTCATCGTCACTGGCGATGACCATCGACCGCACGGCTTCTTCCTCCATGTAGGCGACGAGCGCCCGGGCCTGGACCCGGTCGCTAGGCGGGATCCGCACCAGGGTTCGCAGGCCCGAAGGGGCGATCTCCTCCACCGGGCGGTCGGTTCCCGGAACCACCGCGGTCAGTGCGCTTGCCGTCGAAGTCGGGGTGACCTGGGCTATTGCCGCGCGGTTGAGGATCGGGGCGGCCGCGGCGGTCTCGCCGGAGGTGAAGGCACCGATGAAGGCGAGGGTGGTGTCGGAGCGGGCGGCCTCGCGGGCGGCACGCACCGCGAGCTCCGGGTCCGGCGTGCCGTCGGCGAGGGCGGTCGACCTGACGACGAGCTTCACGGCAAAGGCTCCGGCGCGCCCGTCCCGCTCGCTCAGGGCCATCTTCTGGGCGGCGACGATGTCCCGGGCGGCCGGGTCGCTGGAGGGCCCAACCGGCATCGCCGTGAAGACCTGCCGCACGCCCTGGGGCGCCGGCGCCTCCGACTTCTCCTGCCCACAGGCCGGAAAAGCGACCAGGGAGGCGACGACAGTGAGGCCCGCGAAGGCGAAGCGTGTTGCGGCCGGGTTCATGCGGTCCAAGACCCTACCTGCGGCGGCGCGGGCGACCGCTAACCTCGACGCCGATGGCAAGTCGTGAACAGGCGGCCCGCGAGCAGCTCGAGAGGCTCGACCGGGTCGAAGAGCAGCTGGGACGGCTGCTCGACGAGGTCCGTGCCGCCTCGGCCGAGATTGCGGCCGAGATCGGACGGCTGAGGGTCGAGCTTCCCGACCTGGCCGCTGAGCCGGCACCGGCACCCGCACCCGCGCCGAGTCCCCTGATCGAGCCACCGGTTGGCGGCGACGCCCCGGAGGGAGACGTCGAGGGCGCCCGCCTCGTCGCCCTGGAGCTGGTGATGCGAGGCGAGTCCGACGACGAAGCGCGCCGCCACCTGGAATCGGCGTTCCCCGGCGTCGACGCCGCCGCGGTCCTCGAGAAGACCCGCGCAACCATCGCCTCCTAGGCGGGTTTCAGGGGCGATGCGTCCAGCCACCGTCCTCGCCTGCGCGGCCCTTGCGCTCCTCGCCGCGGCGCCTGCCGCCGGGGCCGCCCGCGTTCCCGGGAACTTCTTCGGGGTGATGGCCAACGGCCCCTTCCTCGAGGCCCGCGACCTCCCCGGCGAGACGGCGGTGATGAAGAGTGCCGGGGTCGGAACCATCCGGCTGCCCGTCGAATGGACCGACCTGCAGCCCTACGAGCGCCTCGAATACGTGCCGGAGGCGGAAAGGTCCCGGTTCACGGTCGTCGACGGGGTGCCGACCGACTTCGGCCCCACCGACCGGCGCGTGCTGGCCGCCGCCGAGCAGGGAATCGACGTGCTGGCACTGGTCAACCGGGCGCCCCCGTGGGCCGCGCAGGAGATGTTCAAGGACTTCTCGCCGCCCCGCGACCCCGCCACCTACGGGCGGTTCCTCCAGGCGCTGGTCGGCCGCTACGGGCCCCAGGGCAGCCTCTGGGCCGAGAACCCCGGCGTAAGGCGCGTGCCGGTGCGCAGCTTCCAGATCTGGAACGAGCCGAGCCTTCCGCGCTACTTCGCGGTCGACTCGTTTGCCCGTCCCTACGTCCGCCTTCTGGCGGCGGCCTACAGGGCCGTCAAGAAGGCCGACCCCGGGGCGACGGTGGTGGCCGCCGGCCTGCCCAACTACTCGTGGCGCGACCTTCAGGCCCTCTACCGGGCCGGGCTGAAGGCGCGAGGGCACTTCGACGCGATCGCCGTTCACCCCTTCACCGGGGATGCCGCGGGCAGCGTCGAGATCCTGCGCCGGGTCCGGGAGGTCATGAACCGCAACGGCGACCGGCGAAGTCCAATCTGGGTGACCGAGGTCTCCTGGCCTTCGGGCCGCGGGAAGGCCGACGCCAACCAGCGCTGGGTCACCACCGAGGCAGGGCAGGCCCGCAAGGTCCGTGAGGTCTACCGGGCCTTCGCCCGCTCCCGCGGGTCGCTGCGCCTGCAGCGGGCCTACTGGTACTCGTGGGTCACCACCGACACCGGCTCGCGCAACGCCTTCGACTACGCGGGGCTCAGGCGGCTGGCCGGTGACGGCGCCTTCGTGGACAAGCCCGCACTCTCCGCCTACCGGGCGGTTTCCCGCGAGCTCACGGGCCGCTGACTGCGCCCGGCGGCGAATAGACTCGGAGGCATGGCGTCCTCCAGCGCAATCGCGGTCTCCGGCGCCCGCGAGCACAACCTGAAGGACCTGACCCTCGAGCTGCCGCGTGATTCCCTGGTCGTCATCACCGGCCTCTCGGGATCGGGGAAGTCGTCGCTGGCCTTCGACACGATCTACGCCGAGGGCCAGCGCCGCTACGTGGAGTCGCTCAGCGCCTATGCGCGCCAGTTCCTGGGCCAGATGGACAAGCCGGACGTCGACTCGATCGAGGGCCTCTCCCCGGCGATCTCGATCGACCAGAAGACCACCTCACGCAACCCGCGCTCGACGGTCGGCACGGTGACCGAGATCTACGACTACCTGCGCCTTCTCTGGTCGAGGGTGGGCCAGCCCCACTGCCACGTCTGCGGCGAGCCGATCGCCGGGCAGTCGGCCGAGCAGATCATCGACCAGGTGATGGAGCTTCCCGAGGGCGAGCGGATCATGGTCCTCGCCCCGCTGGTCCGGGATCGCAAGGGCGAGTACGGAAAGCTCTTCGAGGGACTGCGGGCCGACGGTTACGCCCGCGTCAAGGTCGACGGCGAGCTCCGCACCCTCGACGAGGAGATCGAGCTCGACAAGCGCTACAAGCACAGCATCTCAGTGGTCGTGGACCGCCTGGTGGTCAGGCCGGGCGTGCGCAAGCGCCTGGCCGACTCGGTCGAGATCGCCGTCGGCCTCGGGGGCGGCATCGTCGAGGTCGAGACCGTCCCGAAGGAGGGCGACGGTGAGCTCATGACCTTCTCCGAGAGCTTCGCCTGCGTGAAGTGCGGGGTCTCCATGCCCGAGCTCGAGCCCCGGATCTTCTCCTTCAACTCTCCCCATGGCGCCTGCGAGCGGTGCACCGGCCTGGGCTCGCAGATGGAGATCGATCCCGAGCTGATCGTTCCCGACCCGTCCCTCTCCATCGACGAGGGCGCCCTTGCGCCCTGGGCTGCGAGCAGCTCCAACTATTACGAGCAGATAACGGCGGCGATCGCCGAGGCCTACGACATCGACACGACGGTCGCCTGGGAGAAGCTGCCGGCCCGCCAGCGGGAGCTCTACCTGTACGGGACCGGGGAAGACCGGATCGACGTCAGCTACCGCAACCGTTACGGGCGCACGCGTTCGTACTCGACGCGGTTCGAGGGGATCATTCCCAACCTCGAGCGCCGCTACCGCGAGACCGACTCCGAGGCCATGCAGGAGCGGATCGAGGGGTTCATGGCGGTCGTGCCGTGCCCGCAGTGCGACGGCTCACGCCTGCGCCCGGAGTCCCGCGCGGTGCTGGTGGGGGGGCTGCCGATCCATGAGTTCACCGGGTTCTCGGTACGCCGGGCCCTGGCGTGGATCGACGAGGTCGAGCTGACCGACACCGAGCGCCACATTGCCCGGCTGATCCTCCGTGAGATCTCCGAGCGGCTGCGCTTCCTCGACGACGTCGGGATCGGCTACCTCTCGCTGGACCGCGCGGCGGCGACCCTCTCGGGCGGCGAGGCGCAGCGGATCCGGCTCGCCACCCAGATCGGTTCCGCGCTGGTCGGGGTCCTCTACGTGCTCGACGAGCCTTCCATCGGCCTTCACCAGCGGGACAACTCCCGCCTGATCGCCACGCTCGAGCGGCTCCGCGACCTGGGAAACACCGTCCTGGTGGTCGAGCACGACGAGCAGACCATGCGCGCCGCCGACTGGCTCGTGGACCTCGGACCGGGGGCCGGGGAGCACGGCGGAGAGATCGTCGCCCAGGGTACGGCGGCGAAGGTCCAGAAGAGCCGCAGGTCGTTGACCGGGCGCTACCTCTCCGGCGACCTGGCGATCGACGTGCCCCGCGAGCGCCGCGAGCCGAGCGGCCAGGTAACCATCCGCGGTGCCGGCCAGCACAATCTGCGCGACATAGACGTGGAGGTGCCGCTGGGCGTCTTCACCGTGGTCACCGGCGTATCGGGGTCCGGCAAGTCGACGCTGGTCAATGACGTCCTCTTCAAGGCGGTGGCCAACCGGCTTCACAAGGCGCGCCAGAGGCCCGGGGCCCACAAGACGATCGAGGGGCTCGAGGAGCTGGACAAGATCATCCAGGTGGACCAGTCGCCGATCGGGCGCACTCCCCGCTCCAACCCGGCCACGTACACCGGGCTGTTCGACGTAATCCGCGACCTGTTCGCCAAGACGCCGGAGGCCCGGGCCCGCGGCTACAAGCCGGGACGGTTCTCCTTCAACGTACAGGGAGGCCGCTGCGAGGTCTGTCGCGGCGACTGTCAGATCAAGATCGAGATGCACGTCCAGCCCGACGTGTACGTCCCGTGCGAGCAGTGCCACGGCAAGCGCTACAACCGCGAGACCCTCGAGGTCCGGTTCAAGGGCCGGACCATCGCCGACGTGCTGGACATGCCGGTCGAGCAGGCGCTCGAGTTCTTCTCGTCCATTCCCAAGGTCCACCGCCGCCTGCAGACCCTCAGCGACGTCGGCCTGGGATACCTGCGGCTCGGCCAGCCGGCGACCACGCTTTCCGGCGGGGAGGCCCAGCGCGTCAAGCTGGCCACCGAGCTGTCGAAGGTCGCCACCGGCCGGACCCTCTACATCCTCGACGAGCCGACCACCGGCCTGCACTTCGCTGACGTCCAGAGGCTCCTCGAGGTGCTGCACCGACTGGTCGAGGCCGGTAATTCGGTCGTGGTGATCGAGCACAACCTCGACGTCATCAAGACCGCCGACCGGATAATCGACATGGGACCGGAGGGCGGTGACGAAGGCGGAACGGTCGTAGCCCAGGGAACGCCGGAGCAGGTAGCCGGTACGCCCGGCTCCTACACCGGTGAGTTTCTCGCCGAGCTCGTGAGCCCCGCGCCGCGGGCGCGCCGCCGGGCACCGGCTCCCCGCAAGCTGAAGGCCGCCGCCTGAGGCCATGGGCCTTACGGCCCGGCAGGCCCGGGAGTGGCTGGTCAAGTGGCGCTGGTACGAGCGCGACTCGCTCCCCTGGAGGCGGGCCCTGATCCACTACGAGATGGCCAGCCGGGGAGCCTTCGTCCGCTGGCCGATCCAGGGCGAAATCCTGGAGATGTTCCGGGAGGGCCGGCTCGAAGTGGGGGAGGGGACGCTTTTCGAGCCCGGCGTCTGGCTGACCGGGGGCGAGCGCGGACGGATCCGGATCGGTTCGGGGACGTTCCTCAACCAGACGGTGATGGTTGCCGCCTCCGAGCTGGTCGAGATCGGGGACCACTGCATGCTGGCCAACGGCGCCCTCGTCACCGACGCCGACCACAGCTTCGAGGACCTGAGCCGGCCGATCACCCACCAGGGCTTCACGGCCAAGGGCCCGACGCGCATCGGCAGTAACGTCTGGCTGGGAGCGGCGTGCGTGGTCACCGGCGGGGTGACGATCGGGGAGCGCACCGTCGTGGGCGCCGGCAGCGTGGTGACCGGCGACCTGCCGGACGGGGTCATCGCCGCCGGCGCGCCGGCGAGGATCCTGCGCGAGATCGACTTCGGAAGCTAGGCGGCCCGGGAGGCCCGGAACTCGGCGAGCTCCTGCTCGTCGATCGAGTAGCCGTGCTCGGGGGCCGGGAATGCGCCGGAGCGCACGTCCTCGGCGTACGCGCAGACGCCGGCCGCCATCTCGTCGAGGAGGTTGGCGTAGCGCCGGACAAAGCGCCCCCCGAGCCCCTCGCGGATACCGAGAAGGTCGTGAAAGACGAGGACCTGCCCGTCGACCGCCGGGCCGGCGCCGATGCCGATCACCGGGATACCCATCTTCGGGTGCAGCTCGGCCGCCAGGGCCGAGGGGATCGCCTCGAAGACGATGGCGAAGCAGCCGGCCTCCTGCAGGGCCAGCGCCTCGGCCTCGATCCGCTGGGCGTTGGCGGCGGTGCGCCCCTGGGCCTTGTATCCGCCGAGGGCGGTCGAAGTCTGGGGAGTCAGGCCGACGTGCCCCATCACCGGGATCCCGGCCTCGCTGATGGCCCGGGCGCGCGAGAGCGACATCGGGCCTCCGCCCTCGAGCTTGACCGCGTCGCAGCCGGCCTCCCGGACGAAGCGCAGGGCCGTCGCAACGGCCTGCTCGTCGCTGACCTCGTAGGAGCCGAACGGCAGGTCGCCGACCAGGAACGGCGAGCGCAGGCCGCGCCGTACCGCCTTGGTGAGCATCAGCATCTCCTCGACCTCGACCGGGACGGTCGAGTCGTGACCGAGAACGGTCATCGCCGCCGAATCGCCGACCAGGACCATGTCCACCCCGGCCCGCTCGACGGCGAGCGCCCCCGGGTAGTCGTAGGCGGTGACCATGACGATCGGCTCGCCGAGGCGCTTCATCTCGTTCAGGCGGGGAAGCGTCATCGGCAGGCGCGACGGGTCGGCCGGGACCCTCACATCGGTGTGCGGGACGGTGGACATCAGGACTCCTCTCGTTCGCGGTCGAAGCCGAAACCGGTCTCCGCCGCTTCTGCTGCGTTCATGTTGTCGATCAGCCGGACGTCGCCGACCCGGGCCGCGCAGAGCAGCAGGGTCCCGCCGTCCGGATGCTCATCCGGCTCAAAGTTTTCGGGGTCGACGGCCGCGAAGTACTCGGGCGTGGCACCGCCGCGCTCGAGGGCGGCCAGCCCGAGAGCCTCCACCTCGGCTGCGAAGTCGACGGCGCCCGCGACGATCGCGGCGCCTGCCTCGGCGAGCGCCCGGCTCAGCGCGAGGGCGGCCGGCCGCTCGGCAGCGGTCAGGCGGGCGTTACGGCTGGACATCGCCAGCCCGTCGTGTTCGCGCACCGTTGGCACCGCTTCGATACGCAGCCCCAGCCCCAGGTCACGGACCAGGCGCCGCACGACGGCCACCTGCTGGGCATCCTTGGCCCCGAAGTACGCAGTGTCCGGCCGTACCAGGGAGAAGAGCACGGTGAGCACCGTGCAGACGCCGTCGAAGTGCCCTCGACCCCGGTCGGCCCCTTCCAGGACCATCGTCAGGGGGCCCCCGACAGAAACGGTGGTGGCGTACCCGCCGGGGTAGATCTCCTCGACGGCAGGAAGGAAGCAGATGTCGGCGCCCGACAGCCCGGCCAGCTTCACGTCGGACTGCTCGCTGCGCGGATACGAGGCCAGGTCGGCCGGATCGTCGAACTGGGCCGGGTTGACGAAGACCGAAACCACGGTGAGGTCGTTCCCGGCCGCCGAGCGCTCGATGAGGGCCTGGTGGCCGGCGTGGAGGGCGCCCATGGTGGGAACGAAGCCGACGGACAGGCCCCGCTGCCGGGCGGCAGCCAGCTCGCTGCGAAGCTCGTCGGCCGATCGCACGACCAGGCTCGTGGCCATCACGCGACTGCCCCCCTGGCCCGGACTGCCAGCTCGCGCGTGCGGTCGGCCAGCGCGTCGAAGAGCGCCAGCATTTCGGGCGCCGTCTGCTCGATCGCCTCGCGCTGGCGCTCCACAGTCACCTCGTCACCGCGCGCGATGGGGCCGGTGAGCGAGTCCTGGGCCCCGGCACGGGCCCAGTTGTCCACGGTGGCCCGGACGAGCGGAACGAGGGCCTCGGGCGGCACTCCGGCGCTTGCGGCGAGCTCCTGGGCGTCGGCTTCGAGCGCAACGAGGAAGTTCGAGGCCATCGATGCGGCGGCGTGGTAGGCGGCCCGGTCCTCTTCCTGCAGCCGGAAGGGCTCCATGCCGACCAGCCCGGCGATCCGTTCGGCCTCGGCCAGCTCCGTGGGCCCGGTTCCCGAAACCGCACACCAGACGCCCTCGAGGTGCACGTCGCCGCCGGGGAAGGTCATGAGCGGGTGGAGCCCAAAGGCGGGGCGCCGGCCCAACTCGGCGAGCGGGCAGGCACCCGAGCAGTGGCCGACCAGCACGCCGTCGGGGACCAGGCTTACCGCCTCGGCGATCGCCGAGTCGGGGACGCAGGCGATCACGACGGGCGAGCCGTCGCCGGAGAAGCCGCGGCCGTGGGGCCCGGTGACGCTGGCGCCGGTGAGGCGCAGCGCCCGCGCGAGGGCGCCGCCGAGACGGCCGTCGCCGATGATCGCTATCGATTGGCTCATTGTTCGGTCCAGTTCCGCTGGGGATACCGGTCGCGACACCTGCTGAACTGCACTGCCTGTCCGAAAACTGCCGGTCGGGCGCCGAGGCTGCCCGCCTTGAGCCGAAAGGTAGCAGGCGGGCTGGTCGGCCAGCCGCGGCGGGTAGCATCGTGCCCGTGAGCCCGGAAACTCAGGCTTCAGAGGCAGCCCGGCAGCTTTCCGAGCTGGCCCGTGAAGCGTCGGGCTGCGAGCTCTGCCCCCAGCTCGTCGAGTCGCGTACGCAGGTCGTTTTCGGGAGCGGCCCGGCCGACGCGAAGCTGATGCTGGTGGGCGAGGCGCCGGGGGCCAGCGAGGACAGGGAGGGCCTCCCCTTCGTGGGCGCATCGGGACGCCTGCTCGATTCGCTGCTGGAAGGGATCGGGCTGGCCCGCGAGCAGGTGTTCATAGCCAACGTCCTCAAGTGCCGCCCGCCCGAGAACCGGGATCCCAGGCCGGACGAGGTCTCCAACTGCTCACCGTGGCTGGAGCGCCAGCTCGAGCTCGTCGACCCGGCGGTCGTCGTGACGCTCGGCAATTTCGCCACCCGGCTCCTGCGCGGCGACCCCGCACCGATCGGGAAGGTGAGGGGAAGGCCCGAGATCGTCGTCGTGGGACGCAGGGCCGTCAGGCTCTTCCCGGTCTTCCACCCGGCTGCCGCGCTCTACCGGCGACCGAACCTTGAGGTCCTCGAGGCCGACTTCGCCGCGATCCCCGAGCTGCTGGCCCTCGGTTCACCCGACCAGCCCGAGCCCCCTGCGCGGGCAGCCGCGGAACCGGAGCGGCCGGCCGCGGCCGCCGCGCCTCAGGGGGAGGCTCCGGGCGAAAGTCAGCTCGGGCTCTTCTGAGCCTCGCGCAGGGCGCGCAGCTTCGCCAGGTTCTCGCGGCGCCGTCGGCCGACCAGCGCCCTGAGGCCGTAGGTGGCCGTCTCTGCGAGGTCGTCGCGTCGCACCGCCGGCGCCCCGAGCTGCGAGCCGACGACCTCGCGCCGCCTGCGGGCCTGCATCTCCAGGCGCGGGAGCTCCCCGAAGGCGGCTTCGGTCGAGTGGCCGCCCTCGTGAATCACCTCGACGTCGGGCCGGTAGACCACGGCCGCGCCGGCCGCCCGGGCCCGCAGGCAGAGGTCCATGTCTTCGGCATAGAGGAAGGCGCCGGGATCGAAGGGCCCGAGCTCCCTGAACAGGCGGGTGGAGGCGACGAGGCAGGCCCCGATGGCCCACCCGACGACCACCGGGGCCGCGGACCGGAACGGCTCGAGCCGGACGGCCACCGGTGCGGGCAGCAGGCGGGGAGGCAGGAAGGCGCCGGCCAGGGCGCCTGTTCCGCCCGGCACGGGATATGCGCTGCTCTGGAGGGAGCCGTCGGGGTTGAGGAGCCGAGGGGCGAGGATTGCCCTTGATTGCGAGGCGATGTCGGCAAGCCGCAGGAGCCCGTCGTCGAGCAGGCGGGTATCCGGGTTGAGGAGGGCGCAGGCCTCTCCGCCGGCCGCCGCGACGCCGGCATTGCAGGCCGCGCCGAAGCCGGGATTGCCTTCCAGCGAGATCACGGTCGCCCCGGCCCGCGCGGCGATCTCCGCCCCGTCGTCGGAGGAGCCGCTGTCCACACAGATCACCTCCGGCGCCGGGGAGCCAAGGAGCTCGAGAGAGCCGAACATCCGCTCGAGCGGCCCGGCCGAGTCGTGGATCACGGTGACGACCGACAGGCTCATCGGGCCGGCTCCGTCGCCGCCTCGCAGAGAAGCTCGTGGAGGCGGTCTGCGCTCGACGCCCACGAGAGGCCGGAAACGGCCTCCCGGGCGGCTCCGCCGAGCCGGTTGCGCAGCGCGGTGTCGGTCGAGACCCGGAAGATGGCCTCGCCGAGCTCCCCGGGGTCGCCGGGGGAGGTGGCCAGGAAGGCCTCTCCCAGCAACTCCCTGAGAACCGGGAGGTCGCTCCCCACCGTCGGAACCCCGAACGCCGCCGCCTCGACCGGGGGGAGCCCGAAGCCCTCGAGCAGCGACGGAAAGACCAGCGCCGTCGCGCCCGCGTAGAGGGACGCGAGCTGCCGGTCGTCCGCCCCCCCGACGAGCTCGACGCCCGGCTGGCCGGAGATCAGCCCGCCCAGCCTCCCTTCCCCGACGACCAACAGCCCGAGCGCGAGCCCGTGGGACCTGGCGACCGGGAGGGCCGCGGCCAGGGTTTCGATGCCCTTGCGCGGCTCGAGCGCGCCCACGTAGAGGAGGTGGCGTCCGCTGCCTTCCCGGTGATCGCCGTCGGGCGCGATCGCCGGTGCCTCGGTTACGACCTCGATGCGGGAAGCCTCCACCGGCCAGTTCGCGGCAAGGATCGCCTGCCGGGTGGTCTCGCTCACGCAGACGACCCGCGAGCACCTGCGCGCCAGCCGCCGGGGGCGGGCGGCGGAATGCCAGGCCCTCTCGTAGGCGGTGAAGTCTTGCGGGCGCTCCTCCCAAGCGATGTCGTGCACGGTCATCACCGCCGGTACCCCCGGCGACCAGGCGGTCGGGGCCGGGGCGGGAATCCAGACCACGTCGGCGCCGCCGGCCAGCAGGTCGATTCGCGGGCGCCCGACCATGGCGCTCCCGGCGTTGGCCAGCCGCCTCGGCAGGGGACTGCCGGCTGCGACCACGCCGGGGGGCACGGGCCAGGCGTCGTCGGTTGCGCCGACGGCGACCCACTCGGTCCCGGGGTGGCGCGAGGCAAGCGCAGTGAGCATCGACTCGAGGTAGCGGGCGACACCACGGCCGCGGCCCAGGTGTCGAGCGTCAACGGCAACGCGCATCGTGGCTCACGCTAGATGATCGCGCGGCTGCGGCCCGGCGCGCAGGATGCGGGCGCCGGTAGCCTGTGAGGGCCATGACGGCGCCCTCGGCCACGGACGGCATGCGCATCGCGCTGGTCCACGACTTCCTCCTCGACCTGCGCGGAGCCGAGCGGGTACTCCTCGAACTGTGCGAGATGTATCCCCAGGCCGACATCTTCACCGCGGTCTACGATCCGGCGGGCACGCAGGGACGCTTCGAGGGCCGCCGAGTGGTCACCACCTCGCTCCAGAAGCTCCGGCCGACGGCCCAGAACTTCCGGCCGCTTCTTCCGTTCTACCCGGGCGCGATCGAGGCGCTCGACCTGCGCGGGTACGACCTCGTCATCTCGAGCTCCTCGGCCTGGGCTCACGGTGTGCTTCCGGACGAGGGAGCGGTGCACGTCTGCTACTGCCACAACCCGTTCCGCTACGCCTGGAACGAGAGGGAGGCCACGCTTGGGGCGCGCGGACCGCTCATGCGAACGGCGCTGGCGCAGGTTCTGCGCCGCTGGCGCCAGTGGGACTTCATCGCCGCCCAGCGCGTCGACGCCTACGTGGCCAACTCGCAGACCACCCGCCAGCGGATCGAGCGCTACTTCGCCCGTGAGGCGACGGTGCTCCATCCGCCCGTAGAGATCTCGCGGTTCGAGCCGGGCCCGGTGGGGGACCATTACCTCGTCCTCTCCGAGCTGATGGCGCACAAGCGGATCGAGGTGGCGGTAAGGGCCTTCAGCTCGCTGGGGCTCCCCCTCGTGGTGGCGGGCAACGGCCCCGACGCCCGGCGCCTGCAGAGGCTGGCCGGCCCGTCGGTGCGGTTCGTGGGCCGCGTCAGCGACCCGGAGGCCGAACGGCTCCTCCAGGGTTCCCAGGCCCTCGTGGTCTGCGCGACCGAGGAGTTCGGCATCGCCGCCGTCGAGTCGCAGGCTGCCGGCCGCCCGGTCGTCGCCCTTCGCGCCGGCGGCCTGCTGGAGACCGTCGTGGAGGGCGAGACGGGCAGCTTCTTCGACCGCCCGGAGCCCGATGTGCTGGCCGAGGCGGTCAAGGCGTTCGACCCGTCATCGATCTCTCCCGAACGCTGCGTGGAGCAGGCCCGGCACTTCGGCCCGGCCCGCTTCCGGGAGCGGTTCTCGGCGATCGTCGGTGATGCCGTGGCCGGGCGCGGCGCGAATGGTGTCCAGGAAAGTGCCTTCAGCCGGCGGCCGTCGAGGCGCAGGGGGCTCGCCCTGCAGGCCGGGCGGCTGCGTTCCTGATCAGGGCGTTCCGTCGAGGACGCGAGCCCTCGCGAAGGCGGCATCGGCACCGCGGGGGTCTCCCGGGCGCAGCCAATTGGCAAGAAGCAGCCAGCCGGTCCGGTTGTCGGGTTCCTCGGCAAGGAGGTCTTGAAGCATGGTTATCGCCCGCGCATCGTCTCCCTGCGCAAAGTAGGCAGAGGCTTCGAACAGTTCCGGCTGCTGCGAGGCGCTCATCCTGGAAGCCGCCTGGAACTTCTTCAGCGCAGCCGCCGGCTGCGGCGGGTCGGCGGCCATCAGCTTGATGCCCGAGACCTGCAGGCGCTCGTTGGTCAGGGAAAGCGCCAGCCACGCGGCGATCACCAGCGCAGCGCCGGCGAGAACGACGCGCACCGCGGCCAGCGAGTAGGTCGGAGATGGACTCACGGGAGCATCGTACGGCCAGCGGGGAACGCCCAGGGGATCCAATACGCTCGCCGTCGATGCGCCAGGCATTGCGAACCGCCGCCGCGGTCGTCCTCCTCGCCGGGCCCGCGGTCCTGGCGTTCCGGTCGGGCGGCTACTTCGCCGAGCCCCGCCTGGCGGCGGGGGTGGTCGCGTGGCTGCTGGCCGCGATCGGGCTGGCCGCCGGCTCCGGGCCTCTTCTGCGCAGCGCCCCGGGGCGCACGGCAGCCGGCGGCCTGGCCGCCCTGGCCGCGCTGGTGGGCCTGTCGATTCTCTGGGCGCCGATTGCCGCGACCGCCCAGGCCGACCTGCAGCGCCTCCTCCTCTACCTCGGGGCATTGATCGCCGGGATCGCCCTGCTGCGCGGGCGCACGGGCCTGCGCACCGTGGAGCCGGCCCTGGGGGCCGGCGTCCTCCTGGTCATCGTCTACGCCCTCTCCGACCGGCTCCTGCCGGGGCTGGTCAGCCAGGAGGCAAGCCGGTCGGCAGCCGGCCGCCTCGAGCAGCCCCTGACCTACTGGAACGCCATGGGCGCCCTGGCTGCCGTAGGGCTCGTGATCGCGCTCAGGGTTGCCGGGGACGGCACGCGCGAGCGGTGGCTGGCGCTGGCCGGCGCAGCGGCGGCCGTTCCCCTGGCCGTCGGGGTCTACCTGAGCTTCTCGCGCGGGGCGCTGCTGGCGCTCCTGCTCGGGGTCCTCGTCCTCGTCGTTGCGTCGGTCGACCGCACGCAGCTGCGCGTGATCGGCTCGAGCGCCGTTGCCGGGGTGCTGGCCTGCGTCGCCGCCGGGCTCCTCCCGGCGGTCAGGGCGCTGGAGGGCACCCAGTCCTCACGGGAGCTGCAGGGAGCCGTGATGCTCCTCGTCCTGGTCGCGCTGATGTCCGCCTCGGCGTTCGCGGCCGCAAGGCTGCGTTCGGCTGCGGCAGCCGGTTCTTTTCGCGTTCCGGCGGTCGCCGCCGGGGCGCTGGCCGTTGTCCTGGTCGGTGGCCTCCTCCTGGTCGCCTCGGGCAGCGGCAGCCAGGACGGCCAGCCGAGGGTCGGGGCCGATACCCGGCGGCTGGCGTCGTTCGAGAGCAACCGTTACGAGTACTGGAAGGTTGCCGGCGGGATGTTCGTCGGCCAGCCCCTGGCGGGGGAGGGCTCCGGTTCCTTCCGGGTCGTGTGGCGTCGTGACCGGAAGGTCGACGACCCCGCGCTTGACGCCCACTCACTCCCGGTGGAGACCGCCGCCGAGCTCGGCCTGCTCGGGCTGCTTGCTCTCGCCGCGTTTGCCGGCGGCGCCGGGTGGGCGGTGGTCAGGCTGCTTCGGCGCCGGCGCACCGAGGCCGTTGGTGCCGCTGCCGTCCTTTCCGCGCTGGCCCTCCACAGCACGGTCGACTGGGACTGGGAGATGCCCGCCCTGGCGCTGATCGGGGTGCTGCTCATTGCCGCCGTCGCCGGGGCCCTGGACGACCTTCAGGAGGGCTGAGCGCTGCCGATCGGCCGGTCCGGGCCGACGGCGATGACCACCGCGAATCCGTTGCCCACCTTCCGGTCGGGGTCCTCGGTGGCCACCACCTCCAGCCCCAGGCGGCGGCAGAGGTCGACGAAGCCGGCGCAGTCCCAGACCGACCAGTGCCGGTCCTCGTCGGAGGTAAAGCCCTCCTCGTGGCGGCGCATCAGCTCGTCCGCGGAGGTCAGGGGTCGTCCGGAGTCGAAGGTCCTCTCGTGGTGGGGAACGACGATGAACAGGTACCTCCTGGCGACCCGCTCCCACTCGAGCAGCGCGCCGACAGGATCGGGAAAGTGCTCGATCACGTGGGAGGC
>JBJTBE010000052.1:0-27372 GCA_046091165.1 Solirubrobacterales bacterium | reverse complement strand
CACCGTGCTGATCACGGGGGACTACAAGTTCGACCAGACCCCGGTGGACGGGAGGACCGCCGACCTGGCCCGGCTGGCCCGACTCGGCGACGAGGGGCTGCTGGTCCTGTTCGGGGACTCCACGAACGCCGACCGCTCGGGGTACTCGGACAGCGAGGCCGGGGTAGGGCCCCACCTGGAGTCCGCCTTCCACAACTGTCGCGGGCGAATCCTCGTTACCTCCTTCGCGTCGAACATCCACCGCGTCCAGCAGGTGGTCGATGCCGCCAGGGCCGAGGGGCGAAAGGTCTGCCTCCTCGGCCGCTCGATGCGCAAGAACGTGAACATCGGCCGCTCGCTGGGACACATCGACATACCGGAATCGATGCTGGTCCAGCCCGGTGAGCTCGAGGGCCTGCCGGACGACAGGATCGTCATCATCACCACCGGCTCGCAGGGGGAGCCGCTGAGTGCACTGCGCAGGATGGCCTTCGCAGACCACCACCAGGTCAAGCTCAAGCGCGGCGACACCGTCATTTTCAGCGCCACGCCGGTGCCGGGCAACGAGCGGGCGGTAAACGAGACAATCGACAGGCTCTACCAGCTTGGGTGCGAGGTCGTGACCCCGCGCGATGCTCCGATTCACGCCTCCGGCCACGGTTACCGGGAGGAGCTCAAGCTGATGCTCAACCTGACGCGGCCCCGTTACGTAATGCCGGCCCACGGCGACACCCAGCGCCAGCAGCTCCATGCGGAGCTGGCCGAGGCGGTGGGAGTCGAGCCCGAGCGCATCTTCGTCGGCCGCAACGGCCTGCCGCTCGAGATCGGGCCCGACGGGGCCGCGTTCGGCGAGGACGAGGGCGCCGGGATGATCTTCGTCGACGGCGTCGAGCTCGGCGACCCCAACGACGCCGCCCTGCGGGATCGCAAGATGCTCAGCGCCGACGGGATCTTCATCGTGGTGGCGACGGTCTCGGAGACCGACGGGCGCCCCGCAGGGGACCCCGAGATCATCTTTCGCGGAGTTCCCTTCCCCGACGAGGCCGAGGAACTGCTAGACGAGCTGGGCCGCGAGGTCGTGTCGACGCTCGAGCGCGCGGCCCGCGACGGCAACCGCAACCCGGACTCGCTCCAGCGCAAGCTCCACGACGACCTCGCCGAACTGGTCTTCAGGCGGCTGCGCCGCCGCCCGATGGTCCTGCCGGTGGTTATCGAGGTCTGACGCCCGACCCGCGAGCGGAGGAGGAGGGCCTGCGCGGCGGCATGGGCTCGTCGACGAGGGGCAGGTCGACGGTGAACCGGCTGCCCGGCGCGGCGTCGGCCAGCGTGACCGAGCCGCCGTGTGACTCGGCCACGGCACGAACGATCGCCAGCCCGAGCCCGGTCGAACGCCCGCTGTCGCCGCCCTGCCGAACGAAGCGGTCAAAGATCCGCTTGCGCTGCTCAGGCTCGATTCCCGGACCGTCGTCTTCCACCACCAGCCTCGCGCGCCCCCCGTCGCGTCCCACCCTTACCGAGATCCTCGTCCCGGCCGGGGTGTGCAGAGCGGCGTTCTCGACGAGGTTGACCACCAGGCGGTGCAGCTCGTCCGCGTCGCCGTTCACGAGCGTGCCGGCCGGAGCGTCGACGACCATCTCGTGGTCCTCGGCCAGGGCGCCGGCCTCGGCTGCCGCCTCGCCGGCCACGCCTCCGAGGTCGACGTTCTCACGCACCGGCTCGCTGCCCGCGTCGCTACGGGCCAGGAGCAGCAGGTCGGCGACGATGCGGCGCATCCGCTTCGTGCTCCGCAGCGCCGCGGCGGCGGCCTCCCGGTCATCGCCTTCGAGGTCGCGCGAGAGGAGCTCCAGGTTCGCGAGCACGCTCGTCAGGGGAGTCCTGAGCTCATGTGAGGCGTCGGCTACGAACTCGCGCTGCCTTACCAGCGCCGCCTCGGTCTGCCTCTGTGAGGCCTCGAGGGACTCGAGCATCTCGTCGAAGGTCCTGGCCAGCTCTGCGACCTCGTCGTCGTTGGGGGGTTGGGGGACCCTGAGCGTAGGGTCGCCGGTCTGGCTGATCTCGTGCGCCGCCGCCGTGATGTCGGTCACCGGCCTAAGGGACCGGCGCGCCAGCGCCAGACCCCCGATGAGGGCGAGCAGCGTTCCGCTCGCCACCCCGAGCAGGAGAATCAGGCGAAGCCGGGCGATGGTTGCCTGCAGGTCGGCCAGCGGCCGGGCGTACTCGATCCAGACCGGGAAGGTGAGGGCGGCTCCGGCCTGGGCACCCACCGGCTGCAGGCGGGCGAGGCGTGTCTCCACCAGGTAGCCCTGGTACTCACGGGAGCCGGTCTCGTCGGGCGGGCCCAGCTCGGGCGCGCCGCGGGTCTCGCCTCCGGGCACCGGCTCCCGATTGGCCCAGAAGAGCCTGATGGCAGCGTTGTTGGGCGCGGCGTAGAGGTCGAGCGAGGGCTTGACCGCAAAGCGACCTTCCCGGTCGCGCACGAGGGTGAGCCGCTGGTCGAGGCGGCTCGCCGCCTGCGCCGTGTCCGAGGCGAAGTCCGACCGGATCCGGTCGGCGGTCAGCTGGCCGTAAACGAGGGAGAAGCCGCAGAGGACAAGGAAGGTGAGTGCCGCCGAGATCAGGGCGAGGCGCCACCGGATGCTCAACCGGCTAAGCACGAAGCACGTACCCCGCGCCGCGGACGGTGTGCAGGACCCTGGGCTCACCGCCCGCCTCGAGCTTGCGCCTCAGGTTCGAGACGAAGACCTCGATCGTGTTGGTGTCGGCAAACGGGTCGTAGCCCCAGACGTCCTCAAGCAGCTGCTGGCGCGCTATCACGATCCGCTCGTTGCGCATCATGAACTCCAGGAGCTCGAACTCCCGCTGGGTGAGCTCAATCTCCCGGTCGCCCCTGCGGACCTCGCGGCGGTCGGGGTTGAGCTCGAGGTCGCCGACCGCGAGCGAGGCCGTACCCCGCGGCGGCCGGCGGCGAAGGAGCGCCCGGATTCGGGCGAGCAGCTCTTCTCTCTCGAACGGCTTCACCAGGTAGTCGTCGGCGCCGGCATCAAGCCCCTCCACGCGGGAATCGACGGCATCCCTGGCGGTCAGCATCAGGATCGGTACGTCGCCGACCGCCTCGCCGCGCAGGAGTCGTGCCACCTCCATGCCGTCGAGTCCCGGAAGGCCCAGGTCAAGAACGACGAGATCGGGGTTGAACCTGCGGCTGTGCCCCAGGGCCTCGCTCCCGTCGGCACAGATCTCGGCCTCGTAGCCCTCCATGCGCAGGGAGCGCTGGAGCACGCTCGCTATCTCTTCATCGTCCTCGACGATGAGCACCCGGGGAACCTTCTCAGCCACGCAGTACAGGGTATGGGGCCGCATAACGGCCAAATGAAGGGAGCCGGCCGCCGGCGTCGAACGTGCGCAGGGTATGGCCACGACCCGGAAGAAGCCCAGCAAACCGCGAACCAAGGCCACTGCGGCCGGCCGGCGCCCCGCGCGGGCCGCACGCCGGAAGCCCCCGGCAGCCAGCAGGAAGCCCTCGTGGACGCCCCCCGGGCAGCTCGACCAGCGCCAGCGCGACCTTCTCGGCCTCGCCCTCGTGGCCCTAGCGATCTTCATCGCCTTCCCGCTCTATTCGACCGGCAACGCCGGCGTGGGCGGGGCGCAGCTCGTGACCGGCCTCGAGTGGGCCCTCGGCCAGGCCGCCTACCTCGTTCCCGTGGCCCTGGCGGTGGGCGGGATCCTGATGATCCTCAAGCCGGTGATGCCCGTCCGCGGCAACGTCCGGATCGGGGCCCTCGTGATCGTCGCCTGCCTCGCGCTGGCCCTCGCCGCCGGGACCTTCGGAGCCGGCCCTGACGCCCCGCGGCTCGAGAGCTGGCAGCCCGCGTTCTTCGACCAGCGAGGCGGTGCCCTCGGAGCCGGCCTCTACGACGGCATCGCGAGCCTGGTCGGGCCGGTGGGGGCCCACCTGCTTGCCATCTTCGGCCTGATTGCCGGGCTGCTCGTCCTGACCGGGCTCTCGATCGCGACTCTCATCAGTGCCATCGGGCGTTCGGCGGGCGAGGTGACGGGGCTCGCCCGTCGCGGCGCCGGGGCGCTGGCCGGGGGGGAAGCGAAGCCTGAGCCGATCACCCCGCCCGAGCCGGAGGACGAGGAGCCGGTGGTGCTCGCGGCCGACCCGTGGCCGTCGGACGAGCTCGAGGCAAGCGGGGAGGAGGAGCCCGAGATGTTTACCTCCGAGATCGGGGCGGTCCCCGAACCCGAGGACGATGGCGGCGCCTCGCCTGAGATCGTCGTTTACGCCGGCAATGAGGAGGCTCCCGCTGTCTCGGCGGCGCCCGGGCGTCCCGTCGCCTACAGGCTGCCCAACCCGAAGCTGCTGACGCGATCCAAGGCGCGCAAGGGTGCGGCCGCCTCCGGAAGCAGCGACACCGGGGAGGCCCTCCTCGAGGCCCTGAGCCACTTCGGGATCGACGCCTCCCTCGTCGGGACGGTCTCCGGGCCGCACATCACGCGCTACGAGCTCAAGCTTGCCCCCGGGGTCAAGATGAACAAGGTCGGCAACCTCAAGGACGACCTCGCCTACGCCCTCGCCGCCACCGATATCCGCATCCTCGCGCCGATCCCCGGCAAGCAGGCCGTGGGGGTGGAGGTCCCCAACCAGACCCGCCACCTGGTCACGCTGGGCGACGTCTTCGGGGAGGTCTCCCCGGACGCCAGCCCGCTGACCGTCTTCCTCGGCAAGGACGTCGGCGGGCGGGCGGTAACTGCCGACCTGGCCAAGATGCCCCACATCCTGGTGGCCGGTACCACCGGCGCCGGCAAGTCGGCGACGGTCAACTCCATGCTCAGCTCGATCCTGCTGCGCGCGACGCCCGACCAGGTGCGCCTCGTGCTCGTCGACCCCAAGCAGGTTGAACTCAACCACTACGAGGCCATTCCCCACCTGCTCACCCCGGTTATCACCAGCCCGCGGATGGCCGCCAACGCCCTCCAGAACCTGGTCAGGGAGATGGAGTGGCGCTACGGCGTGATGTCGGTGGCCAAGACCCGGTCGCTGGCCGAGCTCAACCGCAGCCGCGTCGAGGATGGGCAGGAGCCGCTGCCCTACCTGCTCTGCGTGATCGACGAGCTCGCCGACCTGATGATGGTCGCGCCCGGCGACGTCGAGGACGCGATCATCCGCCTGGCCCAGAAGGCACGTGCCGTCGGGATCCACCTCGTGCTGGCCACCCAGAGCCCACGGGTCGACGTCATCACCGGAATGATCAAGGCCAACGTTCCTTCACGGATCGCCTTCGCGGTCTCCAGCCAGACCGATTCCCGGGTGATCCTCGACCAGAACGGCGCCGAGACGCTGCTGGGCCAGGGCGACATGCTCTTCTCGCCGCTGGGATCGTCGAAGCTCCAGCGCATCCAGGGCGCCTACATCGACGAGGCCCAGATCGAGGAGCTGACCGCCTTCTGGGCCGGGCAGGGCGAGCCGGCACTCCGGGAGGACCTGCTCGACGAGGTCGAAATCGAGGCTCCGGCCGAGAGCGGCGATCCTGACGGCTGCGATCCCGACGAGGACCCGGTGCTCGCCGACGCGATCCGTCTCGTGGTCGAGATGGATACCGCGTCCACGTCGATGCTCCAGCGACGCCTGCGGCTCGGCTACACACGCGCCGGGCGCCTTATCGACATGCTCGAGCGTCGCGGGGTGATCAGCGGGTACGAAGGCTCCAAGCCCCGCCGGGTCCTCATCACCGCCGCCGACCTGCCCCGCGTGCTGGCTGCTCTTGAGCCCGGGGGAGAGGAGCCGCCGGATCCCCCGGCGCCGGACGCAGCCGCGGTTGCCGCTTCGCCCGCCGAAGACGAGGACTGATTAGCCTCTCGGGCAATGCCCGAGATCGCCGAGCAGCTCCGCAGCGCCCGCGAGGGTGCCGGGCTGGATATCGCCACCGTCGAGGCGGACACCAAGATCCGCGGCAAGTACCTGCGCGCGCTGGAGAGCGGCGAGTGGGATCTCTTGCCCGAGCCGACCTCGACCAAGGCCTTCCTGCGCACCTACGCCGATTACCTCGGGCTTGACGGCCGCGCCATGGTCGAGAACTTCAAGCTCCGCTACGAGTACACGGGGGACCTTCCCGCCCCGACCAGCGCCAACCCGGTCCAGCCCCGTAGTCGCCGGCTCCTCAACCGGGGCGCCATCGCGGTCGTCCTGGTCATCCTCGTGATCGTCGGCCTCTTCCTCATCGGGCGCAGCTCGGGCGCCTCCCCGGCCGTCCTGCTGCCTGCCCTGCTGCCGCCCGCGTGAGCATCCACGCCGGGATCCTCGTTACGGGGACCGAGGTACTCACCGGGCGTGTCGTCGACCGCAACGGTCCCTGGTGCTCGGAGCGCCTGCGCGAGCTCGGCATCGAGCACGAGACCACCGTCGTGGTCGGCGACCGCCCGGCCGACATGGCCGGGGCACTGGAATGGCTGCGCCGCGAGGGCTGCTCCCTGATCGTGACCAGCGGCGGCCTGGGGCCCACCGCCGACGACCTGACCGCCGAGGTCGTCGGGCGCTTCCAGCGGCGCCCGATGGTCGTTGACGAGGCGCTCGAGTCGAGGATCGCCGCGATCCTCGAACGGCTCACGAGGCGCTGGCCGGACGTCGACATGGAGGCGATCCGGGCCGGGAACCGCAAGCAGGCCACCATCCCCGAAGGCTCAACCGTCCTGGAGCCGATCGGCACGGCACCGGGACTGGTGGTGCCCCCGGCCGACGGCGAGGGTCCCACGGTGGTCGTGCTGCCCGGCCCACCGCGCGAGCTCAAGCCGATGTGGGAGGCGGCGGTGCGGACCGAGGCCTTCCAGGCCGCGGTGTCGGGGCGAACCGAGATCCGGCAGGAGATGCTCCGCCTCTTCGGCATCCCCGAGTCGGAGATCGCCGAGACGCTGAGGCTGGCCGCCGCCGACGGCATCGGCATCGACGATATGGAGATCACGACCTGTATGCGCCGGGGCGAGATCGAGGTCGTAACCCGATTCGAGCCATCGTCGCAGCCGGCCTATGACGCCTTCTCGGCCTTCGTGGCCGGCCGTCACGCCGACACGCTCTTCTCGCGCGACGGCTCCTCGGTGGACGAGCAGGTCGCCGCCCTGCTGCGCGAGCGTTCGCTCACCATCGCGCTGGCGGAGTCCTGCACCGGAGGCCTCGTGGCCGGGCGGCTCAGCGAACTGCCCGGCGCCTCGGATTACCTGGCCGGCGGCATGGTGGCTTACTCCAACGAGGCCAAGGAGAGGCTCGCCGGCGTCGCCCCCGAGACCATCGCCGCCCCCGGGGCGGTCAGCCCGCAGGTGGCGCTCGCGCTGGCGCTCGGCGCCCGCGAGCGGCTCTCCGCCGACATCGGCGTGGGAATCACCGGGATAGCCGGGCCCGGGGGCGGAACCGAAGAGAAGCCGGTCGGCCTGGTCTGCTTCGCAGTCGCCGGGGCGGAAGGGCTGGCCGAGCGCTCGATCCAGCTCCCCGGAAGCCGTTTCGACGTGCGGGACCGCTCGACGACGGTGGCCATGCACATGATCCGTGCCTTCGTCGAGCAGGGCCCCGAAACGCCTTAGGGCCGGGGCCAATTCGCAACAGATCCGGGGTTGAGCCGTGCCCCGGGGGTACATACGTTCGCCTTTCCGTCCGGACCAGCCCGGAATATGGCCTAGCCGAAAGAGAGGGCAACAACTATGGCTGCAAACGCTGAAGAGAAGGCCGCAAAGGCCAAGGACGACGCACTCAAGGGCGCGCTGGCGCAGATCGAGAAGCAGTTCGGTCAGGGAAGCGTCATGCGCATGGGCGACGAGGGCGCCCAGGTAAAGGTGGACGCCATCCCGACCGG
Organism: Solirubrobacterales bacterium; assembly: GCA_046091165.1. Classification (GTDB taxonomy): domain Bacteria; phylum Actinomycetota; class Thermoleophilia; order Solirubrobacterales; family Solirubrobacteraceae; genus F1-60-MAGs163. The sequence continues at coordinate 19,555 of JBJTBE010000052.1, read as the reverse complement.
GGCGCTTTCACTCGACCTCGCCCTGGGGATCGGCGGCATGCCCAGGGGGCGCATCGTCGAGCTCTTCGGCCCCGAGTCCTCCGGTAAGACGACGCTCGTCTACCACGTCATCGCCGAGGCCCAGAAGCTCGGTGGCGTCTGTGCCTTCATCGACGCCGAGCACGCCATGGACCCGATCTACGCGCGCACCATCGGCGTCGATATCGACGAACTGCTCGTGTCCCAGCCCGACTACGGCGAGCAGGCGCTCGAAATCGCGGACATGCTCGTGCGCTCCGGCGCCGTCGACCTGGTTGCCGTCGACTCGGTGGCGGCCCTGACCCCGCGGGCAGAGCTCGAGGGGCAGATGGGCGACCAGACGGTGGGGCTCCAGGCCCGGATGATGAGCCAGGCGATGCGCAAGCTCGCCGGAAACCTGAACCGCGCCCAGACGCTCTGCCTGTTCACCAACCAGATCCGCGAGAAGATCGGCGTGATGTTCGGTTCCCCGGAGACCCAGCCCGGAGGCAGGGCACTGAAGTTCTACTCCTCGCAGCGCCTGGACATCCGCCGGATCGAAACCCTCAAGGAGGGCACCGAGGCGGTCGGTAACCGGGCCCGGGTGAAGGTCGTCAAGAACAAGGTCGCGGCTCCATTCCGCCAGGCGGAATTCGACATCGAGTTCGGCAAGGGCATCTCCACGGAGGGGTGCATTCTCGACCTGGGCCTCGAGCACGGGATCGTCTCCAAGTCAGGCTCCTTCTTCTCCTACGGGGACGAGCGCCTGGGCCAGGGACGCAACAACGCCAAGGTCTTCCTCGCCGAGAATCCCAAGATGGCCAAGGAGATCGAGGAGAGGGTCTACGCCGCCGTCGGGGTCGACCAGGATCTCGTCGTCCCGATCGAGCGCGCCGAAGACGCCGAGGTGCCCGACATCGAGGAGCCGCCGGCCGCGCAGGCCGCCTGAGCGTGGAGGAAGGGGGAGAAGGGGACCCGTCCGGGCGCCTGGAGGATGCGCTCGGCAAGGCCCTCTCCTATCTCTCCAAGCGGGACCGCACGGAGAGCCAGGTCCGCCACCGGCTGACCGTTGCCGGGGTGGACGCGGCCACCGCCGACCAGGCGGTCGAGCGTCTCTGCGAGCTCGGCTACGTAGACGACGAGCGCTTTGCCCACACCTACGCCGAGGACCGCAGGACGCTCGACGGCTGGGGCGCGGAAAGAATCGAGCAGGGCCTCAGGGCGGCTGGGATCCCGGCCGATATCGCCACCAGCGCCGCCCTGAGCCGGGACCGCGAAGGGGAGCTCTCCGGGGCCCTCGAGGTGCTCGACCGCAGGCTTCCCGGCCCACCGGCCGACGACCGTGAGCGCGAAAGGGCGCTGGGCCTCCTGGTCCGCCGCGGATACGAGCTGGAGCTGGCGTACGACGCCATCCGCGCCTTCGAGCGCAACGCCGCCTGACGGCGGCTAGCCTTCGCCGCGATGGCTACGGGGCTCTACCACGTGACGACGTTTGGCTGCCAGATGAACGTCCACGACTCCGAGCGCATGGAGGGCATGCTCCAGTCGCTGGGCTACCGGCCGGTCGGGCAGCGCCAGGAGGCCGACCTGATCCTCTTCAACACCTGCTCGATACGCGAAGCCGCCGATGCGCGCTTCGTCTCTCACCTGATGGAGGCGCGGGCCGCCAAGCGACGTCGCCCGGAGACGGTGATCGGGGTGGGTGGCTGCTGGGCACAGTCGATGAAGGAGCAGGTCTTTGCCGACTACCCGTTCGTGGACGTCGCCTTCGGACCGGGCCAGGTGGACAGGCTGGCCGAGTTCCTCACCAGCGACTCCATCGGCGCCCAGGGCTTCTTCGAGTTCGGTGGCTTCACGGCAGACCTCCCGATGAAGGCCGACCAGCGCCACTCGGCCTGGGTGCAGATCAGCGTGGGATGCAACTGCCGCTGCTCCTACTGCATCGTGCCCAGCACGCGGGGTCGGGAGGCCAGCCGCCCGCCGGATTCCCTGGTCGGCGAGGTCCAGGCGCTGGCCGACGCCGGGGTCCGGGAGGTCACCCTCCTGGGACAGAACGTGAACGCCTGGGGACGCGACCTGCGGCCCGGGCGCTCGACCTTCAGTGAGCTGCTCGGCGTCCTTGACCGGATCGATGGAATCGAGCGCATCCGCTACACCAGCCCACACCCCAAGGACATCCGCGAGGACGTAATCGAGGCTCATGCCACCCTCGCCTCGGTCTGCGAGCACATCCACCTGCCCCTCCAGTCCGGGTCGTCACGGGTCCTGAAGCGGATGAGGCGGACCTACGACCGTTCCCGGTACATGGACCGCGTGGCGATGATCCGGGAGCGTCTTCCGGACTGCGCGATCACGACCGACATCATCGTCGGCTTCCCGGGCGAGGAGGAGGAGGACTTCGCCGAGACCCTCGAGGTAGCCGAGGAGGTGGGTTTCGACGGCGCGTTCACCTTCGTCTTCTCACCCCGCAGGGGGACCGAGGCGGCCGGGATGGAGGCGCTGTTCGTCGATCCCGACGTAGCCCGTGAGCGGATGGACCGTCTCGTCGAGGTCGTGCGCCGCCGGGGCGCCGAGCGCGCCCGGCGCTTCGTCGGCCGGGAGCTCGAGGTGATGGTCGAGGGAAACTCGCGTGAGCGCCCCGGGCAGCTGCGCGGGCGCACCCGCCACAACCGGAACGTCTACTTCGAGGGGCTGGGGGAGCCCGGCGACCTCCTGCCGGTGACGATCACCGCCGCCACGAGCCAGTCGCTTACCGGCGAGATGGCGCTTGCCGGCGCGGCTCAGCGCTTGTCGCGCTGACCGGTAGAAAGCTGGCTGCTCACGTTTCCGGCGCCCATCCGGTCCATCACCCTCGCCGCCAGAGGGGGCACGGCGCCGGCGACCCAGACGGTCGAGCGCATCATCAGCGGGGCAACGTCGGTCTCGTGGCGGTTCTCCACGATCGAGCGGCACACCGCTTCGGCGACCTCACCGGGGGTGTTGGTTCCCACCCAGGAGGGGAGCTTTGTCCCGCTGTCATGGAACATCCCGGCATCCCGGATGAATCCCGGGAAGATCACGCTCACGCCGACGCCGCTGCGCGAAAGGTCGGCGCGCAGCCCCGCGGCAAAGCCCCGCAGGCCGAACTTGGTTGCCGAGTAGAGAGAGCTCCCCGGGGTTGCGATCTTCCCGAGCAGGGAGCTGATGAAGACGATCTGCCCCTGGCCCCGCTCACGCATCGACTCCCCGATCTCCCGGGAGAGCTGGATCGGTGCGCGCAGGTTGACGTCGAGTGCGCGGTCGATCTCCTCGGCGCTGAAGTCGAAGAGGTTGCCCGAGCCGGGGAGGCCGGCGTTGGCCACCAGGATGTCGCAGTCGTCGCAGCCGGCGGCGAGCTGTTCTACCGCCCTGGCGTCCGAGAGGTCGCACGGCACGACCTCACCTCCAGTCCGGTCCGCAACGCGTTCGAGCTCCTCGACGTTCCGGCCGGTCAGGCGCAGCGCCGCGCCGCGCCGGGCCAGCGCCTCGGCAATGGCCGCTCCGATGCCGCCCGATGCGCCGGTCACCAGCGCGGTAGTGCCGCGAATCTCCATTCCCGGAGTCTGTCACGGCCGGCGCGATACTGGCGTGGTGAACGCGTCGCAGCCATGCGTCATCGCCCTCTTCGGGCCAACTGCGGTCGGCAAGACCGAGCTTGCCCTGGCGCTCGCCGGGCGTCTGAGGAGCGAGGGAGCCGACCCGGTGGCCGTCTCCGCCGATGCCTTCCAGCTCTACCGGGGCCTGGAGGTGCTCAGCGGCGCACCTACCCCCGTGCAGCGGCAGGAGCTCGAACACCTGCTGGTGGGAACGCACGACATCGGGGAGGCAATGAGTGCCGGGCGTTTCGCCGAAGAGGCCCACGAGGCGATCGACGGAGCGCTTGCCACCGGGCGCCAGCCGATCGTGATCGGCGGTTCAGGGCTCTACATGCAGGCCGCCCTCACCAGCCTGGAGATGCGCCCACCGGTTGCCGACGGCAGCTCCGCCCCCGGACAAGGCGGCACCGCGGTGCACGAGCGGCTGCGCTCGCTCTCCCCGGAAGCGGCAGCCCAGATCGACCCCGGCGACCATTACCGGGCCGGGCGGGCGGTCGCCCTTGCCGAGGCCGGAGACCGCGCCGAGCCCGGCGGCGCGTTCTGGGAGGCGCCGCTTCGCCACCCGACCCTCCGGGTCGCTCTCGTCCGTGAGCGCGAGGAGCTCTACGCCCGGATCGAGCGCCGGGTCGACGAAATGCTGGCCCTCGGCGCCCTGGGGGAGGTGCTCGCCGCCCAGGCCAGCGCTTCCCCCACGGCCCGGGGGATCATCGGGTTCGAAGAGCTTCCCGCCGGTGCCGTGGACGAGATGAAGGCCCGCACCCGGCGGTACGCCAAGCGGCAGATGACCTGGACCCGGCGGCTTCCCGAATCCCTGGTGATCGACCTCTCGGCGGTCGGCGCGGACGAAGCCGCCGCGACCGTCGTCTCGGCCCTCGACAGGAAGCGGCAATAGGGTGACGGAGATGGAGTTCGCCAAGTGGGAGGCGCTGGGCAACGACTACCTCATCGTCGACCTGGCCCGCACAGCCTTCCGGGCCACGCCCCCCAACGTGCAGCTGCTGTGTGACCGCCATCGCGGGGTCGGAGCCGACGGAATACTCGTGATCGACCCCGCATCCGGCACCGGTGCCGTCGCCACACTGAGGATCTTCAACCCGGATGGCTCGGAGGCCGAGCTCTCGGGCAACGGGGCTCGCCAGGCCTTCCTGTACCTCCACCGGGAGGGACGCGCCCCGGCCGACCGGTTCTCGCTCCTGACCCAGGCCGGGGAGATCCATGCGGAGATCCTCGGCCCCGATCGCGCCCGCGTCGAGATGGGCCGTGCTGCGGGCGCTTCCGGCCACGTCCCCGAGGGCGCGCAGGACGGCAGGGGAACCATCGCCGCCGGGGGCGAGCTGTGGGCCTTCCAGCACGTCGCCATCGGCAACCCGCAGTGCGCCATTCGCCTGGCCGATCGCGAAGCTCTGGAGGGGCTTGACCTCTCGTTGGCAGGCCCCGAGATCGAGCGCGCGCCGATCTTCCCGGGCCGGACCAACGTCAGCTGGTGGACGGAAACCGCGCCCGGGCAGATCCGGGCACGGATCTTCGAGCGGGGGGTGGGGGAGACGACGGCAAGCGGCACCGGCGCCTGCGGGGCGGCGGTCGATTACGTCCTGCGCGGGGGCCCGGCCGAGGTTGCCGTGGAGATGGACGGCGGCGAGCTAACCGTCACCGTCTCGCCCGAGCTCGACGTTGAACTGGCCGGCGAAGCCCACGAGCTCTTCCGCGGACAGCTCTCCAGTGAGCTTGCGGGACAGCTCGAGGACTGAGCCGGTTCAGCTGCCGTGCAGTTCGGGGTTGAGGCCGCCCCAGTCGCCTTCCCGCTGAAGAACCTCGACCGAGCCGCTCACGCTGTTGCGGCGAAACAGGAGCCCGTCGGCGCCGCTCACCGAGAGGGCCTTGGCCTCGGAGCCGTCGGAGAGGCTCACCACGGTGCCGGCGGTGACGTAGAGCCCGGCCTCGACCACGCATCCGTCGCCCAGGGAGATCCCGATTCCCGAATTGGCGCCGAGGAGGCAGTCCTCGCCCACGGTGATCACCTCGCTGCCCCCGCCGGAAAGCGTCCCCATGACCGAGGCCCCGCCGCCCAGGTCGCTGCCGGCTCCGACGACCACCCCGGCGCTGATCCGCCCCTCGACCATCGAGGGGCCGAGAGTCCCGGCGTTGAAGTTGACGAAGCCCTCGTGCATGACCGTCGTCCCTTCGGCGAGGTGCGCGCCGAGCCTCACGCGGTCGGCATCGGCAATCCGGACGCCGGGGGGAACGACGTAGTCGGTCATCCGCGGAACCTTGTCCACCGAACGCACCTCGAGGCGCCTACCGTCGGCCATCGCCCGCTGCCGGGCCCCGTCGGCCGCCCCGGCCGCGACCGGGCCGAGGCTGGTCCACGCCACGTTGGGCAGCAGCCCGAGCAATCCGTCGACGTTCAGCCCCCGCGGCGCCACCAGGCGATGGGAGAGCAGGTGGAGCCTCAGGTAGGCGTCGGGCACATTCTCCGGCGGACTTGAGAGGTCGGCGATATTCACGGCGACCGGCACGCGCCGCGTACCGAGTATCTCGTCCTCGCCGGCCATCGCGGCCAGCTCGCCGGCCTGCCCGTCATCGGGGCCGAGCTCGCGCCACCCGGGCTCACCGTCGCCTCCCAGCCGCGGAGAGGGGAAGTAGACCTCGATCGGGTCGGCGCCGTCCAGGGTCGCCAGGCCTACCGCCGATGCCGAACCGGTGCTCATTGCCGCCACGCCCCGAACCTACCGCGCCGCCGCGTCGAGGATGGCCGCCGCCCTGCGGCAGGCCTCCTCGCCCGGCACGAGGGCGAACCTGAGGTAGCCCTCGCCGCCGGGGCCGAACATCGTGCCGGGGGCGGCGAGAATCCCGAGGTCCCGGAGCTTCGCGAATGCAGCCTCCTGGTTCCCGCCGGGGACCTCGCACCAGAGGAAGAAGCCGGCGTCACCGCCGACCGGTGGCAGCCCGTAGCGCTCAAGCGCCGGCAGCATGACCTCCCGCTTGGCCCGGAACCGTGCGCGCAGCTCCTCGACGTGGCCCTCGTCGTTCCAGGCGGCCACCGCGGCCTGCTGAAGGAAGAGGGGAGGGGTCACGCCCATGGTCGGGCGCAGGGTTCGCATCGCCCCCACCAGCAGCGGGTCGCCGCAGACGAATCCGCTGCGATAGCCCGGAATCGCCGATCGCTTGGAGAGCGAGTTGAAGGCCAGTACGTGAGTGGGGTCCGAGACCTGAAGCACGGAGGGGGGAGGCTCCGGACCGGCCCAGATCTCGCTGTAAGCCTCGTCCGAGGCCAGGACGACTCCATGGCGCCGGCAGCGGGCGGCCAGCTCCTCGTAGAAGTCGAGCGGCACGACCGCGCCGGTCGGGTTGTTGGGCGAGTTGACCCAGACCACGGAGATGCGGTGCCACGCCTCCTCGGGTATCTCGCCAAAGTTGGGGAGCCACCCGGCCTCCCGGTCGAGTGGGACTTCGATGACCTGCGCGCCGGCCAGCTTTGCCGCCCGCGCCGGCACCGGGTAGCCGGGCGTCGTGGTCACGACGAGGTCACGGTGAGAGCCGGCCCAGTGAAGGATTCCGGCCAGGTGATAGATCGGTTCCTTGCTGCCCAGCGTGGGGAGCAGCTCGATCGCCGGGTCAACCTCAACCCCGTACCGGCGATAGATCCACGACGCGATCGCTTCACGGAGCGGTGCCAGGCCGGCGGCCGTGGGGTACCGGGAGACATCCTCGGCGGCCACCGCGTCGATCAGCGCCGTCCGCACGATTTCGGGTACCGGCTCGGCCGGAGCGCCGATCCCGAAGTCGATCAGCTCCCGGCCCCTGGCCTGGGCTTCGGCCCGCGCGTCCTCGAGGCCGGTGAACGGGTACTCGCCCAGCTCCTCTACGAGCGGGTGAACCTCCATTCAGGAGCCGCCCTCCGCGAGCCTCGTGATCGCCTCGAAACTGGTCGCCAGCGCGTCGGCGCCGATCGCCTCGTCAGAGCGGTGGGCCTGTGCCGGCTCCCCGGGCCCGAAGTTGACGGCGCGCACTCCGGCGGCACCGAACTCGGCCACCGGCGTCCAGGCCTGCTTGGGCTCAACCGGGCCGCCGCTCAGGGCGACCAGGTCATCCACGAGCGGCCCCGAGGCCACCACTTCGCCGGACGGGGCGTTGGCCTCGATCTCCAGTTCTCCGTGATCGCCGCAGGCCTCGGCCAGCCGTTCCTCGGCCTCCTGCGGACTCACCCCCGGGGGGTAGCGGTAGTTGACGTGGGCCGAGGCCTCTCCGGGAATGACGTTGCGGGCGATTCCGCCATCGATCGAGGTGACGGAGAAGACCTCGTGGAAGCTGAGCCCTTCGAACCGGTGCTCGACCGGTTCCCGTGCCTCCAGCTCGGCCACCCCTTCGGCCAGCGCCGCAATGGCGTTCTCGGCCAGCCAAGGGCGCGCCGAATGGCCGCTGCGCCCGCGGAAGTGCCAGGTGGCGTTGAGATTCCCGAGGCAGCCGGCCTGTACCCGGTTGGCGGTCGGCTCCATCATCAGCACCAGGTCGGCCGACCTGAGCCCCGGTTCCCGGTCGAGGAGGGGTACGAGCGAGCTGTGCTCGGGGGGAAGCTCCTCGCGCCCGAAGAACAGGTAGCCGACGTCGCAGGCGCCGCCGGTACCGGCGAGGGCAAGTTCGATCATCACCGCGAGCGACCCCTTCATGTCGGCAGCCCCCAGGCCCTCGACGCCATCGGCGGTCAGGCGTCCGGGAATGTTGCCCTGGGAGGGCACCGTGTCGAGGTGGCCGGCCAGGAGCACGAGCGGGCGTTCGCGCTTCCCGAGCACCCCGGCCAGCACGCAGTCGTCACCGCCGTCCCGCACGTCGAGGCCTCCGGCCTCGAGGAGCCCGAGCACGTGCGCCGCGAGGGTGGCCTCACTGCGCGACTCGGAGGGAATGTCGACCAGTTCGAGCGTGCGCCCGCACAGCCGCTGCCTGAGGTCGTCGCTCACCCCTTCAACGCTACTGCGCCGGCCCGCGGCACCCTGATGCCACCGAAGTCGCGACAGTCGCCGCTTCCCTCGCAGCGCGCCACCAGTGCGGCGCCTACCGCGTCACGGGCGTCCTGGCTCATGCGGGCCGGGAGGCCGGTCACCCCGGCCGTGGCCAGAGCCTCGCGGCTCCACGCGGCCTTCGGCCTGCCGGCCCTGGGGCCCGCCCAGACCGTCCAGGCGGCGCTGGGAAAGACTTCGACGAGCCGCGGGCCCGGGCAGCTCCGGCCAAGGGCGCGGTAGAGCTCGAGGCCCTCGACGACCCAGCCGTAGAAGGGGTTCCCGGACCTCACCACCGCCTCGTCGGGGGTGTAGAAGATCGGGCAGACCTCACGGGCCAGCTCGCGTTCCCCGGGCCGGCTCTTCTCGCCCGGCTTCGCACAGGCGCAGGGGCTGTCAATCCCCACGACGCGCGGCCTGCCGGCCTTGATGGCCCGCACCACGCCGGCCCGGTCCTGGCCCGAGAGGAGCTCCACGAGCGCCAGGCCCTCGAGCACCGCGACATCAAACCCCTTCCGCGGACCTCCCACGTCGATCCCGGCAAAACAGCTCACGCGCACCAAGATGCCACATCCCGCCGGCGCTCTAGAATCGCCGCAGTGCACGTAAACGGACGTTCCGGCCGCAAGAAGCCCTCCGGGTCGCGCGAGACCTCGAAGGGAGGCCGCGCGCGCCAGCGGGCCTGGTGCGTCTCGGCGACCGGCGACGCCGAGGACCTGGCCGAGCTCTCCGAGCTTCTCCTCACCGCCGGTGTGGCGGTGGTCGGCTCCTCGGTCCAGCGCCGGGAGCGGCCGCACCCCAACACCTACGTGGGCCCGGGAAAGCTCGAGGAGATAAGCCGGGAGGCGCGCAGGGCCGACGCCAACGTGATCGTCACCGACGACGAGCTTTCGGCCCGGCAGGAGCGCAACCTCGAGGCGGCGCTGAAGATGCCGGTGATCGACCGCACCACCGTGATCCTCGACATCTTCGCCGGGCACGCCCACAGTGCAGAGGGCAAGCTCCAGGTCGAGCTCGCCCAGCTCCAGTACAACCTCGCGCGCATGCGGGGCCTGTGGACCCACCTCGAGCGTCTCGGCGGCGGGATCGGCACGAGGGGCCCCGGCGAAAGCCAGATCGAGACCGACCAGCGGCTGGCGCGCGACCGGATCTCGGCCCTTTCGCGCAGGCTCGACCGGGTGGCCGGCTCGCGGTCCACAATGCGAGCCGAGCGCCAGCGAAACCGCGTCCCGACCGTGGCGCTGGCCGGCTACACCAACAGCGGCAAGTCGTCGCTGATGAACGCACTCACCGGGGCAGGAGTTGTCGTCCGTGACCGGCTCTTCGAGACGCTCGATCCGACTACGCGAACGATGGAGATCGACGGCCGGCAGTTCCTCCTGACGGACACGGTCGGCTTCATCCGCAAGCTTCCCCACCAGCTGGTCAATGCGTTCGGCGCCACCCTGGAGGAGACCCTCTCGGCCGACGTGGTCCTGCACGTATTCGACTCGTCGGTGCCCGAGGAGCGCCTTCGGGAGATGCAGGCGGCGGTCGAGACGGCCCTGGAGGCCTTTGGCGACTCCTCGAGCCGGCACCTCCTCGTGGCCAACAAGATCGACCTCGCCGACGCCTCCCGCAGGAGCGAACTGCGGATCGCCTTCCCGGAGGCGATCCAGGTGTCGGCGCTCGACGGTGAGGGAACCGACGATCTGTGCGCCCGCATCGCCGACGCGTTCTCCGACCGCTTCGAGCCGGTGGAGCTCCTCGTGCCTTACGCCGACGGGGAGGCCATTGCCCAGGTCCATCGCCTTGGCGGCCTGGTCGAACGCGAGAACCGCGCCGACGGGGTGCTCCTGCGCACATCGCTGCCCAGCGTCGTCGCCCGCCGGCTCAGCGGCTACTCGACGGCCCAGCCGGTCGGCTGATGGCCCGGGTCGAGTTCCTGAGGATCGACGAGCGCGCGAAAGTTCCCTCCCGCGCCCACGACGGTGACGCCGGCCTGGACCTCTACGCCATCGAGGCGGGCACGATCGCGCCGGGGGAGCGGCTTCACGTCGGGACCGGGCTCGCCGTGGCGATTCCGAGCGGCTGTGCCGGCCTCGTGCTGCCGCGCTCGGGGCTGGCCAGCCGTCATGGCGTGACGGTGGCCAACGCCCCCGGGCTCATCGACTCCGGCTACCGCGGAGAGCTGCAGGTGATCCTCGTTAACCTCGACCCGGATCAGCCGTTCTCCTTCGACGCCGGGGAGCGCATCGCCCAGCTGCTGGTCGTCGGATACGTGGATGTCGAGCCGGCGGAAGCCGACTCGCTGCACGAGACCGCCCGCGGGTCCGGCGGATTCGGCTCCTCGGGCCGCGCCTAGCCGGCGGGCTGGCCGGCGGCCGCAAGGGCGGAGGCATGGGCCTCCCGCTCGAGCCCATCCGGCAGGTCGGCAAGCCCATCGACCCGGAGGGCCTGAGCGATCAGCCAGTCGGCAAACCACGCATTGGCAGGGAGCAGTGGGCCGTGGAGGTAGGTGCCGATGGTCCCTGCGGTCATGGCGCCCTCGAACCCGGAGCGCCCGTCGTTGCCGTGGCCGCTGATCACGCGTCCGAGCGCCGCCTGCCCCGGGGCCAGCGAGGTTCTCCCGCCGTGGTTCTCAAAGCCGGCCAGCCGCCGTGGCGCCGCCAGCCCGGGGAGCTCCACCTCGATGGCAACGTTCCCGATCAGCCGTGCCCCGTCCCCGCGAATCGTCTCGACGTCCAGCACGCAGGCCCCGGGCACGACCTCCTCGCCTATCTGGTAGGAGCGACCCAGCAACTGGTACCCGCCACAGACGGCGAGGATGACCACGCCGTCCTGAGAAGCCTCACGCAGTGCTGCCCCCTTCTCCCCGGCGAGCTCCTCGCCGCAGAGGCGCTGGTCGGCGTCCTGACCGCCCCCGAGGTAGAGCAGGTCGAAACGGCCCGGATCGAGCCGGTCGCCGAGCCCGACGGCTTCGGTGGACACCTCGATGCCGCGCCACCGGCACCGGCGCTCGAGAACCATCAGGTTCCCCCGGTCGGCGTAGATGTTGAGCAGGTCCGGGTAGAGGGCGCCTATCCGCAGGGCCTTTCGTGCCTCAGCCATCGAGCAGCACCACCTCGGCACCCGCGTAGCTCCCGCTCGCCGGCACCGTCTCGAGGCTTGCCGTCTCGAACCCGGCCTCCCTGGCCTCCGCGATGACCTGCCCGGGGGAGACCCGGTCTATCGCCTCGCGGCTCACCGATCGCTCCACCGCGCCACCGCCCACCGTCCGGACACGCTCACGCTCGATCACAACCTCGTCGGGATCGAGATGCACGAACACCGGGCGGCTGGTGAAGCGCTCGTCACCGACCTCCATGACGTCGGGCGTGAAGGAAACCGGACCCTGGGCCGCATCCCGGCCCAGGTCGGCGAGCGCGATCGCCACGCAGCCTCCGGGCGCCACGTTGCCTCGCGCACACCGCAGGAATCGCAGCCGCTCATCGGCGCCCCCGAAGAGCTGGATCGTCTGCATGGCCACGATGACCAGGCCGAACCGCTCCTCGCTCACGAACTCCCGGGCATCCCCCGCAATGGCCGTCACCCTGCCGGCCGCCACCTGCCCGGCTCTCTCCTCCAGCACGGCGAGCAGGGTCGCGTCGCGGTCCAGGGCAACGACGCTCGCCCCGGCGGTAGCCAGCCGCAGCGCCACCCGTCCGGTTCCCGAGCCGACGTCCAGTATCGGGCCGGGGTAACGCGCGGCCAGGCGCTCCCAGAGAGCCATGTCGGCCTCGTAGCCCCCGCACTCGACCTCGTGCCAGATGGCCGCCGCCGAGCTCATGCGAAAGACTCCCGGGCGGCGCCCTCGTCGACCAGGTGCTCGCGCAGGTCGAGCATCGCGGTGTAGGTCGGGAAGGCCAGCAACCGGTCTCCCTCGCCGCCGGCGGCGGCAGCCAGCGCGGCGGGGAGCTCGGCCACCACGCTCAGCGATTCGTCGGGGACCCCGGCGTACTTCAGCCTCAGGGCCATCTCCACCGCCCGCGTCCCGCTGCAGACTGCGCTGGCGACGCGCGGCACGAGAGCCTCGAAGTCGGCGTCCCAGATCCAGCTGACGTCCCGTCCGTCGGCGATCAGGTCGTTGAGCACAAAGAGCACGTCGTGACGGCCTTCCTCCAGGGCCACGGTTCGCATCACCTCGTTGGCTCCCGCCGGGTTCTTGACCAGGAGGATGGAGCAGGGCCTTCCGGCCACCTCGACCGTTTCGGCGCGTCCGAAAACCGGCACAAGCCCCCGAAGACCTCCGGCGATCGTCTCCGGATCGACCCCGATGGCCAGCGCCCCGGCTGCGGCCGCAGTGGCGTTGTAGACGTTGTAGAGGCCGGGAAGGGGGATCTGCACGTCCAGCTGCCGGCCGTCGAGACCCAGCGTGAAACGGCTTCCGCCCAGGCCGAGCAGCTCGATTGCCGAGGCGGTCACCGCCGGCTGCGGGCGTGCCCAGTCGCATCTGCGGCAGCGGTAGTCGCCGAGGTGGCCGACGTACCAGACCGAATAGGCGAGGGAGGAGGCGCAGCGCGGGCAGCGCACCTGCTCGGAAGCATGCTGTGAGCTGTGCGTTCCAACCGAGGCGTCCTCGATCCCGAAGTAGAGCGCACCGTCGACGCCGTCCCCAAGCCCGGCGATCGACGGGTCGTCGGCGCTGAGTACGAGCCTTCCGGCGTCGGCCCCGGCGGCCACCACGGACCAGCGCGAGACGATCGTGTCGAGCTCTCCGTAGCGGTCCAGCTGGTCGCGAAAGAGGTTTCCCAGCACCACGGCCCGTGGCTTGAGCTGGCCGACGAGCCCGTCGAGCCAGAACTCGTCGACCTCGAAGAGCCCGATGTCGCCGTGCTGCTCGAGGAGGGTGCTGGCAATCCCCCCGGCCATGTTGGCCCCGGCGCGGTTGTGAACCGGCCGGTCGCCGTCCTCTTCGAGGATCGACGCCAGCATCGAGCAGGTGGTGGTCTTTCCGTTGGTCGCCGAGACGACCACGCTTCCACCGGGCAGCCGTGCCGCGCGCTCGGCGATCGCATCGGGGTCGATGGCCAGGAGGACACGCCCGGGCAGGCTGGTGGCGCCCCTTCCGGCGGCGCGCAGCACGACCGCGCACGCCCGGGCGACGAGCGCGGCCAGGGCGGCGCGAAGGCGCCTCACGCCGGCACCAGCACTCGGGCCGCAGCCGGCAGGAGCTCGATCCGGGCCGGAAGCTCGGTGATCGGGTCGCCGTCGGCGTAGACGGTGAAGGGACGGCTCGAGCTGAAGCTGACCCTCCGCCCGCGCTCGACGTGCACGAACTCGACCTCCACGTGCGTCCCCTTGAAGACCCGCGGGAAGAGGGCGAGGAACCTGAGCCTCCCCGTCTTTAAGGTCCAGATCACGTCGAACCGGCCGTCGTCGGTCCTGGCGTCCGGTGCGATGAACATGCCGGCGCCGTAGACGCTCGTGTTGGCGCAGATCACCGACCAGCCGTCGAAGCTCGTCTCGTTCCCGTCGACGCCAACCGTGAAGCGCGCCGGCTTCCACCGGGCCAGCGCCACGAGCGCCCCCCAGGTGTAGACCGCCGGCCCCAGCCAGCGTGGAGCGCGGTTGGCGGCTGCGTTGGCCTCCGAGTCGAAGCCCGCGCTGGCGATGCCCAGGAAGCGCACGCCGTTGGCCTCGCCGATGTCCACCGGCTGCTCGGTTCCGCCGGCCAGGGTGGCGCAGGCCAGCGTGAGGTCGTCGGGTATGCCGATATGGCGGCAGAAGTCGTTGCCGGTTCCGCCGGGGAGAACCCCGAAGAGGGGGTCCGGGAGGCGCGAGGCGGCCGCCGCTACCGCGCCGACGACCCCGTCGCCGGAGAAGGCCACCGGCACGCGCGCCTCGTCCCGCGCCTGTTCGACCAGTGCCGCAACGTCGGCCAGCGAGCCGGTCAGGTGGACGGCGGCATCGAGCCCCAGGCGGGCAAGCTCGCGGCGCACCGAGGGAAGCTCGCGAGCCACCCGGCCACCGCCGGCGACCGGGTTGGCGACGATCAGGAAGCGGCGCACGGGCGCCATTGTGACTGGTGGGGCGGGCGAAGCGCAGCCATCAGAAGAGGCTCGGGCTCTCGTCGCCGGGCTCGCCGGCCAGCGGCTCGACGCAGGCGGCATCGTCGTGCGCCACGCTGTTGACCCAGGTCGATACCGGCTCGGCGACCAGCAACCCATCGCCGGCTGGGCCGAGCAGCCCGAGCGCCTCCGGAACCGGCGTTGAGGCGTCGAGCCAGCCTTCTTCGGCGTCGGCGGCCAGGATCGCCGGCATGCGCTTGTGGACGGGAGCCACCAGGTCGTTGGGCTCAGTGGTGATGATCGTCACGCTCTCCAGCGGCTCGACCCCCTCACCGGGCGCCCAGCTCGTCCAAAGGCCGGCGAACGAATAGACCTCGCCGGAGGGCTGGTGGAAATACCAGGGCTGCTTGGGGCCGGCGGGGCGCTTCTGCCACTCGTAGAAGCCGTCGGCGGGCACAAGGCACCGGTGGGACTCGAGCAGCGGGCTGAACGACCGCTTTTCGGCCAGCGTCTCGGCCCGGGCGTTGATCATCTTCGCGCCGACCGCGGGGGAGTCGGCCCACCTGGGAACCAGCCCCCAATGCATCCAGTCGGCTCTGTTGCCTCCGTTGCGGCGGGTGATGACAGGGATCGAAGTGGCCGGCGCGACGTTCCAGCGCTGCCCGACGTTCACGTCCTCGGCCAGGCCGAACCGGGGCCCGAAGAGCTGGCCCGAGGCCGGGGCCAGCGTGAACCGGCCGCACACCGGGCTAGCCGCCCGACGCTGCCGCCCGGGCCCTTCTCTGGCGGACTCTCCCGACCAGGGCGAGGATGCCCAGGACGACGAGGATGAGAACCGCGCCAATCCCCAGGGCCGCCCCGGAGGAGGTCCCGCCGAGGGGGATCGAGACGAGCTTCACGATCCCGAAGCCGATCGCCAGGAGCCCGGCGACGATGAGGAGGAGCAGCCCGATGCCCCGCAGGCGCAGCCAGATGCTCGAGCCCGGGGGAGGGGAGATGAGGCCGGTGAGCCGCAGGAGGAAGAGCTGGCGGCTCGACGGGGCCTCCTGGCCCAGCTTCTCCACCGCCTCGCGCAGGTCGTCGGGGCGGCGCTCGGCGAGGGCGATGGAGGCGTCGGCCATGCGCCGGATCTGCATCCGCTCCTGGGGCCTGGCGGCGGCAATGGCCTGCCGGAAGTAGTCACGCGCCGCCTCGGCGTCGTAGCGCTCTGCGGCCCGCGCCCCGAGGATCGACAGCGCGGCGGAGCGGTACTTCTGCTCCCGCAGCAGCTCGTCGTCGCTGCGCTTCTCCAGCGCCTGCATGTCGGCCATCGCCGACTTCTGGTTGATCCGGACCTGACGCGCCTTCTGGGCCATTGCCACGAGGATAACCGCGGGAGAGCGCGGCGAGCCGTCTGCCCGGGTGCGCCATCCTGTGCAGGTGGTCGCAACCCCCGACAGTCGTGTCGTCGCACTGGCGGTCCCTGGTGACAGCGAGCCTTGGAAGGCCGCGGGCTTTGCCTGCTCCGAGGCCGGTTTTGCCACCGGCGCGGTGCAGGTGCTCTTCGGCCGGCCCGACGGGGCAGGCACGCGTCTCGTGATCGACCCTCCGTCGGGTCTCGACGGCGCCGGGCTGGAAGAGGAGATCGAGGTATCCGGAGAGATCCCGGACCGCGATCACCCGAACGGCGTCGTCGGCGTCGACCATGTCGTGATCAGCACCACCGCGATGGAGCGGGCCCGGGACGCGCTCCTGGAAGCGGGGCTTGACCTTCGCCTCGAGCGTGAGGGCAGGGCGGGGAACCAGGAGGTCGACCAGGCCTTCTTCCTGGCGGGCCCGTGCGTAGTGGAGCTGGTCGGCCGTTCCGGTACCGGTGACGGCGGCTCGGACGTGTGGGGCGTGACCTTCACGACCGACTCGCTGGATGCCCTGCCGGCGCTTGATCCGCCGCCCGTGGCTAGCATCAGGGATGCCGTCCAGCCCGGCCGGCGCATCGCTGTTGCCCGCCGGGAGATCGGCCTTCCGACCCGGGTTGCCTTCATGAATCCCAGACCGGCCGCAGACACGCAGTGACCCGCAGGATGGCGACAGTGATCGCTGCCGGTGGCTGCCTGCTGGCCGCGTCGCCCGCGGCGGCGCAGGACGAGGTACCCGCCGGAGAGGCACAGACGGTGCGGCTGAGCAACGAGCGCAGTGAGACGCGGGTGGCGACGGCCGAGCTGATCGTGAAGGTGCGCAGCCGTCCCGACCCCGACGCCCCGCAGGGTCCGGGCCTGCGGGCCACGACCGAGCACGGGGCCCCGGAGGTCTACCTGGCTCTGATGGAGGTAACGGGGTCGGACGGCCGGCGCTGGGTCAAGATCCGGATTCCCCGCCGGCCAAACGGCCAGACCGGCTGGGTGCGCCGGGAGGCCCTCGGGCGCTACCGGGTGATCACGACCTCACTGATCGTCGACCGCAAGGCCCTGCGGGTGACCCTGTACCGCGACGGCAGGCGCCTCATGAGCTTTCCGGTCGGAGTCGGCAAAAGCAGGACCCCAACTCCCGGCGGAAGGTTCTGGGTCCGGGAGAAGCTGACCTACAAGCCCGACCCTCTCTACGGGAGCCGTGCCCTGGGCACCTCCGCCTACGCGCCGAGGCTGGAGGACTGGCCGCTGGGCGGGGTAATTGGAATTCACGGAACAGGCCAGCCCGAGCTGATTCCCGGCCGCCCCTCAAATGGCTGCATCCGGATGCGAAACGCCGACATCAGCCGCCTCTACCGGGCAGTCCCCGTGGGGACACCGGTCCGCATCGTCTGAGGTCGCCGGAGGCCGGTAGCGGCAGATAACCGCCCTATCTGCGGGCCCCGACGCTCCCTGCAGCAGATCCTGCAGGCCGGCTACCAGCGGTTGTTAGGTTCCCGCCTCGCCTAGCTGCCCTCCACCACGGAGGGCGGGCGGGGGACCCAATGCGAGCCACGGCTCGCGGGGGCGAATCGCCGCAATGCCGCGGCGTAGCGGGGCGCCAGCCTCGCGAGCCCGACAGCTCACCTCGCAGGCACACAGGAAAGACATGACCCATACGGTGAACAGATCGCTGCGTACCGCGTGCCTGCTGCTGCTGGCAGCCCTGGCGCTGGCCCTCGCCGGCAGCGCAGGTCTCGCCACCTCAGACGCCGCGGCAATGCCGGTCGTCAAGCCGGGGGACCGGGGACAGAAGGTTCGCGTACTGCAAAAGCACCTGCGCATCCCGGCCGACGGAATCTACGGCAAGGGAACCAGGCGCAAGGTCCGCGCCTTCCAGCGCTCACGCGGGCTCAAGCCCGACGCGATCGTCGGTCCGGCCACCTGGCGGGCCCTCGCCAATCGCTCCGGGGGGCGCCGCAAGGCGAGCAACCGCGGCGGCAACTCCGGCAGCAAGCGCGGTTCGGTCCGCGCCCTCCAGCGCCGCCTGGGCATCTCCGCCGACGGGATCTTCGGGCCCGGAACCCTGCGGGCGGTCAAGAACTTCCAGCGCTCACGCGGCCTCTCGGCGGACGGCGTCGTCGGCCCCGCAACATGGCGCGCGCTCGGATTCGGGGCCAACCGCCCCGTGCTCAAGCGTGGGGGAGGGACCGGCGGCGGAGGCGGTGGGATCCCGGGCCGGGTGCGACTCGCCATCGCCGCAGCTCACCGGATCGACAGCCTGCCCTACAAGTACGGGGGCGGACACGGGAGCTTCCGTGACTCGGGCTACGACTGCTCCGGCTCGGTCTCCTACGTCCTTCATGGTGCGGGGCTGCTCAGCCGCTCCCGCACCTCCGGCGGCTTCATGAACTACGGCTCGCCGGGTCGGGGTCGCTGGATCACCATCTACGCCAGCGGCGGCCACGTCTTCATGACCATCCGCACCGCCGGCGGTATCCGCCGTTACGACACCTCCGGCATGGATGACGGCACCCGCTGGGACCGCCGTGCCCGCTCCAGCTCCGGCTACGTCGTGCGGCATCCCACCGGCTACTAGGTCCGCGCCGGCGCAGCCGGCCAGCGATAGGCCACGCCGGTCAGCCCTTCGGAGAGCTCCCACAGGCGCCGCGCGGCGATCTCGTCACGGGCCGCCGCCGCGGGCTCCACGAGGGTCGGCGCGCCCCGCATCTCCAGGGGCCCGTCGGGGCCGACGAACGCGCCGGGGGGAAGGTCGACGCCGGTGGCGGCGTAGAGGAGAGCAAGCGCACCCGCCTCAGCGTCCTGGGCGAAGAGACGGTTGCCCAGGCCGGTGAGGCCCGCGAGGAACGGGTAGCCGTCCATCCCCATCCCGGCGAACTGCAGGTTGGTCGCCGCCCAGCCGGGATGGGCCGCCGCCGCCACCAGGTCCCAGCCGGCATCGGTGGCCCGCCGCTGCAGCTCGTAGGTAAACAGGAGGTTGGCGAGCTTGGACTGGGAGTAGGCCGTCCAGCGCCGGTAACGGCGCTCGGACTGCGGGTCCTGGAAGTCGATGCGGCCGGTCCGGTGCATGCTGGAACTCACGTTGACCACCCTGGGCGCCGGGGAGGACTGCAGCAGGTCGAGCAGCAGCCCGGTGAGGGCAAAGTGGCCCAGGTGGTTTGTCCCGAGCTGGAGCTCGAAGCCGTCCTCGGTCAGGCGGTAGGGAGGGGCCATGACGCCGGCGTTGTTGACCAGGACGTCCAGGCGGCCGGTCAGGCCGTGGACGATGGCCGCGGCCTCCCTGACCGACGGCAGGCTCGCCAGGTCGAGCTCCACGAGTTCGAAGGAGCCCCCGGGCTCCATGCGGTGCAGGTCGCTGAGCGCCTCGGCGCCTCGAGCCCGGTCACGACAGGCGATGAGGACCAGCGCACCCGCGGCGCCCAGCTCGCGGGCGGTGACCAACCCCAGGCCGCTGTTGGCGCCCGTGACCAGGGCGACCGTGCCGTCGAGCCGGGGGATGTCGGCGAGCGACCAGCTCACGCCCCTCCGGCCTCCTC
>JBJTBE010000051.1:0-23823 GCA_046091165.1 Solirubrobacterales bacterium | reverse complement strand
CCAGGCCCAGGCCCTCGTCGACCGGATCGGCAGCCCGCCGGCGCCGGACTTCACCTGGGGCGAGAAGGGAATGGAGTCCCGGGCCGAGGGCCGCTACCACCTGGCCGGCCTCTCCCTGGACGCCGAGGACGCCTTCGGCGCCGGCGCCGACCTCGAGCCCCAGGCCGCCCCGCTCGGCCAGCGTGATCAGCTCCATGCCGTCCGAGCGGCGCTCGCGCAGCAGGGTGCGCCCGCCGGAGAGGCGGATTACGGCCACGACGCCGGTCAGGTCGTCCACCCGCGCGCGGATCGAGGTCACGCAGGGCAGCCGGTCGCGCTCGCAGTCCCCGCCCGAGACCCGGCAGATCGCCCGCGCAAACTGGGCGCTTACCGCGCCGGCCAGGCCGGTCCCGTTCGCCGCGGAGGCCGCTGCGCCGCCGGCTCCCAGCACGCAGGCGCAGACGAGGAGGATGGCTATGTAGTCGCTGCTGGCCTGCCCGGATTCGCCGCCCACGCGGCCAAGCTCGCCCGGTTCCGGTTACCGCTCTACTGCCGGAGTGTTGGGAATCAGCGGTGGGAGAACCAGCCGCCGGCGACCAGGTCACGGAAGACGACGAGGTTGTCCCCGGCGACGGTCACCACCTCCCAGTAGCGGCGCCTGAGCGGCTCGCCGGTCCACCAGCGGTCCTCCACCAGCCAGCTCTCGCGGACCGCCACCACCTCGCGGCCGGCCACCTCGATCGGGCGCCCCCCGGGGCCGGCCAGGACCACCACCCGGCGCGGGACGCCGAGCCGGCTGTCGATCGGGCTCATCGCTCGTAGGGAGCCAGGACGGCACGGCGCTCCGGAAGCCGCGAGCCGGGGTCGACCATCAGGACCCTCACCACCCCGGACGGCCCGGCGGCGGCCCGCACCTGACCGAGCGCCGCCCTGAGGCGCTCGTCCCGGCGGGCCCGCACCGAGGAGAAGAGCTCCCGGTCGGGAGAGCCGGCAGCGCCCAACGCGCGGGCCGCCAGCGAGAGCGAGGCCGCCGGGGCGGGAAGCTCCTCGAGCTGGCGACCCAGCGCGAGGACCATGCGCTCGCGGTCCTCCAGCGGCTCGCGGAAGGTGACCGGCCGGCGCCAGCTCCCTCCCCCCTCCAGGGCGGCACCCAGGACGGCGCCACGAAGGGGGCGCCCCCGGCGCTCGGGGCGGGCCAGAAGACGGCTCGTGAGCAGCTCCAGGGCGCGCTGGAGCTGAGGCCCGCAGGCCGCCTCGGGCAGGGCCAGCGTCTCCTCCATGCTCTCTCCCGGGAGCCGCGGGCGCAGGGGAGCGTCCTGGGCACAGGCCAGCTCCCGGGCCAGCAGCCCGTCGCGGCCGAAGCGCTCGGCCACCGATGCCCGGGGCAGTGCCGCGAGGGCACCCAGCGTCGCCACGCCCAGCCGCTCGAGCTCTTCGGGAAGGTGGGCGATGCGCTCGCGGCCAGCGAGCAGGGCCACCGGGAGTGGTGCCAGGCCGGCGGCTCCCTCGATGGTCGCCGGCCGGCGGCTGCGCGCGTGGCCGGCGGCGGCCACGGCGCAGAAACGGTTGGGCCCGATGCCGAAGCGGGCCGGGCGGCCGATCGCCCGGCGGGCCGCCTCGACCACCCCGGAGGTGCCGCCGTGGAGCCGGCGAAGGCCGCCGGCCTCGAAGCAGGCCGTCCCCGGGCCGGCGTCCTCCACCAGCGCCCCGATCCCCTCCAGGGCGCGCAGCACCTCCTCCCACCGGCCCTGCACGGCCACCGGGTCGGGCGGCAGCAGCCGGATACCGGGCACCCGCGCCAGCGCCTCCCCCACCGCCATCCCGTCACGGACGCCCCCCGCCTCGGCCGCCGGCGAGGGCTGGCTCACCAGCGCCGGGCGCCCCGGCTCGGGCGCGAGGGCGGCCGGGCCGGCCAGCAGGTCGCGGCTGCCACCGGCCGCCACCGAGAGGGCGAACCGCGGGATGTGAAGGGCAACCACTGACACGAACATATGTTCGTGTCAGCATAGTGACCTCTCAGGACCGGCGCCGGCTCATTTCGTACGCCTCGCCGGCCTGGGCGATCACCATGTCGGCCCGGGCCGGCCCCGCAAATGGGAAGGGCCCCGCGTGCGGGGCCCTTCCGTTAGCGCGCCGGTAAGCCGGATTCTGTCGTGGACAGCCATCCATCTTTGCGACCTACCTGGACCTTGGCGGGCAGCCTGCGAACGGTCCTGCTTGGTCTTGCATCCGGTGGGGTTTGCCTGGCCGCCGTGTCGCCACGACGCCGGTGCGCTCTTACCGCACCATTTCACCCTTACCTGTTCACAAGTGAGCGGACGTCCAACCCACTCGCGCCATCGGCGGTGTATTTCTGTGGCACTTTCCCGTGGGTTTCCCCAGGTCGGTCTCCCGACCACCGTGCCCTGCGATGTCCGGACTTTCCTCGACGGGTTTTCTCTCCCGCCGCAGCTGTCTGGCGTGCGCAGCAGAGGTTAGCGGGTAACGCCAACCGCGGCCCAGCTGCTGGCGTGCGGGAAGGCCTCGAGCCAGGGCAGCCGGCCTAACCGGCGCACGATGGCGGCGAGAGTAGTAATGTTGATTTCGTTGGATTTCGCGAGGAGGGACGATGAAGACAAAGGTCGCCGGTTCTAATCTCTTCACGAAGGTTGCCCTATCGGCGCTTATTGTGCTTGCAGCCCTAGCTTGCGCGCAACCCGCCGCTGCGGCCTCGAATAGGTCCTATACCCTGAAGCTGACGGTCAAGAAGGGCAAGAATCTATCGCTGCTGCTGGTCGGCAAAGGGGGTAGCTTGCTTGCTTCGGCGCGGATCAAGTCGGACTCTCAGTCTATATCGCTAAAGACGAAAAGCGTCGCGACTATCGCTGGCTCGACGCTGCAGCTCGTCAGCGGCGCAAAGGCAGCCAGCAAGGGTGAGTACTTCGGTCCTGTAGTGCTCGGCTGGAAGGGCAGCAAATCGAGATCGGCCACAGTCGTTTATACGAAACTCAAGACGGCGCAGCCGACGACAAGCCTTGGCACCCTGACTGTGACGAAAGTAACGAAACAACAGGGCTACGCCACCGCTGGGGCGCCCTCAAACGCGGCTGACAAAGCAAGCAGCTCAGCGGTCAAGGCCGTCAAGGGCAAGCCTCTTGGCGTAGGCACTTACGGTAAAGCGGCTATCTCGGGGGCAAAGGCCAGCCAAACGCCCGGTCAACCAAACCAGCCCGGCCAACCAAACCAGCCCGGCCAACCAAATCAGCCTGGCCAACGTGTGCAGCCCGACAAGCTGCTCGGTGGCGACCTCGACAAGGATGGCGTGCCCAACGCTTTCGACGTAAACGATGACGGCGACAGCAAGACCGATTCGTCCGATAGCGACACGCCAACGCCGTCCGCGACCGATGACACGAGCACGACCTGCGCGGCGGTCGACTTCAAGATTTTCACTAACTTCAAAGCAACGCAGCCCGGCTTTGCTGGCACGATCAACGCCTATGGTGCAGGGCCGTTTGCTGCCACGTTGACATCTGTTCCGGAGGCTGTGACGAATACGATGAGCATGGTTTTCGCCTCGATCCCGACCGTATGCGGCTCACAGGTCACAAAGACCGAAATGAAGGGTTTGGACGTGGCGTATGCTCCTACCGAATATGCCGAGCTTGGCGATGCTTGCAACACCGGTGACTACCAGTGGACAATCGGCAACGGGAAGCTCTGCGGCAACCGGACGCTCACTGCGGCGCATAAGTTCAGCGCCGACGATCTGCCGTCGGGTCAGGATACGTTCGCGATCCGCCTGACGACGGCTGACGGCAAAACCCACGAGTTCACCTCCAGCCCTGGGTTCGTGTTCGTGACCAATCCGATGGTGATTCGCTACAGCGCTGGCAATGCGACGGGAACGATTGATTACTCAAGGAACACCAGCGGACCGGACGGCCCGCGAGTCGATAGCCCAAGCATCCCGCTCTCTCAGAGTGACACGCTCAACGTTGAGCTTTATCGTCCGCAGCGCCTCGCGTTTGACGGCGAAGCGGGCTTTGCCGACAACGCCTTCTACGACCTCGGCGGCTTCAAGTACACGCCCGACCTGCCCAACGGCTCAGGTAAGTGCGACGCGCTCAGTACCACCGACACGGAGATGCAAACCGACACAGCTAGCAACAAGGAGACAAAGCCGACGATCACCCTTTCATGGGCGATCGGCAGCAGGTGCTACGGCGTCCCACCGCGCAATACGCCGTGGCTGGCTGGCGAGCTGCAAGGTGGGATCGACATTCAAGTCGAGCCCTCCGGCGTCGGTGGCAATTCAGCTCAGAAGCTATTCATCACCGCCCGCTGACAGGAGCGTAGAACTAGCCCAGAACTGAGAGGCAGCTGTCACATTTTCCGGCCACCGGGCGCGGCCCAGTCTGGACGCGCGGCATCATTGCCGCGCCGCAGACCGGGCACGCGACCGAATGGTCGGCGTGAAGGCCCTCCCATACGCCGACGAACAAATCGTCGAGCGTGAGCCCTCGAGCACCCTGGGCAGCGGTGCGACAACCGCTGCTGCTTGGGCGCTCCCTGCGGAGCGGCGTGAGCGTAACGGCGCTCATCGGACGCTCCGAAAGAGTCCAACGACCCGCCCGAGGACTTGAACGTCCTTGGTGCGGATCGGTTGCATTGCCGGATTCTCCGGCTGCAGTCTGATGTGATCGCTCTCGCGGAAGAAGCGCTTCACGGTCGCCTCGTCGTCGCCAACCATCGCCACGACGATCTCGCCATCACTGGCGTCGTCCTGCGGGCGGACGACAACGAAGTCGCCTTCGAGAATCCCGGCGTCGATCATCGACTGGCCCTTAACGCGGAGCACGTACTCGCCGTCCTCTCCCCCGGCCGCGGCTGGAACTTGGACGTACTCCTCGATGTTCTCCTCGGCGAGCACCGGCGAACCGGCGGCGACGGCGCCGACGACGGGAAGGCCACCGGGACGGACCTTGTCGATCGCGCCCTGGACCGCCGAGCCGGCACTCCGGGTGGCACGGTCGAGCAGCTCGAGCGCGCGCGGCTTGGTCGGGTCGCGCCGCAGCACCCCGAGCTTCTCGAGGTTGGAGAGGTGGGCGTGCACCGTCGAGGAGGAGGCGAGCCCCACCGCCTTGCCGATATCCCGGACGGTCGGCGGGTAGCCGTTCTTCTCGGAGTAGCTGCGGATGAAGTCGAAGATCTCTTGCTGGCGCTTGGTCAGGTCCATTGGGTGCCTCGCTCAAGGGGTCGTACGAACATGTGTTCGATAATGTAGCGGCGCGGTTGGACGGAACCCGACGGCCCCGTAAATCCCCGCCAATACGGGGTCACGGGAGGCCCGACAGCCGGGCGCCGGGTGCTACGCTTTCGCCTCCCGTGCACCGCGTACGGGCCTTCACCGGCGCCGGTGGCGGAATTGGTAGACGCGCTAGCTTGAGGGGCTAGTGGGCGATTAGCTCGTGGAGGTTCGAGTCCTCTCCGGCGCACTGGGCCCCGGCCCCGGGTCCCTGCGATCATCGGGGCGTGGAGTTCGACTTCAGCTGGCGCGACGGCGAACGCACGGTCCGTTTCGGGCGTGGCGCGGTGGTGGAGGCCCCGCGCCTTATCGGCGACGGGTTCATGCTCTTTTCGACCCCGCGGGCGCGCGAGCAGCTTCCGGGACTGGCCGCGCTGGCGGCCACCGTCGTCGACGTGCCCGCCGGCCGGGTCGACGAGATCGCCGGCGACCTGCTGGCGATGGAGCTGCCCGGGGAGCGGCTCGTCGCCCTGGGGGGCGGCCGGGTGATCGACACCGCCAAGGCGGTAGCCGCGGCGCTGCCGCGGGAGGTGGCGGTGGCCGCGATCCCCACCACCCTGAGCGCCGCGGAGATGACCTGGATCCACCGCCAGGCCCGGGACGCCCCCGAGGGCACGGGCACCGTCCGGGCCTGCCTCGTAATAAACGACCCGACCGTCAGCGCCTCCCAGCCGCTGCCCGGCCTGGCGGCGAGCGCGGCCAACGCCCTCGGCCACGCCATCGAGGGGGCCTGCACCTCGCTGGCCAGCCCGGTTCCCACGATGGCCGCCCTGCGCGCCGCGCGGCTGCTTTCGGAAGGACTGCCCGCCGCCGGCGAGCCCGACATCGACCGCCTGGCCCTCGGTGCCCTGCTCTCCGGCTACGCGATCGACGCCAACTGGTACGGGATCCACCACGTGATGAGCCAGACCCTCGTGCGGCTGGCCGGGGCCGGCCACGGGCCGGCCAACGCGGCGATGCTCCCCGTGACCGTCGCCGCCCTGCGCGAGCGCCGTCCCGGGCAGATGGCGGCCATCGACGAGTCGCTCGGCGAGCCCGCCGAGGAGGTGGCGCGCCGCTTTGCCGCGCGCGCCGGGGCCACCTCGCTGGAGGAGATCGGGGTCGGGGAGGATCTGCTGGAGCAGTGCGCCCGGGCCGCGGCCCGGCGTGCCGAGCTAGCCCTCACCCCTCCCCCGGCCGGCCCCGACGAGCTGCTCGGGCTCTACCAGGCGGCCTGGCAGCCGGTCAGCTGAGCGTCAGCTGGGCGCCGTAGGGCCCGCGCCCGGCCAGGCAGGCCGCCCCGGCACGGGCCGCCAGCTCCCGCGCCTGGGGCAGCTCCTGGCCGGCGCCCAGCGCACAGGTGAGCGCCGCGGCGAACGAGTCGCCGCAGCCGTAGCTGTCCACCGCGTTGCCCGGGACCGGCACCGCGGCCCACCGGCCGGCCGAGCCGTCGGACGAGCGCCAGCTGCCACCGCCTGCTCCCTCGGTGCGCGCGACCACGCCGGCCGCCCCGGCGAGGCTCTCCTCGCCGGCCAGCTCGTCGCCGTCGGAGCCGCTGCCCACGAGCACGTCGACCTCGACCCCGGCCTCGAGCAGCTCCGGCATCGCGCGGGGCGTGGCCACCAGCACCCGCGCCCTGCGGGCCAGCCGGATCGCCTCAGCGTCGCCGGCGGTGACGAAGCAGGCGTCGCAGCCGTCCAGCAGTTTCCAGGGCAGCGGGTCGGAGGCCGCCGGCCCCAGCCGCTCGCCGATCACGGTGATCGTCCGCTCGCCGGCGGAATCGAGGTAGGTCCAGCCGCGGCGCTGTGACTCGCCGGCCCGGGCCGCGGCGTGCAGCTCGAAGCCCATCTCGTGCATCTGCCGGTCGCAGATCGTCCCCAGCTCGTCGTCTCCCACCGCCGTGAAGAAGTGCGTCGCCTGCGCCAGGCGTGCCGCCTGGGCGGCGGCGACCGTGCCGCCACCGGCCGGCTCGGCGAAGTTGGAGGTGGCGTGGACGATCTCGCCCGGTGCGGGGACGTGGTCGACGACGGCGAAGTCAATCCACTCGACGTGCCCGACGACGGCGACCGTGGCGTCAAGGGTCACGGAGCGGGCCGGTCAGCCGAACTTGACCAGCGCGATGATCGAGAGCATCCAGACGACGGCCACGGCCACCGTCCAGCGGTTGAGGTTGCGCTCGACGAGCGAACCGCCCCCCAGCGAGCCTTCGCCGGTGCCGACGCCGAAGGCGCCCGAGAGCCCGGCGTCCTGGCCCGAGTGCATGAGGATCAGAAAAATCACCACCACCGAGAGGACGGCCACCAGGCCGGTGAGAATCGCGGTCATCGGCGCTGATGCTAGCGGGAGGCGGGCGGCTCGGCGCCCTGCGGGCGCAGCTCGTCGAGCTCCCTGAGGATCTCGATCGCCTCGGCGCGCAGCTCGCGGTCCAGGCGCCGCCAGTCCTGGTCGTCGAGCTTTCCCGTCCGGTGGTCGATCTCGAGTTCGCGGATCTCGCGGTAGCGGGCGTCCCGTGCGGCCTCCAGGTCGGCGATCCGGCCCTCGAGCGACCCGGCTGCCTCCCCGGGGCGCCGGCGCAGCGGCGCGCCGACGAAGAGCGCGGTCACGCCCAGCAGCGCAATGACGCAGATCGCGGCGAGGATCTCCACGGCTTCGAGCCTACGCGGCTAGGCGCGCTCGAGGTCCTGGGCCACGCGGGCCGCATAACGGGCCCTGACGAGGTCGCGCACCGCGCCGAGCGACGGCCACGCGGCGATCAGGCCACCGGCGAAGACGATGATGGAGCCGACCCAGACCCAGAAGACCATCGGCGAGACGATCAGGCGGAAAGTGGCCGGCGGCGGCGCGTCCCGGTAGCGGGCGGTCAGGCCGGTGAGCGCCTCGGCCAGGAAGATCGAGCGCGCCTCGCCGCTCAGCCCGGCGCGGTCGGCGCGCTGGAAGACGGCGTCGCCCTTCTCGATCACGGGGGTCAGGAGCGAGATGTCCGGCGTCTCGGCGACCCAGACGTCGCGCAGGAAGCCGGCCTTCAGGGCGATCTCGCTGGTCGACTCGCCCTCGAAGAAGCGGCTGACCGCCCCGGCCATCGGCGCCATGTTCGGGTAGTAGCCGCGGCTGGGCTCGAGAATCGCCACCTCCTTGCCGTTACGGCTGACGCGCACCACCGAACCGAGCTCGATCCGCTCGAGCTTGCCACCGGCCTCGTCGATCTGGGCCGTCGGGCGCACGTAGTCGAAGCGGTAGCCGTTCACCACCGCCGACTCGCCGGGCCCCATGCGCACGTCCCGCACCTGCTGGAAGGCCGACGAGGCGGCAAGGCCGATGAACAGCACCGAGATCCCGATGTGGACGATGAAGCCGCCATACCGGCGCCGGTTGCGGGAGATCAGGCCGGTCAGGGCCGGCAGGGCGCTCTCGGAGGTCATCGCCTGTCGGGCCCTCATTCCGCGCCACAGCTCCTGCACCGAGACCCCGATCGCGAAGGCCCCGAAGACGAAGAGGGCCAGCGAGGCCGGGCTGCTGGCGGCCGTCGTGAGGAAGGCGAGCAGCACGCCGGCCACGGCCGCGAAGGCGACCGGTCCCCGGAGGCTGCGCCACAGGCGCGAGACCGTCGTCTTTCGCCAGGCGATCACCGGCCCGATCCCCGAGAGCAGGACGAGGATCAGGACCAGGGGCACGGTGTAGCGGTCGAACCAGGGCGGGCCGACCGCCGCCTTGTTGCCCGTTACCGCTTCGGAGATCAGGGGGAAGAAGGTGCCCCACAGCACGACGAAGGCGACGGCCACGAAGAGGATGTTGTTGAGCAGGAACGCTGCCTCGCGGGAGAAGATCGAGTCGAGCCGGGCGTCGCTGCGCAGCGCGTTGTTGCGGCGCGTGACCACCAGGTAGACCGAGGAGGCGATCATCACGGCGATCAGCGCCACGAAGGCCCAGGCGATCGTGTTGCCCTCCTGGACGAACGAGTGGATCGAGTCCAGCACGCCGGACCTCACCAGGAACGTGCCCAGCACGGCCAGAACCCCGGTGGCCAGGATCAGCGAGGCGTTCCAGACCTTCATCATCCCGCGGCGCTCCTGGATCATCACCGAGTGCAGGAAGGCGGTACCCGTGAGCCACGGCAGCAGCGAGGCGTTCTCCACCGGGTCCCAGGCCCAGTAGCCGCCCCAGCCGAGCTCAACGTAGGACCAGCGGGCGCCGAGGATGATTCCCGTGCCCAGGGCCAGCCACGCGGCGAGGGCAAAGACCCGGGTCGAGCGGATCCACTCGGCGTCGACCCGCCGCACGACCAGCGCCCCGATCGCGAAGGCGAACGGCACAAGGAAGAGCGTGTAGCCCGTGTAGAGCATGAGCGGGTGGATCATCATGCTCGGGTGGCGCAGCAGCGGGTTGAGGCCCATGCCCTCGGCCGGGCCCACCGGCACCGTCCGGAACGGCGGCGCGCTCAGCAGCATCAGGCCGCCGAAGAAGAGGGCGAAGCCCAGGAGAACCGCGGTGGCGTACGGCGCCACGTCGCGCAGGCGGCCGCGGAGGGTCGCCACGCAGAGCGAGGCCCCGGCCGACATCAGCAGCAGCCAGAGCAGGAGCGAGCCCTCCTGGGATGACCACATCGCCGCCAGGCGGTAGTACCAGGGCGTGGTGGTCGAGGAGTGGGTCGCCACCACCGTGAAGCGGAAGTCCGAGGTCAGGAACGCGATCTCGAGGATCACGAAGGCGACCAGGGTCAGGCCGAACAGGGCGTACAGCGCACGGCGCCCCGAGGCGACGAGGCGCTCACTGCCCCGCCGCGCGCCCAGCAGCGAGGCGCCAAGCCCGTAGGCCGAGCAGGCGATGCCGAGGAGCAGGCAGGCCTGTCCGACCGTCGCGGCCATGTCAGCTCAGGAGGCCTTGGTCCCCGGCATGCCGGCCGGGTCGGTCTTCGAGTCGCGGAACTTCGAGGGGCACTTGGTTACCAGCGTGTCCTTCTCGCCGGTGAAGACCTCGGGCGAGGCCCCGGCCCGCTTGACGTCGATGATCACCTCGCGGCCCTCCCGGAAGGGGTCGGGCACCGCCCCGGCGTAGTTGACGAGAACCGACTCCGAGCCCTTGCGGTCACGAACGCGGAAGCTGATGCTCTCCCGCCGGCGCTCCACCGAGCTGTCGACCACCTTCCCGGTGAGCTGGTAGCTCTGGCCCGGGTTGGACGACTGAAGCAGCTGGCTGGGCTGGACGGCCGAGCTGGCCGAGGAGAAGCTGGTGTAGGCCAGCGCAGCGGCGAGCACGAGGGCAGCGGTGAGGAAGACGACCAGCCGGACCTGTCGCTTGCGGGCGGGATTCATGGCCTGCGCCAGTATCGCACGGGTCCTGGAGGCAAGGCGCCCCGGAGATGGCGGCTGCGCGCCGGGAAGCAGGGACCGGTGCAGGATTGCCCGCCGGGAAGGACTCGGCGGCCCGGCGCCTAAACCCATCGTGTGATCGCTCTCACACTCAGCCGCCCGCTGCTGGCCGGGCGCCGGGCCGGCCGCCCGGCTCCGAGGCGCGGCGCCGACTGTGGCCGCATCCGCCGCGCCGGCGGTCCCAACGACCACGCGCTCTACAGCTGCGCCTGCGGCGCCGCCTTCGACTCGGCGGTCGGCACCTCGGTCTGCTGCCCGCACTGCGGCTGCTGCCAGGACTGGTAAGCACCCACGCCCGGCCCTTCCGGGCCCCAGAGCGGCGGACGAGGCTCGAACTCGCGACCCTCAGCTTGGGAAGCTGATGCTCTACCAACTGAGCTACCGCCGCATTGCGGGGCAGGATAACCGGGAACGCCGGGGGCGGCGCGCCCTCTACGCTCTCGGGAAGCGTGAAGCGCCCCGGGCCGATATCCATCGTCGTGATCGTCCTGGCCGTGGCCGTCGTCGGCCTGCTGGTCTACGGGGTCGCCGCCGGCGGCGAGGACAGCTCACTCGATGCCGCGGTCCAGCGGGGCGAGCAGCCGGTCGCCCCGGGCGCAGACGTCGCCCTGCCGCTGCTCGACGGCAGGGGAACGGTCTCGCTGAAGGAGCTGCGCGGCCAGGTGGTCGTGCTGAACTTCTGGGCCTCGTGGTGCAAGCCGTGCGCCGAGGAGGCTCCGATCCTCGTCAAGGCCCAGCGCGGCCTCAGGGCCCAGGGGGACGGAACCGTGCTCGGCGTCACCTACAAGGACTTCGCCGACGAGTCCCGGGCCTTCGCGCGCCGATACGGGCTCAACTACCCCTCGGCCCGCGACGACAAGCTCGACCTCGCGCCGCTCTTCGGCACGACGGCCCTGCCCGAGACCTTCGTGATCGACGCCCGGGGCCGGATCGTCGCCGTAGGCCGCGGCCAGCTGAAAGAGGAGTTCCTCGACCAGGCAATCGCCCGCGCGCGGGGGGAGGGATGAGCGCCCGCCTGGCCATCGCGCTGGCCGCCGCGGCCCGCGCGGCCGCGGCGCTGCCCGCGACCGGCGGGGCCGCGGTCAGCCAGTACCAGATCGAGACCGAGGTGATGTGCGACACCTGCAACGTTCCGCTCTACGTCGCCGAATCGCCGCGCGCCGACCAGCTGCGCCGGGAGATCCGCACCCTGATCGCCCAGGGCCAGGACGAGGAGCAGGTGAAGGCGACGCTCAAGGCCCGCTACGGCCCGGACATCCTCGCCCTGCCCGAGGAGTCGGGGTTCAGCCTCGGCGCCTACCTGATCCCGGTGCTCGTCGCGATCGCCCTGCTCGCCATCGCCGCCATCCTGGTGGCCCGCTGGCGCCGGCGCGGCCGCGAGAGCGCGGCGGACGGCCCCGGCTCCGACCCGGGCAGCGCCGAGGACCGCGCCCGGCTCGACGCCGAGCTGGAACGCTTCGGGCGCTGAGCCGTGCCCATCGCCGCCGCCGACACCACCGTGCTGGCCGCCTTCGCGGTCGGCTTCATCTCCTTTATCTCGCCCTGCGTCCTGCCCCTCGTCCCCGGTTACCTGTCGGCCATCTCCGGGGTCAGCATCACCGAGATCCGGGCGGGCGAGAAGCGGATGAGCCACGTGATCCTGCCCGCGGTCATCTTCTGCCTCTCGTTCACCGTGATGTTCATCGCCCTGGGCATGACCGCCACCGGGATCGGCTCGCTGCTGCGCGACAACCGCCAGCTGCTCGACACGATCGCCGGCGTGATGATCATCGCCCTGGGCCTCTTCTTCATGGCCACCCCGTTCGTCGACCGCCTCAACCGCGACTGGCGCCCGGAGGCGCTGATCTCCCGGGCCGGGACCGGCGGCCCGGTGATCGCCGGGCTGGCCTTCGCCATCGCCTGGACGCCCTGCGTGGGACCGACCCTCGCCGCCGTGCTGGCCGCAGCGTCGACCTCCGGCTCGGTCGGGCAGGGCGGGGTGCTGCTCCTCTTCTACTCGCTGGGACTGGCCATCCCGTTCCTGGTCATGGCCGTCGCCTTCGACCGGGCCACCGTCGCCTTCAGCTGGCTGCGCGACCGCTACCTGGCGATCACCTTCATCTCGGGCCTGATCCTCATCGCGATGGGCGTGATGATCCTCACCGGGGAGCTGACCCGCCTCAACATCGAGGCCCAGCAGTTCCTCGACTCGCTCGGCCTCGACTTCCTCTACCGGATCTAGTCCTCCCGCTCCATCGTCTCCGGGGCCGCCACGCCCAGGAGGTCGAGGGCGCGGGCCAGGACGTCGCGGGTCGCCGCGCAGAGCTCGAGCCGGAACGCGGCCAGCGCCGGGGAGGCCCCGACCACCGGGCGGTCGCGGGAGAAGGCGCTGAAGTCCTGAGCGGCGGCCAGGGCCCAGGTGGCGATCCGGTGCGGGGCCCGGCGGTCGGCGGCCTCCTGGACCTCTCCGGGAAACTCGAGCAGCCGGCGCACCAGCGCCCGCTCGCTGGGGTGAAGCCCGCCCGGCGCGGCCGCGCCATCGGACGCCAGCCCCTCGGCCGCCGCGCGGGCGATGATCGAGCAGGCGCGGGCGTGCGCGTACTGGACGTAGTAGACCGGGTTCTCGCTCGACTGCTCGCGGGCCAGCGCGAGGTCGAGCTCGATCGTCGTGTCGTGGGAGCGGGCAAGCAGGAACCAGCGCGCGGCGTCCACCCCGATGTCCTCGATCAGGTCCTCGAGGGTCACGAACTCGCCGGCGCGCTTGCTCATCCGCGCGCGCTCGCCCCCCTCCACGAGGTGGACGAGCTGCATGATCACCAGCTCCAGTGCCCCCGGCTCCCCGCCCGAGGCCTCGAAGGCGGCCTGCATGCGGGGCACGTAGCCGTGATGGTCGGCGCCCCAGACGTCGATCAGCAGGTCGAAGCCGCGGTCGACTTTGTCGCGGTGGTAGGCGATGTCGGAGGCGAAGTAGGTGTGCTCCCCGCTGGAGCGCATCAGCACGCGGTCCTTGTCGTCGCCGAACTCCGTCGTGCGCAGCCAGAGCGCGCCCTCCTCCTCGAAGCTCCGGCCCTGTTCGTCCAGGGAGGCCAGGCTGCGGCCGACGGCCGACGGGTCGCCCTCGTGGAGCGTGTGCTCGTGGAACCAGTCGTCGAAGACGATCCGCATCCGCGCGAGGCTGCGCTCGGCCTCGGCCACCATCAGCGCCACCGCGGCGCGGGCCACCTCGGCGGCGGGCAGGTCGCCGGCGCCGGGGATGTCGTCGGCCAGCCGGGCCACGTAATCGCCCTGGTAACCGCCCTCCGGGACCTCCTCCCCGCGGGCCCGGGCCTTGACCGACTCGCCGAGCATCAGCACCTGCGATCCGGCGTCGTTTACGTAGAACTCGCGGTGGACCTCGTTGCCGGTGAAGGCCAGCAGCCGGGCCAGCGAGTCGCCGTAGGCGGCGTTGCGCGTGCCGCCGACGTGGATCGGGCCGGTCGGGTTGGCGCTGACGAATTCGACGTTGACCCGCAGCGGCGGGTCGGCCTGCGCCGCTCCCCACCGGTTCCCGGCGGCTGCGACGTCGGCCAGGGCGCCGGCGTGCCAGGCGTCGGAGAGGGTCAGGTTCAGGAAGCCGGGGCCGGCCACCTCGGCTCCCGCCAGGCCGTCGCCGAGCCGCTGGGCCAGCGCGGCGGAGATCCGCCCGGCCACCTCGCGGGGCGGCTCGCCGGCCGCCTTGGCCAGCACGAGGGCGGCGTTGGTGGCGTAGTCGCCCTCTCCCCCGGCCCCCGGCGGCTCGATCGTCGCCGCCGAGGCGTCGGCGCCCGGCACGGCTTCGGCGGCCGCCTCCATCACGGCGGCGCGAAGGCGGCTGAGCGGGTCGGTCTGGGGCGCGGGGTCGGGCAAGGCGGCTCGGCGCCAGCGTATCCCTAGCCGTGGTGGTACGGCTCGCCGGCGAGGATCGAGTGGGCCCGGTAGAGCTGCTCGAGCAGGACGACCCGCGCGAGCTGGTGGGGCAGGGTCATCGGCCCGAGCGAGAAGCGGTGGTCGGCCTCCACCTCCACGCCGCCGTAGGCGCCGCCGACGACGAAGCAGAGGTCGACGCCGCTCATGCGGCGCTGCTCGATGAAGCGGCTGAAGGCGACGCTGTCGTACTCGTCTCCGTCCTCTTCGAGGACGGAGACGAAGGCCCGCTCGGGGATCCGCGACCCCAGCCGGGCCCCGTCGCGCAGCTCGACCAGCTCCAGGCGGCAGTGGCGGCCGAGCAGCTTCTCGTAGTGGGCGATGTCGTCGGCCCAGGGTGCCCGCAGGCGCCCGACCGAGAGCACGGTCACCTTCACCGCTCCCCCTTCTCCCAGGCCAGTCCGGTCCCTATCCGCTGCAGGGTCGTCGGATGGGTCCCGAAGAGCAGCCGGGAGAGCGCCGGCGGGTCGGGCTCGCTGAGATTCTGGAGGGCGAGGCGGCGCTGCTGGGAGATGAAGGCCGGCGCCTCGCCGGTGAGCTGCAGCGAGTAGGAGTCGGCCCTCTGCTCTACCCCGCGAGAGAGCGGGTTGGAGACGAGGGTCACCAGGAAGACCATCAGGGTTGCCGCCGCGGTGAGGGCCGGCACCGTCGCGGGCCCCGGCCTGGCCGGGCCGTCGGCGCCCTCGTCGCGGGGGCCCCAGGCCCGCACGAGCCGCGAGACCGCGAAGAACGCCGCCGGCGTCACCAGGGCGACGAAGAGCAGGCCGCGCCAGATGTCCCGGTAGCGCACGTGGGCCAGCTCGTGGGCGACCACCAGCCGGACCTGCGCCGGCGGGAAGTCCTCGAGCAGGGTGTCGTAGAGCACCACCCGCCGGGAGGAGCCGATCCCGTCCACGTAGGCGTTCGCCGCGCTGGTGCGGCGGCTCGCGTCCACCACGAGGACCGAGCCGACGTCGATCCCGGCCTTCGCCGCCAGCGCGGTGACCGACTCCCGGGCCGGGCCGGGCGGCAGTTGGGTGAACCGGTTGAAGAGGGGGTCGACGACGATGGGGCGGGCGAAGGCGAAGAGGACGGCGGCCAGGACGGTCAGGCCCGCGGCGGCCACCCACCAGCTGCGCGGCATCCGCCGCATCAGCGCGATGCCGGCCGCGGTGAGCGCCGCGGCGATCACCGCGCCGACACCCAGGGAGCGCGCCCAGTCGGCCGCCCACTGGCCCCAGCCGCCGGTGGCCAGGCCCACGTCGGCCGCCCGGGCATGCATCGCCGCGCCTACCGGCAGCCCGGCGACGGCCAGCAGCGCCGCGATCAGGGCGCCGGCACCCGCGCTGGCCAGGACCGGGTGCTTCCAGGCACGGCCGAGCCAGCGGGGCGGGCGGATCACCAGCCACGCGAGCACCGCCGCCTCGACCGCGATGCCGGCGACGGCGAGCCAGAGCTGCAGGCCACGAAAGCCGCTCGCGCGGTCGAGCTGGGCCTGCGTGAACCAGTCGCGCGGGTCGACGGCGAGGGGCTCGACCAGCCCGGTGCGCGGCATCATCGCCAGCACGACGACTACGGCGACCAGCAGGGCCAGCCCGACGGCGACCGGAGCGCGGTTGATTATTCGGGCCACCCTCCCCACGCTACCGTCGAACGGGCGGGCCTTCTCCATGTCCATCGCCGTCATCTCCGACATACACGCCAACCGTCAGGCGCTCGAGGCGGTCCTGAGCGAGGCCTCGGCAAGCGGGGCGGGCGAGCTCTGGTGCCTGGGCGACCTGGTCGGCTACGGGGCCGACCCCAACGACTGCGTCAACCTCGTGCGCGAGAACGCCTCGCTCTGCCTTGTGGGCAACCACGACCTCGCGGTGACCGGCGAGATCCCGCTCGACGAGTTCTCGCGGGGTGCGGGCGTCGCCGCCCGCTGGACCCAGGAGGTCATCGGCGAGGCGGAGCTCGAATGGCTGGCCTCCCTCTCCCCGTCGGCCCGCTCGGCCGGCTTCGACTGCTTCCACGCCAGCCCGCGCGACCCCGTCTGGGAGTACGTGATCAGCACGCTGCTCGCCGAGCTCTGCCTCGACTCCCTCGACGAGAGGGTCGGCCTCATCGGCCACAGCCACGTGGCGCTCGCCTTCGGCCGGGCCGAGGGCGAGGCCGCGTTCGGAGAGCCCCGCCAGGGCGGTGACGAGGAGGACATCTCGACCGGCTCCTGGCTGCTCAACCCGGGGAGCGTCGGCCAGCCCCGCGACGGCGACCCCCGCGCCGCCTGGCTTCTGATCGACCCGGACGTGGGCAGGGCGCAGTGGAGGCGCACCGAATACGACATAGATGGAGCCGCAGAGGCCATACGCGCCGCCCGCCTACCGGACTCCCTTGCCGAACGCCTCCAGTACGGTCAATAAGCGATGACAGCGCGGCTTTCGGTAACTGCACTCCTCGCTGCCGTCCTGGCCAGCGGCGCGCTGGCCGGCTGTGGCGGCTCGGGCTCGCCGAAGCTCATTCCCGCCGACTCGGCCGAGGCTCTCGACGGCTCGATCCAGGAGGTGGCCGACGCGACCGCCTCCGGAGACTGCGGCGCGGCCGAGAGCGCCCTGGTCACGGCCGAGGACCAGCTCGCCTCGCTGCCGCGCAGCGTCGACACGCAGCTCAAGGAGCGCATCGGCGAAGGGCTCCGGCAGCTCGAGGCCACCGTGCCGGCCCAGTGTCGCGAGGCCAAGCCGAAGACCACCACGACCGAGCCGACCACGACCGAGCCGACCACGACCACGACCGAGCCGACCACCGAGACCACGACGACGACCACCCGCACCACGACGACCACGACGCCCACCACGCCGACCACCACCCCGGACACCGGCGGCATCACCCCAGGCGGGTCGGGAGGAGCCGGCCAGTGAGCGAGGAGCTGTTTGCCGGGCGCTACCGGCTCGGGGACCGGCTGGGCAGCGGCGGCATGTCCACCGTCGTGCTCGCCATGGACGAGCGGCTCGAGCGCAACGTCGCCATCAAGCTGCTGGCCGAGCACCTCGCCGACGACGAGCAGTTCGTCATCCGCTTTCGCCGCGAGGCCCTCTCGGCGGCCCGGCTGGTGCACCCCAACATCGTCCAGGTCTACGACTTCGGCACCGACGAGGAGAGCGGGCGCCAGTACATAGTCATGGAGTACGTCGAGGGCAGCTCCGGCGCCGAGATCCTGCGCGAGCAGGGCGTCCTGCCGGTGCAGGAGGCGCTGGGGATCCTCGCCCAGGCCTGCCGCGGCCTGGACTACGCCCACCGCAGCGGGGTCCTGCACCGTGACGTCAAGCCCGGCAACCTCCTTCGCTCGAAGGACGGGGTGGTCAAGCTCGCCGACTTCGGGATCGCCAAGCTCCCCAGCGAGGAATCCTCGATCACGCAGGTCGGCTCGGTGCTGGGCACCGCAGCCTATCTCGCCCCCGAGCAGGCGGCCGGCCAGGAGTCGACGGCCCGCTCGGACATCTATTCGCTCGGCGTGGTCGCCTACCAGTTCCTTTCCGGCCGGCTGCCCTACGAGGCCCAGTCGATCACCGAGCTCGCCCTCAAGCAGCAGCGCGAGGCGCCGCCCCTGCTCGACCAGCTGAACCCGCAGATCTCCCCCGAGCTGGCCGCCGCCGTCGACCGCGCCCTCGATCTCGACCCGCAGGCCCGCTACGCGACCGCCGAGGAGATGCGCACGGCGCTGTCCGACGCCGCCCGCGGCATCGCCCCCCAGACCGCGGCCACCACCGTCACTCCCGCCACCGCCGAGACCCAGGTGGTCTCGGCCGCCGCCGGTGCCGCCGCGGGAGCGGCCGCGGCCACCACGGTCCAGCGCCGCGACCCCCTGCCGCCCCGTGCCCAGCCGGCTGCCGCCCAGCCCGCGGCACCGGCGCCGAAGAAGAGGCGCCGGGCCGCGCCGGTGATCGTGCTGCTGGTGGCGGCGGCGATCGGCGTCGGCGCGATCCTCTTCGTGACCCAGCGGCCCTCCGACACCGTGCGCCTGCGCGACGTCACCTACGACCAGGTGCAGGAGACGGCCACCCAGCTCCAGCAGCTCATCCGCCAGAACACGCGCTGAGGTTCAGGGAGCCTGGCCGGCCCGGAGCGCCGCCGCGGCGCCGGCGAGGTCGCCGTCCAGCAGGGCCTGCCGCAGGCGGGCCATGACCCGGGCCAGGAAGGCGAGGTTGTGGAGCGTCAGCAGCCGCATCGCCGTCAGCTCCCGGGCGCGGGCCATGTAGTGCAGGTAGCCGCGCTCGTAACCGATCGCGCAGGCCGGGCACGGGCAGCCCTCCATCAGCGGCTCGCTGGAGCCGCGGTGGCGGGCGGTGGTCAGGTCCAGGCGCCAGCGGTTCTCCGGGTCGGGGACGAGGGCCACGCCGTGGCGCCCCAGCCGGGTGGGCATGACGCAGTCGAAGGTGTCGATGCCCAGCTCCACGCCACGGACGAGGTCGTCGACCTCACCGATCCCGAGCAGGTGCCGGGGCCGGCCCTCGACATCGCCGCCGAGCCGTGCGGTGGCCCAGTTGACCACCTCGTACATCTGGTCCTTGTTCTCCCCCAGCGAGCCCCCGATGGCGATCCCGTCGCTGCCCGAGGCCGCGATCTCGTCGGTGCTGGCCGCCCGCAGGTCCTCGTAGACGCCCCCCTGCACGATCCCGTAGACCAGCTGGCCCTCCGGACCGTTCTCCCGGTGCCACTCCAGGCAGCGGGCCAGCCAGCGGTGTGAGCGCTCGGTGGAGCGGGCCGTGTAGTCGCGGTCCACGTGGAACGGCGTGCACTCGTCGAAGACCAGCGCGATGTCCGAGCCCAGGTTGGCCTGGATCTCCATCGAGGTCTCCGGGCCCATGAATCGCTCGCTGCCATCGACGTAGGAGCGGTAGGTGACTCCCTCCTCCTCGATCGAGACGATCGCACCGCCCCCCTCGCGGCCCGTGGGCCTGCGCCCCTTGATCTCGTCGGCCACGTTCCCGTGGCCCATCGAGAAGACCTGGAAACCGCCGGAGTCGGTGATGATCGGCTTCTCCCTGCGCATGAACTCGTGGAGGCCCCCCGCCGCGGCGATCAGTTCGTCCCCCGGCGCCTGGTGCAGGTGAAAGGTGTTGCCGAGCACCATGTCGTAGCCGATCTCCTCGACCTCGGCCGGCACCAGCCCGCGCACCGTCGCCTTGGTGGCCAGCGGGACGAAGGCCGGGGTGCGCACGTCGCCGTGGGTCGTCGTGAGGATCCCGGCACGGCCGCGGGA
This sequence comes from Solirubrobacterales bacterium, assembly GCA_046091165.1. Classification (GTDB taxonomy): domain Bacteria; phylum Actinomycetota; class Thermoleophilia; order Solirubrobacterales; family Solirubrobacteraceae; genus F1-60-MAGs163. The sequence goes on along the minus strand of JBJTBE010000051.1, from coordinate 4,073 downwards.
GCCGCCGTCGCGGGCGAGGATCTCGAAGGGGCCGGCCACGGAGCGGATGCTACGGGGAGGCAGGAAGGCGCCCGGCGGCTACTGCCGGTTGCCCAGGAAGATCATCAGGAAGTAGAAGAGCTGCGAGAGGGCAGCCAGGGCGCCGGCGACGTAGGTCATCGCGGCGCCGCGGAGCACCTTCGAGACGCCCGCGCTCTCGTCGGGGTTGGCGATCCCCAGCGTGCGCAGCTGGACGCCGGCGCGGCGGGAGGCGTCGAACTCGACCGGCAGCGTCACCAGCTGGAAAAGCACCACGGCGGCGTAGAGGATCACGGCCACCAGCACCAGCTGGAGGAGCCCGAGGATGATCCCGAACAGGAGCAGGAAGGTCCAGGTGCTGGAGGCGAAGGCGGTGACCGGCCAGAGCGCCGAGCGCACCTTCATCGGCACGTAGGCCCTGGCGTGCTGGATAGCGTGGCCGACCTCGTGGGCGGCGACCGCGGTCGAGCTGACCGTCGCGGCGCCGTAGACCGGCTCGGAGAGGTGGACGCTGCGCGTGCGCGGGTCGTAGTGGTCGGTCATGTAGCCGGGCACCGAGTGGATGGTCACCGACTGCAGGCCGTTGGCGTCGAGGATCTGGCGGGCCACCTGCGCCCCGGTGAGGCCGGTGTCCTCCGGCACCTCGGAGTACTTGCGGAAGGTCGACTTGACCGTGTGCTGGGCCCAGAGCCCGAAGCCCAGGGGCACGATCAGGCAGATGAACCAGAGGCCGAGGTTCATCGCCCGCAGCCCTCCGGCCCGGCTTCGTCGGCGGTGTCGAGCTTCTCCCACGCGGCGCCGAGCTGTTCCTGCTGCTCGGCGGTGAGGAGGTCGAGGTAGAGGCGCCGCACGCCTGCCAGGTGGGTCCGGCGCGAGCTCTCGAGCTTGGCGAGCCCGGAGGGCGTGAGGACGGCGAACGAGCCACGCGCGTCGCTGGGGCAGCTGTCGCGGGTGATGAAGCCGTCGCGCTCCAGGCGGTCGACCAGGCGGGTCGCGCCGCTGCGGCTGAGCAGGAGGCGGGAGGCGAGGTCGCTCATCCGCATTCGCCCGTCCGGCGCGTCCTCGAGGTGGAGGAGGACCTCGTAGGAGGTCAGGGAGATCTCGTGCTGCTCCTCGAGCTCGGCGTCGAGCGCCTTGGTCACCGCGGAGTGAGCCCGCAGCATGCCCCGCCAGGCAAGAAGCTCCCGGTCGCTCAGAGGCTTGGAGGAGGGTGTGGTGCGGGGCGTGGTCGCCATCGGGAAAGTACCGGTCGCTTCCCGCATGAAGGTAGCAACGGCCGGGGCGTCCTAGCCCCAGGTTTTAGGGCCGGTTTATCAGCGAGCTGCCGGTCATCTCCGGCGGCTGCTCGATCCCCAGGATCTCCAGCACGGTGGGGGCCACGTCGGCGAGGATCCCCCCTTCGCGCAGCGTGAGCCGCTCGTCGGTCACGACAAGCGGGACCGGGTTGAGGGAGTGGGCGGTGTTGGGGCTGCCGTCGGCGTTCAGCATCTCCTCGGCGTTGCCGTGGTCGGCGGTGACCACCAGCACCCCGCCGTCGCCGGTGACGGTCTCGATGACCTCTCCCAGGGCGCGGTCGACCTCCTCGATCGCCGCTACCGCGGCGGGGATCACGCCGGTGTGGCCGACCATGTCGGGGTTGGCGAAGTTGATGATCGCGAAGCGCGGACCCTCCTGGCTCCAGGCCTCGCGGAAGGCGGCGGCGGCCTCGGCGGCGCTCATCTCCGGCTTCTCGTCGTAGGTCTTGACGTCCCGGGGAGAAGGAACCAGCTCGCGGCGCTCGCCCTCCTCGGGCTCCTCCTCGCCGCCGCCGAAGAAGTAGGTGACATGGGGGTACTTCTCGGTCTCGGCCACGTGGAGCTGCGCCCCGCCGGCCTGTGCGATCACCCGCGGCAGGGTGGCCTCCGGGCGCTCGGGGGCGAAGGCCGCCGGCACCGACGAGCCCTCGCTGTACTCGGTGAGGGTTGAGTAGCGCCCGACCGGCTCGAAGTCGCCGCGGTCGAAGCCGTCGAAGGCCGGGTCGGTGAGGGCGGCGGTGATCTCGCGCATCCGGTCGGGCCTGAAGTTGAAGGTGATCACGCTGTCCCCGGGCCGGATCCCGTTATCGGGACCGATCGAGGTGGCGACGATGAACTCGTCACTCTCCCCGCGCCCGTAGGCCTGGCGCGCCGCCTCCGGGGCGCTTTCGGCGGCGTGGGGAGCCTCGCCCCGGACCAGCATCCTCCAGGCCGCCTCGACGCGGTCCCAGCGGCTGTCGCGGTCCATCGCGTAGAAGCGCCCGACGACGCTGCCGATCCGCGCGTTGCCGGCCTGCTCGCACCAGCGCTCGACCGTCTCCAGGTAGCCGGCCGCGGCGTCGGGGGCGGTGTCGCGCCCGTCGGTGAAGGCGTGCACGATCACCTCGGGCACCCCGAGGTCGTCTCCCATCCGGATCAGCGCGTGGAGGTGCTCCATGCTCGAGTGAACGCCGCCGTCGCTGACCAGCCCGACCAGGTGGACCCGCGGCGCGTCGCGCATCGCCTCCAGCAGCACCGGGTTCTCGTCGAACTCGCCGTCGGCCACGGCGTCGTCGATCCGCGTCAGGTCCTGGCGCACGACCGACCCGGCGCCGAGGTTCAGGTGCCCGACCTCGCTGTTGCCCATCTGGCCGTCGGGAAGCCCGACCGCCCGGCCGCTCGTGGTGAGGGTGGTGTGCGGGAAGCGCTCGAGCAGCGAGTCGAAGACCGGGGTCTGCGCCTGCTCGACGGCGTTGCCGGGCCCCGGCGCGGCCAGCCCCCAGCCGTCGAGGACGACCAGGCAGCAGGACGGCGCGCTCATGGCGCGGCGGCGGCGACGATCTCGGCGAAGGAGGTGGGTTCCAGCGAGGCCCCGCCGACCAGCGCGCCGTCGATGTCCGGCATCGCGAGCAGCTCGGCGGCGTTGTCGGGCTTGACCGAGCCGCCGTACTGGATCCGCACCGCCTCGGCCGCGGCACCGTCGAGCCGGGCCAGCTCGGCCCTGATCAGCGCGCAGGCGCCCTGGGCGTGGTCGGGGGTGGCCACCTCGCCGGTGCCGATCGCCCAGATCGGCTCATAGGCGACGACGATCCGGGCCAGCCTCTCGCCGTCCAGGCCGGAGAGCGCTCCCTCGAGCTGGGCGACGAGCCGCTCCTCGGTCCTTCCGGCGGAGTGCTCCTCCGGGGTCTCTCCGACGCAGAGGATCGGGGTCAGACCGGCGTCGAGGGCGGCCGGCACCTTCTCGGCCAGGGCCGCGTCGGTCTCGCCGAAGTGCTCGCGCCGCTCGGAGTGGCCCAGGACCACGCCCTGGACGTCGAGCTCCACGAGCATCGGCGCGCTCACCTCACCGGTGTAGGCGCCCTCGGGCAGCTGGTGCATGTTCTGCGCGAAGACCTCGACGCGCGATCCCCGCGTCGAGTCGACCATCGCCTGCAGGTCGGTGTAGGGAACGCAGATCGCCACCTCCACCCCGTCGGTGGTGGAGAGCTGGGGCAGGAGGCCGGAGATGAACATCTCGGCGTCGGCCACCGTCTTGTGCATCTTCCAGTTGCCGGCGATGAACGGGGTTCTCACGAGAGCGCCTCCACTCCCGGGAGGGTTGCACCTTCGAGCAGCTCGAGCGTCGCGCCGCCCCCGGTGGAGAGGTGGTCTACCCCTTCCTCGAGGCCGAAGCGGGCCAGCGCGGCGGCGCTGTCGCCGCCGCCGACGACCGTGGTGCCCGGGCAGGAGGCGACCGCCTCGGCGACCGCGCGCGTCCCGCCGGCGAAGGGCTCCATCTCGAAGGCGCCCATCGGGCCGTTCCACAGTACGCTTCCGGCCCCGGCTATCGCGGCCGCGTAGGCGCCGGCGGTCGCCGGGCCGATGTCGAGGCCCATCCAGCCGTCGGGCACGTCGACCGACTCGATCACCCGGTGCGGGGCGTCGGCGTCGAAGGCCGCCCCCATCACCAGGTCGACCGGCCGCTGGAACACGGCGCGGGAGCCCGTGGCGGAGGCGAGCACCCGGGGGGCGGGCTCGAGGGGCTCCCCGGGGCAGAGCGAGTCGCCGGGCGGGTGGCCGAGG
>JBJTBE010000050.1:0-12707 GCA_046091165.1 Solirubrobacterales bacterium | reverse complement strand
TCCTGCACGAGGTGCAGGAGGGGCATGGTCGCGCTGCGCTTCTGCGGATACTGCGCGACGATGGCGGGGGCCTGGGCGAGCGTCTCAGGCTGGAGCGCGCGGGCGGGGGCGGAGGACGGGGATTCGTGCATGGGCTTAGCGGTCGCATTCGCCCATGACGAAGTCGAGCGAACCGAGGATGGAGGCGATGTCGGTGAGGAAGTTGCCGGGGACGACGGCGGGGAGGATCGAGAGCGAGACGAAGCTCGGGCCGCGGATGCGCAGGCGGTAGGGGACGCCGCCGCCGTGGGAGACGACGTAGAAGCCGAGGGCGCCCTTCGGGTTCTCGGCCTCGAAGTAGACCTCGCCGGCGGGGATCTGCGGGCCTTCGGTCACCAGCATGAAGTTCTGGATGAGCTCCTCCATCTTGGTCATCACCTTGGCCTTGGGCGGGAGGAAGATCTTCTTGGCGTCCTCGGCGTACCAGGCGCCGTCCGGCATGGACTTCACGACCTGACGGAGGATGCGCACGGATTGGCGGAGTTCTTCCATGCGGACGAGGTAGCGGTCGAAGCAGTCGCCCTTGGTGCCCACGGGCACGTCGAATTCATACTGCTCGTAGCCGGAGTAAGGCTTGTCCTTGCGGAGGTCGAACGGCACGCCGGAGGCGCGGAGGTTCGGGCCGGTGAGGCCGTAGGCGAGTGCCATCTCCTTGGAGATCGGCGCGATGCCTTCGGTGCGCTCGAGGAAGATGCCGTTGCGGGTGAGGAGCTTGTCGACCTCGTCGATGGTGCGCTCGACGCCGTCGCAGAAGGCCGCGACCTTGGCGAGCCAGCCGTCGGGGAGGTCGCGCGTCACGCCGCCGATGCGGGTGTAGCTCGTGGTGAAGCGGGCGCCGGTGAGCTCCTCGAAGAGCGTGTAGAGCTTCTCGCGCTCGTTGAAGGTGTACATGAACACCGTCCAGGCGCCGGTATCCATCGCGTAGACGCCGATGCCGAGGAGGTGGGACGAGATGCGGGCCATCTCGCAGGTGAGCACGCGGATCGCCTCGCAGCGCGGGGGCAGCTTGAGGCCGGCGAGCTTCTCGACGGCGATGGCGTAGGCGACGTTGTTGGCGAGGGGGGCGAGGTAGTCCAGGCGGTCCGTGTACGGGACGAACTGGTTATACGTCATGTTCTCGGCGATCTTCTCGTCGCCGCGGTGCAGGTAGCCGATGACCGGGTCGCACTTCACGACCTTGTCGCCGTCGAGCTCGAGGCTGAGGCGGAGCACGCCGTGCGTGGCCGGGTGGGACGGACCCATGTTGAGGGTCATGTTCTCGCCGCGCAGCTCTTCCGAACGGGCGGCGACGTCGCCGAGGGAGATTTCCTTGGTGATCTTCACGTTAAGGTCAGGCTTTGGGTTTTTCCTCGGTCCAGGACTGGTCGAGCGCGGAAGGCTCGCCTTCGGACAGCTTGCCGCCGTGAGAGACGAAGGGTCCGCCCATCATCGGGGCGGGGACGACCTTCTTGCCGGTGACTTCGGCGACGTCGGCGGCGGGCAGTTCGACCTCGATGCCGGCGAGGGGGAAGTCCTTGCGGAGCGGATGATCCGGATACGCTTCCCACATCAGGATGCGGCGAGGGTCCGGGTGTCCTTCGAAGACAATGCCGAACATGTCGAAGGCCTCGCGCTCGGGCCAGTTGGCGGTCGGCCAGTCGGGCGTTACCGAGGGAACGCGCGGGTCGTCGAGCGGCACCCGCAGGCTGACCGAGACGCGGTCGGGCCGCTCGCGGCTGAGCATCTCGTACTTGACGCAGAGCCGGGGCTCCTCGGGGTAGTAGTCGACGCCGTGCACGCTGCGCAGGTCGCCGTAGCCCTCGGCGCGCAGGGTGGCCAGCGCGGAGACGATCGCCTCCGGGCGCACCGAGATCTCCGAGCGGCAGTCGGTGTGGACGGTGCCCAGGACCGTCTCGGGGCCGATCGCGGCGGCCAGCTTCTCCAGGCCGGCGGCGTCAGGCAATTTCGTCCTCCGTCCCGCCCGCTCCGAAGACGTTCACGCCGGTGGCGTCAGCCGCCGGCTTGGGGACGACCTCCTCGGTGCCGTAGGCCGAGTAGCGCGCCCGCCAGCCGAGGGTCGGGTCGTCGTGGACCATCGAGCGCAGCTCGATGATGCCGTGCATCAGCGCCTCGGGCCGCGGGGGGCAGCCGGGCACGTGCACGTCGACCGGCATGAACTTGTCGGCCGGCACGATCGCGTAGTTGTTGAAGACGCCCATCGAGCTCGAGCAGGCGCCCATGGCGATCACGTACTTGGGCTCGAGCATCTGGTCGTAGATGCGCCGGATGACCGGGGCCATCTTGATCGAGATCCGGCCGGAGAGGATCAGCAGGTCGGCCTGGCGCGGCGAAGCCCGAAAGGCCTCGAAGCCGAAGCGGGCGATGTCCAGGCGCGAGCCGACGATCGACATCATCTCGATCGCGCAGCAGGCCAGGCCGAAGGTGAGCGGGAACATCGAGTTCCCCCGGGCCCAGTCGAAGGCCTTCTCCAGGGTGGAGGTGATGACGCGCTCCTGGACGTAATCCTCGAGCTCCTTGCCGTCGAGGTCGCCGCGGAGCATGTCGCGGGCGCGCATCTGCTTGGCGCGGAACTTCTCGCGCTCGAGGTCGCTCTCGAGGTCACGCTCGACGCCGTCGAGGTTCTGGCGCGTTACTTCCACGTCAGCGCACCCCGGCGCCAGACGTAGACGAAGGCCACGAACAGCAGGCCTATGAAGACCGTGGTCTCGATCAGGGCAAAGGTCCCGAAGGCGCGCAGCTGGACGGCGATCGGGTAGAGGAAGAGCACCTCGATGTCGAACAGCAGGAAGAGCATCGCGATCAGGTAGAAGCTGATCCCGAAGCGGAAGCCCTGCTTGATCTCCGAGGGCATCCCGGACTCGTACGGGTCGTACTTGCTCTCGACCGCCCGTCGGGGCCCGAGGAAGCCGTTCAGGAGGCTGAACGCGACGCCGATCGCCGTCCCGATGAAGACGAAGATCAGGGCGGGCCAGTAGGACGAGACCATAGGGTTGGTTGTATCACCTGACGACGGCCGGAACGTGCCGGATTCGACATCGTGACAATCGGCTCTTTATGCGACAGGTAGCGGATATTTCGGCGGTCATCGTGGCCGCGATCGCGCTCTCCACGGCGCTGGTCGGCGCCTGGGCCTGGTGGCGTTCCAGCGGGGCGGGCCTGTTCTGGGGAATGTGGCGTACGACGCAGGCCGCGACGACCGTCCTGGCCGCGGTAGCCCTGGTCGCCCTGATCACCGGGCTGGACCCGAAATCCGGGCTCTTCTGGCTCTACATGCTGCTGCCGATCGCCGTCTCCATCATCGCCGAGCAGCTGCGGATCGCCACCGCCCAGTACGTCCTGGACAAGCACGGCCTCGAGGACGCCCAGGCGGTGGGCCGGCTCGAACCGGTCAAACAGCGCGAGATCGTGCTGCAGATCGCCGGCCGGGAACTCGCCACCGCGGCGCTCGCCTGCGCCGTGATCGCCTTCCTCGCCCTCAGGGTCATCTGGACCGCCTGAACGCCGGCGCGCCCAGCACCGGACCGCGCGGCTTGACCGGCGGCCGGTCTCGTATCATCCGCCCGGCATGAAGCCGATGCGCCCCGCACTCCTCTTGCTCGCCCTCCTGGCCGGGCTGGCGGTCGCCGGCTGCGGCGGGAACAACGGCGGCTCGGTAAACGGCCAGTCGGCCGTGATCAACGAGGGCGCGCAGCTCTTCCATGAGCGCTGCGCCGGCTGCCACGCGCTCAGCGTGGTCGGAGCGGAGGGCTCGGCGACCAAGGTCAACGACCGCGAGCGGCCCGACGGCCCGAACTTCAACGTGCGCAAGGAGTGCTACGGCGCCGTGATGTACGCGATCCAGAACGGCGGCTTCTCCGGGGCGATCATGCCGGCCAACATCGTCGTCGGTCCCGAAGCCAAAGCCGTTTCCGCCTTCCTCCAGGAGTATTCGGGCAAGGACGTTGAGACCCAGCCTTCGGTCACCGGCAAGCAGGCAGCCTGCCCGCCCCTGGCCGAGGCGATCAAGGAGGGCCCGACCCCCGTGCAGGGCCAGGGCACCGGGATGGGTGGCGGCATGTCGGACGGGATGTCCGGCGCCGGCAACTAGCCGCTCCCGATGCTCGACCTGCGCGAGCTGCGCCGGGACCCGGACTCGGCCCGGCAGGCGCTCGCCCGCCGTGACGCCGCCGGTGACTTCGACCTCGCGCTCGAGCTCGACGGGCGCCGGCGCGAGCTGATTCCCGAGCTCGAGGCCCTGCGCGCCGAGCAGAATGAGGCCAACGACGCTATCGCCGCCGCCCGGCGCGACGGCGGTGACGCCGACGCCCAGGTCGCCGCGATGAAGGAGGTCTCGGAGAAGGCCAAGGCGATCCAGGAGGAGCTGGCCGGCGTCGAGGCCGAGCTCCAGGCGGTCGTCGACCGGCTCCCGAACCTCCCCGAACCCGAGGCCCCCGACGAGGACACCGTGATCCGCGAGGCCGGCGAACGCCCGGCGATCGAGGGCCCGAGGGACCACCTGGAGCTCGCCGGTGACCGGGTGGACGTGGAGCGCGGGGCCCGGCTGAGCGGCTCGCGCTTTGCCTACCTTCGTGGCGACCTCGTGCTGCTCGAGCTGGCCCTCGTGCGGTGGGTCCTCGACCTGCTCGGCGAGCACGGCTTCGAGCCGGTCATCCCGCCGGTCCTGGTCCGCGAGGAGGCGCTCTACGGAACCGGCTTCCTGCCCGACACCGAGCAGCAGATCTACCGCCTGGCCGACGACGAGCTCTTCCTGGTGGGCACGAGTGAGGTGGCTCTCGCATCGCTGCACGCCGGGGAGATCCTCGACGCCGCCGAACTGCCCCTGCGCTACGCCGGTTTCTCCCCCTGCTTCCGCCGCGAGGCCGGAGCGGCCGGCAAGGACACGAAGGGCATCTTCCGCGTCCACCAGTTCGACAAGGTCGAGATGTTCAGCTTCGTGGCGCCCGACGAGGCGAAGGCCGAGCACGAGCGGCTGCTGGCCATCGAGGAGCAGATAATGGAGCGCCTGGGCCTCCCCTACCGCGTGGTCGACATCGCCATCGGCGACCTTGGCCCGTCGGCGGCCCGGAAGTTCGACTGCGAGGCGTGGCTCCCCAGCGAAGACCGCTACCGCGAGCTGACCTCGACCTCCAACACCACCGACTTCCAGGCCCGGCGCCTGGGGATCCGGATGCGGCCCGAGGGCGGCAAGCCGCAGGTTCTGGCCACCCTCAACGGCACCGCCGTGGCGGTCGGGCGCACGATCATCGCCCTGCTCGAGAACGGCCAGCAGCCCGACGGCAGCGTCGTGCTGCCCGAGTGCCTCGTGGCCTACGGCGCCCCGGAGCGCCTGGACGGTCCGGCCGCCTGAGCGGCCCGGCCCCGCGGCGCCGGGCCGCTTTCCCCGGCCGGCCCGCGGCCGCGTCAGAATGGCCGCGTGGACCTGAACGCCGACCTGGCCGAGCGCATCGACCCGACGGGGTGGGAGGCCGACGCCCGGCTGCTCGAGGTGGTCACCACCGCCAACGTCGCCTGCGGCGGCCACGCCGGCGACGCCGAGACGATGCGCCGGGCCTGTGCCCGGGCGGCCGAACTGGGCGTCCGCGTGGGAGCCCACCCCGGCTACGCCGACCCGGCCGGCTTCGGGCGCGTGGAGCTCGACCTGCCGGTCGACGAGGTCGTCGCCCAGGTCGGCGCCCAGCTCGCCGCCCTCGAGGCGGTCGCGGCCGCCGAGGGAGCCAGCGTGACCCACGTCAAGCCCCATGGGGCTCTCTACCACCGGGCCGCCGCCGACCGCGAGCTGGCCGGCGCCCTCGCCGGGCTGGTCGCCTCAACCGACGACTCACTGGTCGTCCTCACCCAGCCCGGCTCGCTGCTCGCCGCCGAGGCGCAGGCGCTCGGGCTGGCCGCTGCCTCGGAGGGCTTCGCCGACCGCGCCTACGACCGCAGCGGACGCCTGGTCCCGCGGGGGGAGCCCGGCAGCGTCCTCGATCCCGGCGCGGCGATCGCCCAGGCGCTCCTGCTCGCGCGCGAGGGGCGCGTGGTGAGCGCCGACGGCGAGGAGGTGCCGGTGAGCGCCGAGTCGATCTGCGTCCACGGCGACACGCCCGACGCCGTCGAGCTCGCCCGGGCCGTGCGCGATGCGCTCGAGGGCGAGGGGCTGGCCGTGGGACCGTTCGCGTGAGCGCGGCGCAGGTGAGGCCGGCCGGCGAGCGCGGGGCTCTGGTCGAGCTGGAGGACAACGCCGCCGTCCACGCGCTGGCGGCGGCACTCGAGCCGCTGCGCGGCTCCGAGCTGGAGGAGATCGTCCCGGGCGACCGGACGCTGCTGCTCGTCTGGCGTCACGAAGCGCCCCCGACGGCCGCGGTGGAGAGGCTGGTGGCCGATTCCGAGCAGGGCGGGCCGGCCCCGGCCGAAGCCGCCGTCGAGCTTGCCGTCGCCTACGACGGCCCCGACCTCGAGGAGGTAGCCGAGGCCTGCTCGGTGGGCGTAGAGGAGTTCGTCGCGCGCCACAGCGCCGCCGACTACCGGGTCGCCTTCCTGGGGTTTGCCCCGGGGTTTGCCTACCTCACCGGCGGCGACCCGGGGCTCACGCCCCCGCGGCGCGACGAGCCGCGCACCCGGGTGCCGGCCGGCGCGCTGGCCATCGCCGGCCCCTACTCGGCGGTCTACCCCCGCGAGTCGCCCGGCGGCTGGAACCTGGTCGGCAGCTGCCAGGCGCGCCTCTTCGACCCCTCGCAGGAGCAGCCGGCGCTGCTGGCCGCCGGCGCGGCGGTGCGGCTGGTGCCGGCGTGAGCGGCGGCCTCGAGGTGGTTCGCCCCGGGCCGCTGACCACGGTCCAGGACCTCGGCCGCCCCGGCCACGCCCACCTCGGGGTGCCGCGGTCGGGAGCGGTCGACCGCGACTCGCTGAAGCTCGCCAACCGGCTGGTCGGCAACGAGGAGGGCGCCGCCGCCCTGGAGGCGACGCTGAGCGGCCCGGCGCTCCGGTTCGATGAGGCCGCGGTGGTGGCGGTAACCGGCGCCGAGGTGCCGGTGAGCGTCGACGGCGAGGAATTCGAGGTGAACGCGGCGATCGACATCCCGGCCGGCGCCGTGCTCGACGTCGGCACGGCGACCGCGGGGCTGAGGCCCTACGTCGCCGTGCGCGGCGGGGTCGAGGCCGAGCCGGTGCTGGGCAGCCGCTCGCGCGACACCCTCAGCGCGCTCGGGCCCGAGCCGCTCGCCAAGGGCGACCGTCTGGCGGTCGGCGAGCCGGCAGGGCCGCGGCCGGCGATAGCGGTGGCGCCGGTGGCGGCGCCCGGAGGCGGAGCGGTGGTGCGGGTAACCCCCGGCCCGCGGGCCGACTGGTTCGGCCCCGATGCCCTGGAGCTCCTGGCCGGCGAGGCGTGGACGGTCTCACCGGAATCGAACCGCTCGGGCACCCGGCTCGACGGCACTCCCCTCCCCCGGCTGCGCCAGGACGAGCTTCGCTCGGAGGGGATGGTCGAGGGAGCGATCCAGGTGCGCCACTCCGGCCTGCCGATGGTCCTCCTCGCCGATCACCCCACGACCGGCGGCTACCCGGTCATCGCCGTGGTCGCCGCTGAGGACCTCCCCAAGGTCGCCCAGGCCCGGCCCGGCGAAGTGATCCGCTTCCGGCCGGCGTGACGGAGGGGGCGGGATTCGAACCCGCGGTCCGGGGTTGCCGGACGCCGGTTTTCAAGACCGGTGCATTCGACCACTCTGCCACCCCTCCGCGGGGCATTGTGGCAGCCGTCAGGCCGGAACCTGCTGCGTGATGCAGTGGACGTTGCCGCCCCCGAGCAGGATCTCCCGCCCGGGCACCGGCACCACCTCCCGCCCGGGGAAGAGCCCCTCGAGCACGGCGAAGGCTTCCTCGTCGGTGCGCTCGTCGAGCTCCGGCACGATGACCCGGCCGTTGGCCAGGTAGCAGTTGGCGTAGCTGGCCGCGAGCCGCTCTCCGGCCAGTCGCGGCAAAGTGCCGGGGGCCGGCTCGATCCCCCCGGCCTCCTCTTCGGTCATGTACAGCGGCCCCGGGTTGGGGAGCAGGACCACCTCCAGCTCCCGGCCCCTGGCGTCGCGTGCGGCCCGCAGCCGCTCGAGCGCGTCGGCCGAACGGGCGTGCTGGGGGTCGGCTTCGTCCTCGCACCACTGCAGCCCCACCACGCCCGGCCGGGCGAAGAAGGCGACGTCGTCGACGTGGCCGTCGGTCTCGTCATCGACCACGCCCAGCCCGAGCCAGATCACCTTCGCCACCCCCAGGTAATCGCGGAGGTACCGCTCGATCTCCTCCCGGTCAAGCCCGGGATTGCGATTGGGGTTGAGCAGGCACTCCTCGGTGGTGATGCAGGTTCCCTCGCCGTCCACGTGGATCGAGCCTCCCTCCATGACCAGCGGTGCCTCGTAGCGCCCCAGCCCCTCGAAGTCGAGAACCTGGCGGGCGACCTGCTCGTCCTTCTCCCAGCTCGGGTAGAGCCCGCCGGCCTCCCCTCCCCAGGCGTTGAACTGCCAGTCGACCCCGCGCCGGATCCCGTCGCCGACCACGATCGAAGGGCCGACGTCGCGCATCCAGGCGTCGTCGCTCTCCATCTCGACGAGCTCCACCCTTGAGGGAAGCATCGCGGCCGCGCGCTCCATCTCGGCGGCCGGCACGCCCATCCGCACCGGCTCGGCCTCGGCGATCGCCGCGGCCACCCGCGCGAAGGCTTCCTGGGCGGGTCGGGCGCCCTGACGCCAGTTGTCCGGTCGCACCGGCCACAGCATCCACGTCGCCTCGTGGGCCTCGAACTCGCCGGGCATGGCCAGGCCGTCGGCGGCCGGCGTTCCGTGAAGAACCTCACTCATTGGGCGGATCGTACGCGCCCCCGGCCGCAGATCACCCCTAGCCTGTACGCCGTGAGCACGGTCGTGCGCAACTTCCCCGCCGTCGAGGCCCGCTCGCTGGACGGCCGGCGGCTGATGCTCCCCTCCGAGCTGGGCGGCGAGCGCAACCTGCTGGCTGTGGCCTTCCGCCGCAACCACCAGGGCGACGTCGACAGCTGGCTCGAGGACTTCGCCGCCGCCGAGGCCGCCGACCCCGCGCTGCGCAGCTACGAGATCCCGGTCATCTCGCGGCGCTGGTCGCCGGCCCGCGGCTTCATCGACGGCGGCATGGCGGCGGCGATCCGCGACCCGGAGGTGCTGGCCCGGACCCTCACCGTCTACGGCGACGTCTCCCGCGTCTCCGACGCGCTCGGCCTGCCCGACCGCTCGCAGATCGCCGTCGTGCTCTGCGACCGCGACGGCGTGGTCAGGTGGCTGCGCCAGGGCCGGCGCACCGACGCTGCCGCCGCGGAGCTTCGCGAAGTGCTCGCCGCCTGATCAGGAGCCGCCGAGCAGCTCGGCGAGGGTAACCGGCTCGAGCCGGCGCTTCTCCAGCATCCGGAAGATCTTCGGCAGCGCCTTGCCGGTGGCCGGGTAGTTGGCGTGCATGAGGATGATCGCCCCCGGCTTGGCCCAGTAGTCGATCGCATTGAGGATGTAGGCCTCGCTGCGCCGGTCGGAGTCGGCCACCGTCCCCGACCACATGATTACCTTGCGGTAGCCGCGCTGGCCGGCCGCGGCGTCGATCGATGGGTTGCGGTCACCGTACGGCGGCCGGAACCAGGGCCGCCCGGTGATCTTGAAGGTCTCCTGGATCCAGTCCTCGTTGCGCTGGAGGTCGGAGCCGAAGGCCTCCGGCCCGATCTGGGTGGAGACCTGGTGGCTGAAGGTGTGGTTGCCGACGGTCAGCTGCCGGGCCGCCACGAGCTTTCGGATGCGGTCGGCCTGGGGCTCCCAGCTGGAGGCGTAGACCCCATTGGGGAAGACGGTCGCCTTGCCCCCGGTCTGCTCGAGCACGTCGAGGATGCGGTCCACGCACTTGGGGCAGGTGCCGTCGTCGATGGTCAGGGCGACCTTGCGCCCCGCGCTGGCCGGGCCCCTGGTGATCACCTTTCCGTTCCCGGGAACCGCCGGCTTTATCTGCTGGGGAGGTGGCCCCTGCGGCTCTGGGGCCGGGGGCTCAGGTGCCGCCTGCTGGCTGGCGTTCGCCGGGACGCTCCGGTAATCGAGCGGCCCCGCCCGGGCCTTCTCCCCGGAACCCGAGGTCGACACGAGCACCACCGCCGCCACGGCGATCGCGACGGCCGCCAGGGAGAACAGGGCGATCAGCCGGCTGCGCCGGGTGCGGGCGCGGCTCTCGGCGCGGCGCCTTTCCAGCTCGGAACGGTCCACCCGTCAATTGTGGCAGGAACGCCGGGAGGAGAAGCAGGGTCGCCTTCGCAGGGCTTAGCCGAGGCGCTCGAGGCAGGCCGCCGCGGCGCGGCGCCCCATGCGGATGGCTCCCTCCATGTGGATGTGGCCGACCCCGGCGATGTCGCTGCAGGCCCACTCGATCGGCCCGACCGGCCGGCGCAGGTCGTCGCGAAAGCGGGTCAGCCCCCCGGTGCCGTAGCTGGTGCCGTAGGCCCCGCGCGTCCATTCCTGCTCGGACCAGTCGACCTCGACGTAATCGACCGGGTTCAGCGCCTCACCCCCGAGGTAGCGGGCCATCCCCTCCAGCACGGCGGCGCGGCGGTCGGCGGGATCCATCCGGGCAGCCGTCTCGGCCGCCTCTCCGGCGAGGAAGGTCACCAGGACACCGGGCTTTCCCGACGGCGGAGAGTTGTCGTAGAGCTCGCGGACCAGCTGGTAAGGGCCAAAGCCCTGGCCGGAGAGTCCGTCGGCGCGCCAGAAGGGCTCGTCGTAGACGGCCAGGACCTTGATGATCGAGCCCTGCGAGAGATCCTGGGCCAGGCGCTGGCGCCAGCCGGGCAGCGGCGGCTCGAAGCGGATCGCGTTAGTCAGGTTCGGCGGCACGGCGACGATCGCCTCTCGGGCGCCGACCGAGAGCTCCGACGCCCGGGCCTCGACCCCTTCGCCGGACCAGGCGATCGCGGAGACCGGCGAGTCGAGCCGCACCCGTCCCGACAGGCGCTCGGCCAGGCCGACGGCGATCAGCTGCGAGCCGCCGACGATGCGGCTGGCCAGGCACTGCTCGGGCTCGAAGAGCTCGTAGGTGCCGCCGGCGCCGGCGATCATCCACAGCCCCTGCAGCAGCGAGAAGCTCCGGGCCGGCTTGGCGATGAAACCGCCGGCGAGCATCGAGCGCAGCATGTCGCGGGCCATCTCGTCGGAGACCTCGGCGGCCAGCCAGCTCTCGAAGGTGACCGCGTCGAGCGCCTCGGCCTCGGGGTGCTCCCAGGGAGCCTCCGGGTCGAGCTCCCCGGCGAGCTCGTCGAGCCGGGCCAGCGCCGCCTCGTAGGCGGCTGCGCTCTGCGGCGGGAACGGGAACTCCTCGCCCTCGTAGCGGTGGGCCCTGCCCTGCGGATCGCTGTACACGTGGCTTCCCTCCCGGTAGCAGGGGAAGGTCTCCAGCCCGAGCAGCTCCAGCGTCTCGAGCACGGCCTCCTGGTAGGGCCCCACCCACTGGCCGCCCAGCTCGTTGGCCTGGCCGCCGATCTCGGTATTCCAGGTGCGCCCGCCCACCCGGTCGCGCGCCTCAAGCACCTCGACGTCCACGCCGGCGTCGGCCAGCACGTTGGCCGCGGTCAGGCCGGCGATTCCCGCTCCGACCACCACGACCCCGGTTTCGATGTGCTCCCCGGCCACCGCCGGCGATGCTACCGGCCCGGTTAAGGTGCCACGAGCCGCCGCCCGCCGGCCGGCGCTGCGCAATGGAGAGCCAGCCAACCCAGCCCCCGACGGTCGAGCCCGGCGCGCTGACGCTCTGCTGCTCGTCGCTCGACGTGCCGCCGCTGTTCGAGACGGCGCCCGACGGCACGCGCAGCGGCTACGAGCCGGCGGCGGCCGAGGCGGTGGCCGCCGGGGCCGGCCTGGAGCTGCGCTGGCTCTTCCGTCCCTGGGCCGACTTCGAGCCGGCGCTGATGCGCGGCGAATGCGACGCGATCTGGTGCGGCTGCGCGATCACCCCGGAGCGCCGGGAGCGGATGGCCTTCACCGTGCCGTACGCCGCCTTCAACGAGTCGGTCGTCGTGCGCCCCGACGACCCGGCCTCCTCCCCGGCCGACCTGCGCGGGCGGCGCGTGCTGGCCATCGCCGGCTCCACCAACTTCGCGCTGGCCGAGAGTTTCGAGGGCGCCGAGGCCGTGCCGTTCGACGCCGACACCGACGACGTGCTCGGCGACATGCTCGCGCTCCTCGGCGGCGGCGAGGTCGAGGCTGTGGTCGACGACGACGTCTGCTTCGTCGAGCCCGACCCGGCCATCCGGGTCGCCTTCACCGTGCCGACCGCCAACCCCTGGGGCGCCGCCTGCCGGCCGGGTGACCGGGAGCTGGTCGCGGCCCTGGACCGGGCGATCGCCGGCGCCGACCTGCGCTCGGCCTGGGAGCGGTGGATCCCCCAGCTCCCGTTCCCGCTCTGAGCGCCCGCTCAGGCCGAGGCCACGCGCTCGAGCAGCTCCTCGGCGATCGCCATCGAGGCGGTGGCGGCCGGCGAGGGGGCATTTCGGACCCACACCACCCCGCGGCCGGACTCAATCCGGAAATCCTCCACCAGGGAACCGTCGCGGTCCAGCGCCTGGGCGCGGACCCCGGCCACCGCCGGCTCCAGGTCGCTGGCCTCCAGCTCGGGAACGAGCTGCCGCGCGCCGCGGGCAAATAGCCGCCGGC
>JBJTBE010000049.1:0-7586 GCA_046091165.1 Solirubrobacterales bacterium | reverse complement strand
AGGAGTTCTTCGAACTGGCGCGGGACCGGCTCAATCCGGGCGGCCTGGTGATGGTCAACGTTGGCCATCCCGAGGGCAGCTTCACGCTGGAGAAGACCCTGGCGGCAACGATGAGGACCGCCTTCAGCACTGTTCTCCGTGACCCGAGCCAGGCCGAGACAACTGTGCTCGTGGGCTCGAACGCACCGGCCTCGGGAGCCGCCATCAAACGTGCAGTGGCCGCCGGCGCGGTCCCGCGTGAGCTGGTGCCGGTCGCCCGCAAGACCGCCGCGCGCCTGGCCCCCGCGCTGCCCGGCGGCGAGGTCTACACCGACGACCGTGCCCCAGTCGAGTGGCTGATCGACGAGTCGATCCTCTCGGTCGCCGCCGAGGGCAACCGCTGAGCGCGCGGCCGGCGGGTAGCCTTCGCCGGCGATGGTCGTCGTCTTCGGCAGCTACACCGCCCCGATAGAGGAGGTCGACGCCTACCGGGAGGTCCACCTGGGGTTCGTGCGCGGGCTGATCGACGAGGGGCGCCTGCTGGCCGCCGGCCGGCGTGAGCCGGCCGAGGGCTCGGTCCTGCTCTTTGCCGGGAACGACCCGCAGGACGCGCTGGCCCTGCTCGCCGAGGATCCCTATGCGCTGGCCGGGGTGGTCGAGTACAAGGCGGTGGCCGTCTTCGCGCCCGGCGCGGTGGCCGAGGGCCTCGAGGGCCTGCAGGGCTGAGCGGCCCCGCCGCTCAGGAGAGCTCGACGATCAGCGGCGCGTGGTCGCTGGGCTTGGGGCCCTTGCGGAAGTCGCGGTCGATCCCGCACGCCTTTATCTCCCCGGCCAGTGGCTCGGAGGCCAGCAGCAGGTCGATCCGCAGGCCCATCCCCCGGTGGAAGCTGCCGCCGCGGTAGTCCCACCACGTAAAGCCCTGCTCGTCGGGGTGCAGGGCGCGGAAGCAGTCGACCAGGCCGCCGGCCTCCTTGACCGCCGCCAGCCGGTCGCGCTCGTCGGCCGTGACGTGGGTCGACCCTTCCCAGGCGGCGGGGTCCCAGACGTCGAGGTCGGCCGGCGCCACGTTGAAGTCACCGCCGACCACCAGGCGCTCGCCCTTCAGGCCGCCTACCCGCGAGGCGAGCGCCTCCAGGAACTGGAGCTTCTCGGCGAAGGGCTCGCTTCCCACCTCGCGGCCGTTTACGACGTAGACGCTGGCCACCGTCAAGCCGATCGAACCGACCCGGGCCTCGATCCAGCGCGCCTGGTCGGCCCGGGCCTCGCCGGGCAGCCCCGACTGCACCTCCTCGAGGCCGTGGCCCTTCGGGGCGAGGACGGCCACGCCGGCCCAGCGCCCCCCGCTGTGGTGGACGGCTTCGTAGCCGGCGTCGAGCAGCTCGTCGGCCGGGAACTGCTCCGGCGAGCACTTGGTCTCCTGGAGGAGCAGCGCGTCGGGGGAGTGCTGGTCGAGGAACTCGAGCACGCGGGGCATCCTCGCCCGCAGCGAGTTGACGTTCCAGGTGACGACCTTCACCGGCCCTGCCACTTCGGCGGCCGCTTCTCGGCGAAGGCCCTGACGCCCTCGAGCATGTCCTGGGAGGCAAAGCATTCCTCGCGCAGGGCGATCAGCTCCGCCTCGGTTGCCTCGTCCAGGCCGCCCTCGGAGGCGAGCAGCTCGCGGATCACGCGCTTGTTGCCGCGGACGCTCAGCGGCGCGTTGCCGGCCAGCTCGGTCGCCCACTCGAGCGAGGCCTGCTCGAGGCGGGAGTGCTCGCAGATCTCGTTGACCAGCCCCCAGGCCAGGGCGGTGGGCGCGTCGATCCTGCGGCCGACGAGGAAGAGCTCCCGCGTGCGTGGAGCGCCGACCGCGTCGATGAACCGCCGGATCCCGGTGTGCGAGTAGACCAGGCCGAGCTTCGCCGGCGGCATTCCGAAGCTCACGTCGTCGGAGGCGACCCTCAGGTCGCAGGCCAGCGCCAGCTCGAGCCCGCCGCCGATGGCCGGGCCGTTGATCTCGCAGACGGTGGGAATGTCGGTGGCGTCGAGGGCCTCGAGGGCGCTGGTGAACGGGTGGGCGACGAGCTTCTCGGCCTCCACGGCAAAGACGTCGTCGGGAATGTCCCCGATGTCGTAGCCCGATGAGAACCAGCGCCCCTCCCCGGTGATGAGGATGCAGTCGGCCTCGGCGCCGGCGACCGCCTCGGCGATGCCGTCGAGGATCGCGTGGTCGAGGGCGCCGCGCCTGGACTCGTGGGCGAATCGCAGGCGCAGGACCCCCTCGGCGGGCCGGTCGCTGCTCAGGGTGCCGGGCACGGCGTGAGAAGATACCCGCCCGATGGCCGCAGGCGCACCCGCAGTGCTCATAACCGCCCTAAACGAGGGCGACCGGATCGGCTCCACCGTTGCCGCCGTGCTCGGCCGCTGGCCGGGTGCGACCGTCGTCGTGGCCGACGACGGCTCGACCGACGACACGGCCACCGCCGCCCGTTCCTCCGGCGCAGAGGTCGTCGGCGACGGGCGCGACATCGGCAAGGGCGGGGCGGCCAGACTCTGCGCCGCCCGCCTCCTGGAGCTGGATCCGGGGATGGTCCTGCTCTGCGACGCCGACCTGGGGGAGAGCGCCGCGCGCCTGGACCGCCTGGTCGACGCGGTCGCCGGCGGCGAGGGCGACCTCGCGGTGGCCGTCTTCGCCCGCCGGGTGGGCGGGGGCTTCGGCTTTGCCGTCGGCTTCGCCCACTGGGCGATCCGCAACCTCACCGGCCTCGACCTGCGCGCCCCGATCTCCGGCCAGCGGGCGATGGACGGGGAGACCTACCGGGCCGTCGTTCCCTTCGCGCCGCGCTTCGGGATGGAGATCGGGATGACCGTCGACGCGTTCCGGGCCGGCCGCCGGGTGGTGGAGGTCGAGGTCGATCTCGAGCACCGGGCGACCGGGCGCAGCCTCGCCGGCTTCCTGCACCGCTTCCGCCAGCTGGTCGACTTCGTCGCCGTCTGGGCCTCGCTGAAGTGGGGGCGCCGGTGATCCTCGCGATCGACCAGGGCACCACCGGCACCACCTGCCTGGTCTTCGACCCGGCCGGTGAGCTGGTGGGCCGGGCCTACCGGGAGTTCGGGCAGCACTTCCCGCAGCCCGGCTGGGTCGAGCACGACGCCGACGAGATCTGGGCGGTGACCCGCGAGGTAGCCCTCGAGGCGCTGGCCGACGCCGGCGTGGACCCCGGAGGCGTGGCGGCCGTCGGGATCACCAACCAGCGCGAGACGATCGTCGCGTGGGACCCTCAGACCGGCGAGCCGCTGCACCGGGCGCTGGTCTGGCAGGACGGGCGCACCGCCGGGTGGTGCGACGAGCTGCGGGCCGAGGGCTTCGAGCCGTTGGTCCGCGAGCGCACCGGCCTGGTGCTCGATCCGTACTTCTCGGCCAGCAAGGCCGGGTGGCTGCTGCAGAACGTCGACGGTCTCGCCGAAAAGGCCAAGGCGGGCAGCGTGCTGCTGGGCACGATCGACTCGTGGCTGGCCTTCAAGCTCACCGGCGAGCACGTGACCGACCCTTCCAACGCCTCGCGGACGATGCTCTTCGATATCCGGGAGGGGGAGTGGTCGGCCGAGCTCTGCGAGCTCTTCGGCGTGCCGGTTCGTGCGCTGCCCGAGGTGCGCCCCTCGATCGGCGAGTTCGGGCGCCTGGCCGACGAGGCCCTGCCGGGATTCGGCGGTACGCCCCTCACCGGAATCGCCGGCGACCAGCAGGCGGCGCTCTACGGGCAGGCCGCCCTCGAGCCGGGGCAGGGAAAGAACACCTACGGCACCGGCTCGTTCGTCCTGGTCAATACCGGTACGGCGCCGCCGGACCCGGCTCCCGGCCTCCTCTCCACCATCGCCTGGGGGATCGGCGGCCGGACCGTCTACGCCCGCGAGGCGCCGATCTTCGTCACCGGCGCCGCCGTCCAGTGGCTGCGGGACGGCCTCGGGATCGTGGAGTCCGCGGCGCAGACCGAGGCGCTCGCCGCCTCCACCGACGATAACGGCGGCGTCTACTTCGTTCCCGCCCTGGCCGGGCTCGGCTCGCCCTGGTGGGACCCGTGGGCGCGCGGGACGATCGTCGGCCTGACGCGGGGCAGCGGCCGGGCCCAGCTCGCGCGGGCCGCCCTGGAGGCGATCGCCTACCAGGGGGTCGACGCGGTGCGGGCGATCGAGGAGGCATCCCGGGTGACGCTCCCCGAGCTGCGGGCCGACGGCGGTGCCACCTCCAACGGCTGGCTGATGCAGTTCCAGGCCGACGTGCTGGGCGTTCCGGTGGTCGTGCCCGAGGTGGCCGAGACCACGGCGCTGGGGGCGGCGATGATGGCCGCAGTGGGGGCCGGCCTGGTGACCGAGGACCGCGTGGCCGGGCTCTGGCGCGAGAAGGCGCGCTATGAGCCGGCGATGGGGGAGGACGAGAGGCTCTCGCTCCTTGACGAATGGCACCGCGCGGTCGAGCGGTCGAGGGGCTGGGCCCAGGAGTAACCCGCGCCCCGCTCCGGGGTGTATTGCGAAATGTCAGAGCACGTCTCGACATCCAGGCCGCGCGAGGAGCTGGCATCGATGAGGGAGCAGAACTACAGGGATCCGCGCCCGGTCGAGTTCTTCGACCGCTACTACGAGTGGCCGATGACCCACCGGCCCGGCTGGGTCTACGACGCCGCCCGGGTGGTGATGTGCCTGTACGTGTGGCTCCTCTTCCGCGCCCGCTCGCGCCGCCCGGAGCTCGTGCCCACCAGCGGCCCGGTGATCTTCGCCCCCAACCACTTCTCGAACATCGACCACTTCTTCGTCGGGGCCTTCACCCGCCGCAAGCTCCAGTTCATGGCCAAGTCGCAGCTCTACAAGGGCCCCATGCGCTACATCTACCGCAACGGCGGCGTCTTCCCCGTGCGGCGCGGCCACAAGGACGAGCGGGCCTTCGAGGTGGCGCACTCGATCCTCGGCCGCGGCGGGACGATCTGCATGTACTGCGAGGGTGGGCGCTCCCGCACGGGGCGGATCTCCGAGCAGGCCAAGCCCGGGATCGGCCGCGTGGCGCTGGAGAGCGGGGCGACGATCCAGCCGGTCGCCATCCACGGCTCCGAGAAGGTGCGCAACTGGAAGCGCCTCCAGCTTCCCTCGGTGCGCGTGCTCTACGGCGAGCCGATGCGCTTCGAGCAGGTCGAGGACCCTTCCCGCGAGCAGCAGCAGGCCGCCGCGGACGAGATCTTCGCCGAGATCCGCCGGCTCTATTCGGAGCTCTCAGAGCCGTCGGCGCCCAGCGCCAGCGTGTAGTCGAGCCACTGCGAGCGCTCCGCCCCGACGCGGCCATAGACCTTCTGGGCGCGCTCGTTGTCGCCGGCGGTCTGCCAGCCCAGGCTCAGGGCACCGTGGCGGCGGGCCTGGTCGGCGCAGCCCTCGATCAGCGCCTCGGCCAGGCCGTCCCCGCGGCTCCCCGGGCTCACGTAGAGGTCGTTCATGACGGCCAGGCGGCCCGCGTCCAGCGTCTGCCAGGTCCAGAAGACGGTCGCGAAGCCGACCGCGGCGCCTTCGCCGTCACGGGCGATCAGCTGCACTCCCTCGCGGTCCGGGTCGGCGATCAGCGCCCGCGACATCCCGAGCAGGTCGGCGTCGACCGGGGCGACCTCGTAGAAGTCGCAGTAGGCGCGCATGAGCGGGAGGAGCTCGTCGAGATCGCCCTCGCCGACGATCGTGATCGCGAAGTCGCTCACAGCCCCATCGTCCTGCCGAGGATCTCGCTCATGACCTCGTCGGTGCCCCCGCCGATCGGCCCGAGCCGGGCGTCGCGGGCGGCCCGCTCGACGCCGTACTCGACCATGTAGCCGGCCCCGCCATAGACCTGCAGGCACTCGTCGGCGATCTCGAAGGCGTCGCGCTGGGTCTTCAGCTTGGCCATCGTTACCTCCTGGAGGGCGTCCCGGCCGCCGGCGAAGAGCCGCAGCGCGTGGTAGGTGAGGGCCCGGCCGGCCTCGATCGTCGTGGCCATGGCGGCGAACTTGTGGCGGATCGCCTGGAAGTTGCCGATCGGCCGGCCGAAGGCCTCGCGCTCCTTCGCGAACTCGAGCGTCCGGTCGAAGACGTTCTGCGCCGCGGCCACGGCGCCGAGGGCCATCGAGAGCCGTTCCCACTGGAAGTTGGCCATGATCAGCCGGAAGCCGCCTCCCTCCTCGCCGAGCAGGTTCTCCTCGGGAACGAAGACGTCCTGCATGGCGATCAGCGCCGTGTCGGAGGCGTGCCAGCCCATCTTCTCGAGCTTGGAGGCCTGGTAGCCGGGCTGGTCGGTGTCGACGATCATGAAGGAGATCCCGCCGTGGCCCTCGCCGCCGGTGCGCACCGCGGCGACCACGAAGTCGGCCCGCACACCGTTGGTGATGTAGCACTTCTCCCCGTTCAGGACCCAGCCTCCGTCGACCTTCTTTGCGCCGGTGCGCAGGGAGGCCACGTCGGAGCCCGCGCCCGGCTCGGTGATGCCCAGGGCGGAGATCTTCTCGCCCCTGATGGAGGGAACGACATAGCGCTGCTTCTGGTCCTCGGTGCCGAACTTCCAGACCGGCGGCGTGGCGATGGTGACGTGGGCCCCGAGCGAGGCGGCCACGCCGCCCGAGCCGCACCCGGCCAGCTCCTCGGCGAGGACCGCGCTGTGGAGGCAGTCGCCGCCCTGCCCGCCGTACTCCTCCGGGTACTCGAGCCCGAAGAAGCCGAGCTCGCCCATCCGGGAAAACGCCTCATTGGGCACCCAGCGCTCGCGCTCCCACTTCTCGGCGTGGGGCCGCAGCTCGCCCGCCACGAAGCGGCGCAGCGAGGCGCGCAGCTCCTCGTGCTCCCCGGTGAACGGCGGTACGAGCCGGCGCTCGGCCGGCTCGCTGGGCAGCCCCTTGGCGCTCACCGCCGGCTCAGAGGCCGTAGGAGCGCCCGATCACGTCGAGCATTACCTCGTCGGTGCCGGCGCCGATCCGGTTGAGGCGCATGTCGCGCCAGCTGCGCTCGATGCCGTACTCCTTCATGTAGCCGGCGCCGCCGTGGATCTGCAGGCACTCGTCGGTGACCTCGCAGGCGACCTGGGCCGAGTAGAGCTTGGCCATCGAGATCTCGCGCACCGGGTACTCGCCGTTGTTGAAGCGCCAGGCGGTCATGTAGACCAGCTGCCGGGCGGCCTCGATCTTGGTGGCCATGGCGGCGAACTTGTGGCGGATCGCCTGGAAGTTGCCGATAGGCCGGCCGAAGGCCTCGCGCTCCTTGGCGTAGGCGAGCGTCTTGTCGAACGCCTGCTGGGCCCCCGCGACGCAGCCGGCGGCACCGATCAGGCGCTCGCCCTGGAGCTCCCACATGATGTGGTAGAAGCCCTTGCCCTTCTCGCCCAGCAGGGCGGAGGCCGGAACGCGGACGTCCTGGAAGGCCAGCAGCGCCGTGTCGGAGGCGTGCATGCCGAGCTTCTCGAGCTTCTTCTCGCGGATCACCCCGGGGGCGTCCATCGGCACCAGGAAGAGCGAGAAACCGTCGTAGCCGGCCTCGGCGTCGGTCTTGGTGACCAGGACGATCACGTCGGCGCGGTGGCCGTTGGTGATGTAGGTCTTGGAGCCGTTGATGACGTACTCGTCGGTGGCCTC
>JBJTBE010000048.1:0-22305 GCA_046091165.1 Solirubrobacterales bacterium | reverse complement strand
GCCGAAGTCCTGGCCCTTGGCCTGGCCACCGGCGATCAGGAGCACCGGCTCCTCGAAGGCCTCCAGCGCCACCGCGGTCGATGCGACGTTGGTCGCCTTCGAGTCGTTGATCCAGAGAGCCCCGCCGGCGCGGCCGACCTCCTCGATCCGGTGCTCGACGCCGGCAAACCCGGCGAGCGCGCCGGCCACCGCCTCGGCCGGAACGCCCCAGGCGAGCGCCGCGCCGGCGGCACAGAGGGCGTTCTCGAGGTTGTGGCGTCCCCGCAGGCGCACCGAGGCGACCTCCATCACCGGCTCCCCGTTCCAGGCGATCCAGCCGTCGCTCACGCGGATATCGCCTTCGGACTCCGGCGGGCTGGCCACGACGACCCGCTGCGCCTCGCCCCCGGCCTGGCCGACCAGTGCGGCGGGACCCACGGCGAAGTCGCCGCCGTCCTGGTGGTCGAAGAGCCGGAGCTTGGCCGCGAGGTACTCCTCTTCGCTCCCGTGGCGGTCGAGGTGGTCGGGGCTGAAGTTGAGGAATACCGCCACCTCGGGGTCGAAGGCGATCGAGTCCTCGAGCTGGAACGAGCTCGCCTCGCAGATCACCGTCGCCTCCGGCTCGAGGCGACCCGGCAGGGAGCTGACTGCGGTGCCCACGTTGCCGGCCACCGTGACCGGGAGCCCGGCCGCCCTCCAGATCTCGCCGAGCAGCTCTACGGTCGTCGTCTTTCCGTTGGTGCCGGTCACCGCGACGAACGGGTTGGGAAGCATCCTCCAGCCGAGCTCGAGCTCTCCCAGCACCGGGATCCCCCGCTCGCGGGCGGCGGCGATCACCGGCGCCTGGGCCGGCACCCCGGGGCTCTTGACCACGGCCCGGGTCCGCTCGAGGGCCTCGAGCCCGTCGCTGCCGGTCTCAACCTCCATGCCTTCCTCCCGGAGTACCTCCAGCCCCGGCGGGTCGCCACTGTCCACGCAGATGACCGGCTCGCCGGCACGCCACAGCGCAGCGGCTGCAGCCACGCCGGAGCGCCTCAGGCCTACCACCAGCCAGGGGCCGGGAGGCAGCGGCGGTCGGGGTCGGTCGGCCACGCCTAGACGATACGGCGCAGGCGGGCCGCTCAGCCGATGCTGGCCTGGTAGAGCGTGAAGCCGATCGCCGCGAAGACCAGGGCGACGATCCAGAACCGCAGGATGATCTTGGTCTCCGACCACCCCCGCATCTCGAAGTGGTGGTGGATCGGCGCCATCAGGAAGATCCGCTTGCGCAGGCTCTGGAAGGCAGCCACCTGGGCGATCACGCTCAGCGCCTCGACAACGAAGATTCCGCCGATCAGGACAAGCAGGATCGTCGTGTTGGTCATCACCGCCACGGCCCCTATCGCGCCGCCAAGGCCCAGCGAGCCGGTGTCCCCCATGAAGATCGTCGCGGGGAACGAGTTGAACCACAGGAAGCCGGTGCAGGCCCCGACGATGCAGGCGCTGAGCAGCGCGAGGTCCCGCTCGCCGGTGGTGATGAAGGTGATCCCCACGTAAGCGAGCATCACGATCGCCACGCAGCCGGCGGCCAGCCCGTCGAGGCCATCGGTCAGGTTGACGGCGTTGGTGGAGCCGGCGACGACGAGGAAGACGAAGACCGGGAAGAGGAAGCCGAGATCGATGCTCGCGTCGACCACCCGCAGCCTCACCGTCGTCGACACCCCGGCCTTCTGGGTGGCGACCCACCAGAGGGCCAACGAAACGAGAAGAAGCACGAACATCTTCGTGCGGCCCCGCAGGCCGAGCGAGCGGCGCTTGACGATCTTCACGTAGTCGTCGGCGAAGCCCAGCAGCGCGCAGACGACGGCCACGCCAAAGACCCCGATGGCCCGCCAGTCCCAGTCGGTGAGGACCAGGAACGGGATCGCGATGGCCAGGAAGATGATGATCCCGCCCATCGTCGGTGTCCCGGCCTTGCTGTGGTGGCCGCTGGGGCCCTCCTCCCGGATCCGCTGGCCAAACTCGCGCGTTCCCAGGAACTCGATGAAGCGGGGGGCCAGGAAGAGGCACAGCAGAAGGGCCGCGGTGCCCCCGATCAGGACCTCGCCGCTCACGTTCCCGGGCCCCCGCCGGCGACCAGCCGCTCGGCCACGACCTCCAGGCCCACGCCCCGGGAGCCCTTTACGAGGATCGTGTCGCCGGGCTCCACCAGCCCGGCGAGCCGGTCGGCGGCCTGCGCGGCATTCTCGACGGCGACGAAGTCCTCGCCGCCCCACGCCGGGCCGGCGTGGACGGCCAGGTCCCCGACGGTGACGAGCACGTCGACACCCGCGTCCCGCGCCTGGGCCCCCAGCTCGGCATGGAAGCGCCGCTCGTCGGGCCCCAGCTCAAGCATGTCGCCGAGGACGGCCACGCGACGACCCGGTGCCGACTCGGCGAGGTCGGCGAGGGCGGCGCGCATCGACATCGGGTTCGCGTTGTAGCAGTCGTTGATGACGACGACGCCGTCCTTCAGGGCGATCCGCTCGCCCCGGAGCCCCGACGTCTCGGGCTCGATCTCTCCCCGGGGCTCTACGCCGACCGCCCTTACCGCCGCCAGCGCAGCCAGGGCATTGAGCGCCATGTGACTGGAGGAGACCGGCACCGCCAGGCCGGCCGGCAGCTCCGCGACGTCGCCGCCCGGGCCGAAGGTGACCTGCTCCTGGTCCTCGCGGACGTGGCGCGCGAGCAGCGGCTCACCGGCGGGAAGCACGGCCACGGTGCCGGGCCTCATCTCGCCGGTCAGCTCGCTCTTGGCCGCGGCGATGTTCTCGACCGTCCCCAGCAGCTCCAGGTGGACCGGCCCGACGTTGACGATGATCCCGACGTCGGGGTCGGCGATCCGGCTCAGCTCGGCGATCTGCCCGCTGCCCCGCATCGCCGCCTCCAGCACGAGCACCTCCGTGCCCTCGGGGGCGGCGAGGATCGTGAGGGGGAGCCCGATCTCCGTGTTGTAGTTGCCGGTGGTGGCGACGGTCCGCCGTGACGGCCTCAGGAGCGCCGCGGTGATGTCCTTGGTCGAGGTCTTCCCGGTCGAGCCGGTGATCGCGATGACCGCGCAGCCGAGGCGGTGGCGCCAGGCCGCCGCGGCCCGGCCGAGCGACTCAAGCGGGTCGGCGCAGCCGATCACCACCGCGTCGGCGCCGGCCAGGGGCCCGGCGTGCTCCTCGGCAACCAGGACGCCCCAGGCCCCGGCTTCGATCGCCTGGCCGGCGAAGCTCCCGCCGTCGAAGGCCTCGCCGGGCAGGCCGACGAACAGGACCCCGGGTCCGGCCTCGCGCGAGTCGATGGTCACCGCCTGAGGGCCGGGCGCTTCGGGATCGCCGGCGACCAGGCGCCCGCCGACGGCTTCGGCCAGCTCGGCCGCCGTCCAGCCGGTCACCCGATGAGCTCCCCGAGGGCCTCGAGCGCGACCTGGCGGTCGTCGAAGGGCTCCTTTACGCCACCGGGGCCCTCCTGCCCCTGCTCGTGGCCCTTCCCGGCGATCAGCACGAGGTCCCCCGGCCGGGCGTGGGCCACCGCCCAGGCAATCGCCTCCCGGCGGTCTTCGATCACCTGCGGTGCGGGGTCCCCGGGGACCCCCGCGACGACGTCGGCGATGATCGCCCCCGGGGCCTCCGAGCGCGGGTTGTCGGAGGTCACCACCACCAGGTCGGCGCCCGCCGCGGCGGCGGCTCCCATCTCGGGGCGCTTTCCGGAATCGCGGTCGCCTCCGGCACCGAACACGGCGATCACGCGCCCGTCGCAGACGGCGCGGGCCGCTTCCAGCGCGCCGGCCAGGGAGTCGGGCGAGTGGGCGTAGTCGACGATCACCGTGAACGGCTGCCCGGCCTCCACCGGCTCGAAGCGGCCCGGTGCCCTCTCGGCGGCGGGCAGCGCCCGCTCGATCGTCGCGTCGTCTACGCCCAGCGCCTGGGCGGCGGCCACCGCGCAGAGCGCGTTGAGCACGTTGAAGGCGCCCGGAAGCGGCACCTCGAGCTCCATACCCGCCGCCTCGAAGCGGGTTGAGGACGGCCCGAACTCGAGCCTCGTGGCCCGCAGGCTGGCGTCCCCGCTCTCTATCCCGACCGTGATCGCGCCGGATGTCTCCGCGGCCAGGCGCCGACCCCACTCGTCGTCGACGTTGACCACCGAATGCGGGGCGTCGCGCTCGAAGAGCATCCTCTTGGCCGCGAAGTAGCTGTCCATGTCGCCGTGGAAGTCGAGGTGCTCCCGGCTGAGGTTAGTGAAGACGACCACGTCCCAGGCGATCGCGTCGGCCCGGTGGAGCGAGAGCGCGTGGGAGGAGACCTCCATTACGCAGGCGGCGTCGCCTGCCTCGACCATCTCCCGGAAGCCGCGCTGGAGGTCCGGCGACTCGGGCGTGGTGCGCACGGCAGGCTCGCGCCGCCCGCCGGTGATCGCCTCGACCGTGCCGACGAGCCCGGTTCGGCGTCCGGCCGCCTCCAGGAGAGAACGGGTCAGGTAGGCGGTGGTGGTCTTGCCGTTGGTGCCGGTGATCCCGACCATCTCGAGGCTCCCGGTGGGTTCCCCGTAAGCCAGGGCCGCGGCCGGCGCCATGGCAGCGCGCACGTCGGCGACGACCACCTCGGGGACTCCGAGGCCGAGGGGCCGCTCTACTAGCAGTGCCGCCGCGCCGCGCTCGACCGCGGCCGGCGCGAAGTCGTGACCGTCGCGGGTGAAGCCGGGCACGCAGCAGAAGAGCGTTCCCGGCCGGGCCTCACGGTCGTCACAGGCCACCGAGGCGATCTCGACGTCGGGCAGGGGCTCCGTCACCCCGGGGAAGCACTCAGGGAGCCGCACGCCCGCAGCCTACTCCCGGCCCCGGTTCCCTCAGTTAGGCGAGACGCGCATGTACGGAAGGGCGAACTTGGCGATCTCGCCGAAGGCCGGGGCGGCCACGGAGCCGCCGTAGATGTCACCGCTGGGCTCGTCCACGAAGACCCCGATCAGCAGCTTGGGGTCCTTGGCCGGGGCCATCCCGACGAACGAGGCGACGTACTTCTCCTTCGAGTACTCGCCGGTGGACGGGTCGATCTTGTTCGCCGTACCGGTCTTGCCGGCCAGCTCGTACCCGGGGACCGAGACCTCGCTGGCCGTGCCTCCCTCGGCGAAGACGCCGGTGAGCATCTGGCGAATCTGGGCGGCGGTCTTCTCGCTCACCAGCCGGGTGCCCTGGTCGGGCCGGGAGTTCTTGGCCCCGTCGAGGACGATCCGCGGCTTGCGCAGGGTGCCGTCGCTGGCCAGCGCCGCATAGCCGGCCATCATCTGGATCGGGGTCACCAGCTGGCCCTGGCCCATCGGCAGGTTGCCCATGGTCGAGCCCGAGTAGTCCTTGAGGTTGAGGACGAGCCCCTGCTCCTCGCCCGGCAGCCCCACGCCGGTCTGCCGGCCGAAGCCGAACCGGCGCATCCAGCTGTCGAACCGCTTGGCGCCGAGCTTCATGCCGATGGTGATCGTCCCGACGTTGCTCGAATGGGCCAGGATCGTGGCCGTGCTCATGGTCTCCCAGCCGCGCCCGTGGGATTCGCCGATGACGCGGTCGGCGACCTGGATCGTCGGCGCGAGGTTGAACTGGGTGTCGGGCGTGACGACCCTGTCCTCGAGTGCGGCGGCCACCGTGAACGGCTTGAAGGTCGAACCGGGCTCGTAGGTCATCCCGACCGCCCGGTTCTGCGTCGCCCCGTCGGGGGCTTCCCCGGGACGGTTGAGGTCGACCTGCGGAGTGTTGGCCATGGCCAGCACCTCGCGGGTCTCCGGGTCCATGACGATCGCGGTGGCACCCTTGGGCGCGTACTCGCTGGTGACCTTGGCGAGGACCTCCTCGGTCTTCTGCTGGACCTCGGCGTCGAGCGTCAGCCTCACCGGCCGGCCGGGGCGCGCCCGGGCGAGGTCGTCGACCTCGATCGGCTGGCGGGCCGCGTCCATGACCTTGCGCCGCTCGCCGTCCCGGCCGTGCAGGAGCTTGTCGTAGGAGTACTCCAGGCCGAAGAGGCCCTTTCCGTCCAGGCCGGTAGCACCGACCACCTGGGCGGCCAGGCTGCCACGCGGGTAGCGGCGAAGGATCCCGGGAGCGAAGTCGATGCCCTCGATCTTCAGGGCCCGGATGCGGTCGGCCGCCGACGCGGGGACGCCGCGACGCAGGTAGACGAAGCCGGTGTCCCGGCGGGCGAGCTTGGTGACGAGCTCGTCGGCGGGCATGCCGATCAGCGGGGCGAGCCGGTTGGCCGCTGCCACCGGGTCCTTGATCAGGTAGGGAGTGGCCGAGATGTCGTCGGCGGGCTCGCTGGTGGCCAGCGGGATCCTCTTGCGGTCGGTGATCGTCCCGCGCTGCGCCGGGACCTTGGTCACCGTGGTCTGCTGGGAGCTGGCGGCGTTGGCCAGCCCCCCTCCCTTTACGGCTCCGAGGTAGAGGCCGCGCAGCCCGGCGAGGGCAAGGAGACCAAGGAATACGGCGAAGAGGATTCCGATGCGGCGCTGGACGAGCGGCACGGCTCAGCCCCCGCCTCCCGGACCGGCGGAGATCCCACCGGAGTCGGGAGCCGGCTGCGGTGCCGGCTGCTGCGGTGCCGGGGCGGCCTGGGGCGCAGGCGCCTGGCCGCTTACCGTCTCGCCGGTGGGAGCGCCGGCCGTGCCTTCCTCCACGGGAGCGGAGTCGGGAGAGTCGGCCGCGGGAGTGCCGGCCAGGGCCTCGGCGTCGTCGCCCTCGGACTGCGCAGCCCCGAGGCCGTCGGGGCAGTTCTCGGTGCGGCCGATCTTCAGGTAGCAGACCTCGGTGGCGGCCGGCATGACCATTCCCAGCCCGCCGGCTGCGCCCTCTACGCGCCGGCCGGCGCCCATCTGGGCCAGCAGTGCGCGCTTGGAGGCATTGTCGCGCTGGAGCATCTGGGCCTTCTCGACGTCGGCGCTCATCGTGGTGTTGATCCTCAGGAGGTTGACCTGGAGGAAGACCAGGCCGATCAGGGCCGCGCCGAGGAGGAGGATGAGGCGACGTCCCGAGAAGAGCCGGGCGAGAAGCCCGGCGCCGGCGGCTCCGGCGCCGGCGACCGCCTGCCGCGGACGGAGCTTCCCCGTGCCCTCGCCCCGCTTGGCGCGTGCGGGCCGGCGGACGACCGGGCCGCGCACGGGGCCGGGCGCAGGGCGGGCAGGAGCCCGGGGCGGCGCGAGCGTTCCCGGAGCGGTGGCCGTGGCGGCAGGAGGCGGAGGCGTCATCGGGCCGCCACCCCTTCGATCCGCTGGGCGGCGCGCAGGCGGGCCGAGCCGGCTCGGGGGTTTTCGTCGATCTCGGCGGCGGTCGCCTTGACGGCCCCGCGGGTGAGGAGCCGGGCCTCGGCCACGTGGCCGCAGCGGCAGACCGGAAGCCCGGGCGGGCATACGCACTCGCGTGCCAGGCCGGCGAGAAAGCGCTTCACGCGACGGTCTTCCAGAGAGTGGAAGGAAATCCCTGCAAACCGGCCGTTTTCGCGGAGCCGCTCCCAGGCCAGCGGGAGGGCTTCGTCGATCTCGGAAAGCTCGTCGTTGACGGCGATCCGCAGCGCCTGGAAGACCCGCTTGGCCGGGTGGCCTCCCCCGAAGCGCGCCGGGGCCGGTACCGCGGCGCAGATCACGTCGACCAGCTCGGTCGTGGTCTCGATCGGCCGGCGCTCCCGCTCGCGGACGATGGCCCGGGCGATCTGCGTGGAGTACCTCTCCTCCCCGTATTCGCGGAAGGTGCGGGCGAGGCGCCTCTCGTCCCAGTCGGCAACGATTTCGGAGGCCGGCTGCCCCCGGCGGGGGTCCATCCGCATGTCCAGCGGAGCCTCGGCCGAGTAGGAGAAGCCGCGCTCGGGGGTATCGATCTGCATCGAGGAGACGCCGAAGTCGAACCATGCGAGATCGGCCTGGAGCCCTTCGTCACGCAGCTCGCGCAGGCCTTCGGCGAAGGAACCGGAGATGAAGCGGGTCCGGCAGGGCATCTCCGGGGCGAGCTCCTCGAAGCGCCCCTGCGCCTCCGGGTCGCGGTCGATCGCCACGAGCAGGCCTTCGGGCCCAATCCGCTCGGCCACCAGTTCGGCGTGGCCACCGGCGCCGAAGGTGGCGTCGATCGCCACGTCCCCGGGCCGCGGGTCGAGCAGCGAGACGAGCTCGCCGGCCAGTACGGGTATGTGCTCGGTCCTCATGAGCAGCATCAGCCGGCGTGCCCCAGCTGGGCGGTGATGTCGATTACCTGGGCGGCGAGCTGGTCATTGACCTTTGCCCAGCGGTCGCGGTTCCACAACTCGAGGCTCGGCCCCGCCCCGGTCACCACGACCTCCTTGTCGATCCCGGCGTGCTCGAGGAGGAAGGGAGGGACCATGATCCGGCCGGCGGCGTCGAGCTCGGTCTCGAGCGCGTTGGCCGAGAAGTAGCGCTGCAGGTTGCGCGCCTCCGGGGAGAGCGGGTTGAGGCCCTCGAGGGCGGAGGCGACGAAGGCCTCGTAGTCGCCGGGAATCCAGACGGCCACGCAGTCCTCGACTCCCTTGGCCACGACAACGCCGTCGGAGAGGGCGGCCCGGAACTTCGCCGGGACGGTTAGCCGGTTCTTGGCGTCGAGGTTGTGATCGAAAGTGCCGCGGAAGGCCATTGGGAGCTCGCCGGTCGCGGGGCGAGAAAAGAATTTGCGGGCCGTGGTGGAGGAGTGGGAGGAACTCCTCCACCCCGGTCCGCGCCGACGACAGTACCCCACTTCCTCCCACAATGCAACCTATCTGCACACATTTTCCCACACAGGCCCCTATCGACCCCCAATTTCCCCCGTAATTGCTGGGCCTGCGGGCGCCCTGCGCGAGGATGATTCAGGCGGAAAACAGGCCCGATGCGAGGGCCGAGGCGATGAGCGCCATCGCCGCGGGGACGAGCAGCAGGGCGACCGCGAGCTGGATCTTTGGGCCCGCCTTCTGCGCGCGGTCCCGGAGGACGAGCGACTGGCGGCGGCGGGCGGCGCCGGCGAGGTCGTCGAGGAACGGGGCGATATCGGTGCCCTGCCCCTGGCTGCGCAGGAGGGCCGCGACGAGCGAGCGCACCTCCGGGACGGGGCAGCGCAGCGCGACCCGCCCGAGCGCCTCGGCCAGCGGCACCCCGGCCAGGGCGGCGTCGGCGGCCGCCGCAAGCTCACCGGAGAGCGGCCCGCTTCCGGCGCGACAGGCGAGCGCGGTGGCCCGGACCGGCGCCAGCCCGGCGGTGACCGCCAGGCAGAGCCGGTCGGCCACGTCGGGAACCTCGGCCAGGACGATTGCCTGGGTGCGCCGTGAACGCCACGCAAGCCAGGCGTCCGGGGCGAGAAAGCCGGCCACCGGGAGCCCGAGAAGCAGCAGCACGGCCGGCCCCGAGGAGGAGAGCGACGCCGGCGCCAGCGCGAGCGCACCGACGGCCGCGGCCAGCAGCACCTTTGCCCCCATCACCGCCCGCACGTCCACCGCCGGCCCGAGCCGGGCCGCCGCTATCCGCGCCCGCAGGTCCTCGGGTACGGGGAGCGCCGCCTTTCGGGCAAGCGCCAGTCGGCCGCCGACGGCGACCCGGCGAATCCCCAGCCCGCGGCGCCTTCCCCCGGCCATGAGGACGAGTTCGACGGCGGCCGCCCCGGCAAGCGCCGCAGCCGCCGCGGCGACCAGTGCCGTCACGTTCCCTTCTCCCCGAGCCGCGCGACGCGGCGAACGGCAAAGACGGCCGCAACCTGAAGGACGAACGCCGCAAGCGTCAGCCCCCGCGGGAGCGGGCTCGACAGCATCCGCGCGAGGGTTCCCGGCGCGACGAGCTCACAGATCACGAGGCCGGCGAGCGGCATCCCGACCACTATCCGCGCCGTCAGCCGGGCCTGCGAACTGAGCGACCGAGCCTCGGCCCGCGAGCGTGCCGAGGCCTCCAGCCCACCGGCAAGGCTGCCCAGGATCCGCGCCAGGTCGCCGCCGACCTGGCGCTGGACGACCATCGCCGACACCAGCGCATCCCACTCGGGGGTCGCCGCGCGGAGGCGCAGCTCGGCCAGCCCGGCCCCGAGGTCGAGGCCCAGCCGGCAGCGCGTGGCCAGGTCGGCGAGCTCGGTCGATACCTGGTGCGAAACCGCCCCGTCGGCCGCCGCCCGCTCGAGCGCGGCCACGCCCGGGAGCCCGACATTCGCGGCGTCACCGATCGCGCGTGCCGCCGCCGCCGCTCCTTCGCGCATGGCCCGGCGCCACCTCGACCGCCTCGCCCGTACAACCGCCGAGGCGGCGGAGAGAGCGGCCGCGGCGGCGACCACACCCGGCAGCGGCCCCGCGGCAAGCGAGAACGCGACAAAGGCCGCGAGCCCCATCAGCGCGCCGAGACCGGCCCTCTCCGAGCGGCTCGCGTCCCTTCCCCGCCGGGCGGCCGCCGAGGCCGGTCGCAGGGCCGCCGCAACCACCCCGAACGAGGCCGGGCGGGCAACGGCGGCCAGCAGGTCGGCGGCGGCCAGGAGGCCAAACGCAGTCCCGGCGCCGGCGAGCAGCGCGTTCAAGCCGGCAGCCTCTTCCGGTAGCGGTCCCGGAGCTCCAGCCCGTCGCCGGCCACCTCCTGAACGCTGACCACCACCCGTCCACCGCTGCCGTCCCGGGACTGGAAGGCGACGAGGTCGACCGCGGATGCCACCTGGCTCACGACCGTGCCGTGGGGAAGCCCGACGCCCGCCATCAGCGCGAGCGTCACCAGGCGTTCGAGGGCCTCGGCCGGTGAACCGGCGTGCACCGTCGAGAGCGAGCCGTCGTGCCCGGTACAGAGGGCCGATATGAGGTCGAGCGCCTCCGCCCCGCGTACCTCGCCGACGATGATCCTGTCCGGCCGCATGCGCAGGGCGTTGCGGACGAGGTCCCGGATGGTCACCGCGCCGTGGCCGCCCGCCGAATGCGGGCGGCTCTCGAGCCTCACCACGTGGTCGCCCGGCAGGCGGAGCTCGGCGGTGTCCTCGACCGTGACGATCCGCTCCCCGGGGGCAAGGAGCCCGGCGATGGCCGCGAGCGTCGTCGTCTTGCCCGAGCCGGTCCCCCCGCAGATGACGATGTTCCGGCGATCAGCGACCGCCTCCTCGAAGAGCTCCAGGAGGGCCCGGTCCCAGGTTCCCATCGCCACGAGGTCGGCGGCGCTGAAGGGGGACGGGCGGAAGCGGCGGACGGTCAGCGCCGGCCCGTCGACGGCAAGCGGCGGGAGCACGACGTTTATGCGCGAGCCGTCGGGGAGCCTCGCGTCACAGAGCGGCTGGGCCTCGTCAACCCGCCGGCCGGCCGGGGTCAGGAGTCGCTCGATCGCCTCCCGCAGGTCGCCGTCGGATGCGAAACGCAGGGAAGTCTTCTCCAGGCGGCCGCCCCGCTCGACCCAGATCGGCTCGGTCCCGTCCACCAGCACTTCGTCGACGGTCGGATCGCGAAGCAGCCGCTCGAGCGGACCGGCAGCCAGGGCGTGGCCGGCGATCCTCTCGGCCAGCAGCCCGCGCTCGGCGGGAGCCAGGAAGCCGGCCTCCCGCTCGACCACCACCTGTATCCGCCCGGCCGCGTCGAGCCCCGGGGGGAGCGTCGTGTCCCCAACCACCAGGCCGTGAAGCTCGGCCGAGAGCCGGTCGAGGAGGCTCTCGTCCGCCGGCATCAGCCAACCGGCCCGACCGGCAGCGCCCTCAGCTCCCGGGCTCCGTTCTGCGCTTCGGCCAGGGCGACGGCCTGGGCAACGGTGGCGCGAATGGCCAGCTGGGCCCGCGGCAGCCCGGCACCGGGGCCGTCGGCCTGGGCCGGCGCCGGCATCGAGTCGACCACTTCGGCCCGGCGCAGGCCGACGGTCGTTCGTGACGCGCCGGCTGCGCTCTCGCGCGTAACGAGGATGTCCACCAGGCTTCCCGGGGCCATCTCCGTTGCCGACCCGACCACCACGAGGCGCAGCAGCCTCAGCCCGGCCGCGCCGGGCGGCGAGCCCGAGGCGACCATCGATTCGCTGAGATCGCTCCCGGCCGGGATGGCCACGGCGGCCCGGGCCCCCTGGAGCTCGGCCGCGCGGGCGAAGGAACCCCGCGGCACGTACCGCTCGGGGACCTGCCTCATGGCCAGGTCCCCGGGCGCGATCCGCGCTCCCCGGGCGATTTCACGGGCAGCGACGACGACCGGCACCGGCGGGCCGACCCTGCGCTCGATCTCGGCCTCCCGGCCGGCGACCTGGGATGCCGCCAGGCCGCCCAGGAGCACCGATACCCCGGCCAGGAGGGCGGCCCTGCGGCCCCGGCGCACGCCGCGGCGTGAGCCTCGGCCTCATCTACGCCGACGAGGGCCGGCGCAACGACCAGCCGGTAACCGACGCCCCATACGTTCACGACGTAACGGCCGCCCCCGCAGGCCAGCTTGCGGCGAAGCCGGCAGGCGTGGGAGTCGAGCGTGCGGGTCGTTCCCACGGTGCGCCGACCCCAGATCGTCCTGAGCAGCTCCGCCTTGGTGAAGACCCGGGTCGGGTCCGCAGCCAGGGTCCTCAGCAGGGCGAACTCCTTGGCGCTCAGGTCAAGCAGCTGGCCGGCCGCGGTTGCGGTCCGCGCGGCGGTGTCCACCTCGATGTCGGCGACCTTCAGGCGTCCCCCGGTCCGGCCGCGCTCGCAGCGGCGCAGCACGGCCTCGACCCGGCAGCGCAGCTCGCGATAGCTGACCGGCTTCTCCATGACGTCATCGGCGCCCCGCTCGAAGGCCCGGACCCGGTCGAGCTCACCGGCGCGGACGCCGATCAGGATCAGGGGAAGGTTCGGGTCCACCCGGCTGGCGACGCCGTCGGACTCCCGGACCGTGCTGGCCAGGTCGTACCCCGAGCCGTCGGGAAGCTCGGCGTCCACGAGGGCAAGGTCGGGGAATGAGCTTCCCATCAGGCGAAGGGCGTCCCGGGCGCAGTCGGCGACGACCATGTCGAAGCCGTCCGCGGTCAGGTGGTCGGCGAGGAAGGTCCGGGTGGCCTCGTCCTCCTCGGCCAGAAGGATGGTGGAGCGGTCTCGGTTGATCATGCCCTCCCTAGGCGGATGGCCCGGAAGTTCCTCCCCCCTTCCTCCCCTGCTCTTCCGTGGGTTCCCACGGCGCCGGCCGGTCCCGTTCGCCCCAGCCCGTACGATGCGGCGGTGAACAGTCGGGGCGTCCTCGGATCAGCGATCGCGGCAGTCGGCGCGGTCGCCCTCTTCATCGTCTCGCTGCAGACCTGGTACGTCATCGACGTATCGAAGATCCCCGGCGGCGACGGCCTGGTCGAGCAGTATGCGAGGGAGGCGGGATTTGCCCTTTCCGCCAACGCCTGGGAGCCGCGCGGCTACCTGAGCGACCTCATCATGTTCCTCGTGATCGCCGGGACGCTCGTGGCCGTCGGATGGGTTCTGGCCGGCGGCGGACGTCTCGCCGGCACGACCGTCCTGCTGATCGGGATCGTCGGGGTTCTCCAGCAGCTGGTCTACCTGCTCAGCACCCCTTCCCCGGCGGAGATCGTCGAGGTCCGGCCGATCGCGTGGCTCGGCCTGCTCTGCGCCCTGGCCATCGCCGGCGGAGGCTTCCTCTGCCTCGAGTCACAGGGGGGCGTGCGGGGCCGGGCGCGGACCTCGGGCGGTCGTAATGACCGCCGCCGGGGCGCCGACCCGGATTCCCGCAATTAGCGGGCGTTTCTGAAATATCCCGTTCAGCGCTGGGGGGCGGGGAGGTAATCCCCATACGATCCCGACGGGTCTTCGCCCGGTGCGAGGGCCCTGTTGCTTTCTGGGAACCATGGATCCGTCAATTCGCGGCAACTACGACTCCGGCGAAGACTTCGTACTCGAGTACGGGGAGCTGCGCTTCACGTTCAACGAGCGTGACTTCTCCGAGCGCTGCGAGCAGGCCGCCCGTCGCCTGGGCTTCGTGGAGGGGGTCCTCGATCCCGGCGAGCTCGAGGACCTCGTGAACCTCGCCGTAAACGGCGAGATCCAGGACCCGGCCTCCGGCCTCGGGGACCACGTCAACGACTGCTGGCCCGAGCTCGTCGGCCCGGCCGACCGCTCGCTGGTCCACTGGATGCGCCGCCTGGTCTTCCGCTCGGCCTGGCTCGACCAGCGGGTCAAGGAGGGCGAGCTGGACGTGCGCTTCGACGAGGACGCCCAGAGCTTCACCTACGTGCAGCCCGACCGCGACGACGAACCGGTCGAGCTGGCGCCCGAGCCCTCGTGGACCCGGGTCGCCTACATCCCCCGCTCGACCGCTTCCGAGAACTAGGCCGAAGCCAGGCCCTGCGCCCGGAGCGTGGCGCTGCGGGCCGGATCGACGACCGGGTAGCCGGCCTTCGCCCCTTCGGCGCCGTCCAGGACGACGACCGTCGTCTCACCCCCGAGCGGCTCCCGGGTGGCCGCGATCACGGTCAGCGACCCGCCCTCGGGAACGTTGCGGGCCGCGGCCAGGGCCCGGCGGGCCGATGCCGCGCCGACGCCGTCGAGCGAATCGATGAGCAGGGCCACGTGGGCGCCGCGCGCAACCGAGCGCCGCGCGGCCTCGACCGCCCGGTCGACGGCCTGGGACTGGGCCTCCTGGCTCGTCCCGAGCGCGGCCACGGCGGCAGGCTCGATGCCCGCCGCCTGCCACTCGGCCAGCTCCTCGGGGCGCGAGCCGGCCAGCACGACCGAGACCTCGACACCCTCGTTGGCGGCGATCGCCGCGGCAAGGCTGCGCAGAAGCGTCGTCCGGCCGCTGGCGAAAGGCCCGCTGACCGTGGCCCGTGTGCCACGGCCCAGCGGTGCGCGCTCGGCCAGCTCCACCCGCTCGGGACGCTCGCTGCCCAGCGCAAGGGCAACGGCCGGGAAGGCGGCGGCCAGCTTCTCGTAGGGCGTGCCGTCGGCGACCTCGTCGGCGGGGCGGTCGTTGATCGTCTCCACGCGCACGAGCGACGGATAGCGCTCCGATCGGCGCGGGGGCCTCACGGGACCGGTTACGCGGTCGCCGGAGACGAGCTCGCAGCGGCGGATCTGCGCCGCGGAGATGTAGACGTCGCCGTCGCTGGGGTCGGGCGGGCTGAGCCGCACGAATCCCGAGCCGTTGTCGAGCACCTCGACGGTGCCCTCGACGCTCTCGTCGGGCTCCTCGGACCGGCCTCCCTCGCGCGACGAGCGCCGTGAGCGCGAGCGCGACCGGCGCGGGCGCTCCTCCTCTTCCTCCTCGGCTTCTGCCGCTTCGGGCTCCTCGCCGGTGTACTCCTCGCCGAGGATCGCGGCGAACAGCTCGCCCTTGCGCATCCGGCGGTAGCCGTCGATAGCGAGTTCGGCGGCGATCGAGTGCAGGTCGGAGAGCGTGCTGCCCTCCAGGGCCTCTCGGGACATGACTGACATCTGTTCTCCTTCGCAGGTATCGGCAGGCATCCCGCCGGCGTAGTGACAGCCGGCGGCGAACCTGAATTTGCCCGCCAGACGGTAGCGGTCAGGAGCCGATGGCGTAGTGCAGGAAGAGGTGGTCGCCCCCGCGCCCGACCGAACGCAGCTCCATCTGCACCGGCGGGTCGAAGGCCGGCCCCTCGACGATGGCCATCGCGTCGCCGCCGACGACCTGGGGCGAGATCGTCAGGAAGAGGTCGCTGACCAGGCCACCATCGAACATCGCTCCCAGGAGGTGCGGGCCGCCCTCGCAGAGCAGGCTGGCCACACCGAGCTCCGCGAGGTCCTCCACGACGGCGGCCGGGGTCAGCTCGCCGGCCGCAAGGCGGACGACCTCGACCTCCCCCTCGCAGGGAGGCAGGTCGTCGCCGGACTCGGTGTAGACCCGCACGGGGCGCCCGGGGATGTTGAAGATCCGGAGGCCGGCGAGCTCGGGGTCGAGCCGCCGGGAGATCGTCACCAGGAGCGGCTCGGGCGGCAGGCCCAGGCCCTCCCGCAACTCACGCTGGTGGGGGTCGAGCAGGGTCGAGTAGCTCTCGACAACCAGGGTCGACGGCCCGACCAGGCAGGCATCGCAGGCGGTCCGCAGCGACCGGTAGTGGGTGCGGTCGGCCGGGCTGCTCAGGCCGCCGGCGTGACCCTCCACCACGGCGCGCCCGTCGGCCGAAGCGACCATCACCCCCATCACCCTCGGCCTGCCGTCTGGGAGGGCCTGCGTCCTGCCGGGCGCGATCCCCTCCCTGGCCAGGATCTCGGCCGGCCCCTCTGCGGGGCCGTCGGGACCCAGCGGCTGGATCTCGTCGTTCACCGGGCGGGAGTGGCGCCGGGCGAGGGCACCTTCGTCCTCACCGGGGTCGCCCGGCCGCCGCTGACCCGGTAGGTGGCGACCGAGGTGTTGCCGGCCCTGTCGGTAGCGACAATCCGCATCGTCACCGTTCGCGAGCCGAAGCGATGGCGGACGCTCAGCCGGCTGGTGTTGGTCACCGCCGGCGCGGTGCGGTCCCCGAAATCCACCCGGATCGACGCCAGGCCCGAGCCTCTCGGGGGTCTGGCCTTGGTGGCCCGCGCGTCGATCCTCAGGGTTCCGCGGCCGCTTACCGAGACGCTCAGCTTCGGCGGCGTACCGTCCACGCGGATCGGCTCCACGGCCGATGAAGCACTCTGCCCGCGGCGGTCGACGGCCACGACCTGCCAGGTGTGCCGGCCGGTGGAGATCGCCGTGGCGGGAGTGAAGAAGGGCCGGGTGGAGGTCCCGATCTCCTTGCCGTCCAGCAGGATCCTGTACGTGAGCCCGGGCCAGACCTCCGAGGCGTCCTCCCAGGTGAGCTTCGGACGGGCGGGAAGCCAGCGGGAGCTGGTATCGAGGTCGACCGGCTTGGGAGCGAGGTCGTAGGAGGCGACCGAGATCGAGCGGGAGCCGCCGCTCTCCTGCACGAAGGCGATGACCGCGTCGCCGACCCGGTTGCTGGAGGCCTCCATCCCCGCTCCGGCCACCACCGGTCCCTGGGGGCCGGCGATGCTCCCTCCGGGCAGGAACGGGGGCGGCGTCGAGGCGGCCTTGTCGTCCTCGAAGTTGCGGGCGAAGGCCCCGGGGCCGCCGGGCGTGGCCCAGGCGGCGATCCCGTACTCGTTGCTGGCGATGGTCGGGACGGCCATGGCGTCCAGCCCGGGCGAGCTGCCGAGCGGGACGCCGTTTACCGGCCGGTCGTCGCGGATGATCGTCCCCCACACCGTTCCGTCGGCAGCCTGGGCGACGGCCAGTCCGGCCTCGCGCCAGGCCACGGCGACCCGCGGATAGGCCCAGGCGGCAAGCTCGCCGCCCCCGGCCAGCAGGACCGGGCTGTCGGTGCGCGTGCCCCGAAGCCGGCGAAGCACGGCGCGGGTGGTCCCGTCCGAGTAGCGCTGGCGGAAGGCCAGCCAGCCGAAGCTCGAGTCGTCCTCGAAGGCGACGTCGGCACGGTCGGCCGACTGGCCGGCCTCGCTCTCGACGCCCATGTCGGTCACGTAGTCCGAGAGGCGGGAACGGACCAGGCGCCGGGCCCCGGAGCGGGTGGTGGCCCCGTCGCTCTCCCCGAAGGCCACCACGCCGATGCCGTCGGCCGCGGTTCCCACGCGCGGGCGTGTGTCGGCGGTAGAACCGGCGTTGCGGGCGGCATTGATGTCGGCGGTTCCGGCCAGCACGGTAAAGGCGGTGGCCCCGCGGCCCATCCAGGCGGCCCTGACGTCGCCGTTCTCGCTCCACGCGGCGTAGGCGACCCCCGTCCCCGAGGTCATGTCGACCGAAGGCCAGGCCGAGCCGGGGCCACCGATCTGCTGCGGGGAGCCGAAAGGCTGCCCGGCCTTGGGCCGGACGATCGCCCAGGCGCCCGAGGAGTTGGTGAAGACGATCACCGCGCGCCCGCCGTCGGCGACGCTCGCCGAAGCGGGCGAGTTCAGCGCCGGCAGTCCACCGTCGCCGCGGTTGGGCGAGCCGGGCTGGCCGGCAGTCAGGTCGGTCCAGAAGAGGTGGTTCTCGCCGCCGTCGACCCTGGTCCAGGCGAGGATCCCCGTGCCGCCCCGGGCGAGGTCGACGTCGTCCAGCGTCCGCACGTCGGCCGACGGGCCGTCGGCGGCCACTCCCGGGAAGAAGGATCCCGAAGCCCGGGCGGGCCCGGCGACAGCCAGGCAGAGGCCCCCGGCGGCAGCGAAAAGCGCCAGGGCACGGACGGGGAAGGTCGCGCGGTCCATCGCCTACAGGCTACGCAGCCGGTGCGGCGGATGCGACGATTCCCTCGGCATCGGCCTCCTCGGCAAAGGCGGCGACCTCGGCCTGGATGCGGGCGTCGTCCCAGCCCAGCTCCGGTGCCATCGCGCGGGCCACCCGCTCGGGCACGCCTCCCGCCGGGTCGGCCACCTCCCGGGCCGCCAGGAGGCCGATCCGGCTGCGCCGCAGCAGGGCGTCCCCCACGCTGCGGGCCTGCTCGCAGCGGGCCGCGAAGACCGTCTCGGCGAGGAGCTCGCTCGGGCCGCCGGGGACTATCGGCTGGGCCAGCTCGCCGCGTTCGGCGGCCACCGCAAGCACGTCGCGGGCTCGGTGGCCGTAGCGGCCGGCG
The DNA here is from genome assembly GCA_046091165.1 of Solirubrobacterales bacterium. Taxonomy (GTDB): domain Bacteria; phylum Actinomycetota; class Thermoleophilia; order Solirubrobacterales; family Solirubrobacteraceae; genus F1-60-MAGs163. Next base: position 3,855 of record JBJTBE010000048.1, on the reverse strand, counting down.
AGCCGCTCGTAGGCGTCGGGCGGCACTCCCTCGACGCGCGGCAGCTCGTCGGCCTCGATCGCCTGCCCGAGGGGTATCTCCTCGGTCCGGCAGGGGGCCTTGCGGGCGTCGCGCTCGACGATCCGGTCGACGACCATCTTCGCCATCCGCCGCCAGGTGGTGAGCTTGCCGCCGGTGATGGTGATCATTCCGCTGCTGGTCTCGTAGAGCTCGGCCTTGCGGGAGATGTCGACCGACTTCTTGGGGTCTCCGGTCGAGATCAGCGGCCGGACACCGGCGAACGCCCCGGAGACATCGCCGGGGCCGAGGTCGGTGAGGAAGAAAGAGTTGACGGCGGCGAGCAGGTAGCCGATGTCGCTTCCGGCCGGGGCGACGTGGTCGAGGTCGCTGGCCTCGTAATCGTTGTCGGTGGTGCCGACCAGGGTGGAGCCGAGCCAGGGCAGCGCGAAGATGGAGCGCCCCTCGCCGGCCGGGACGATCACCCCGTCGTTGAGCGGCAGCTTCTCCGGGGGCAGGGTGATGTGGGTGCCCCGGCTCGGGCGGATCCTCGGCACCTCGGCCTCGTCGTGGAGCTCGTCGGGACGGATCCTGTCGGCCCACACGCCGGTCGCGTTTACCACGTTGGCGGCGCGGATCTGGAAGCTCTCCCCGCTCTCCAGGTCGCGGGCCAGCACGCCGCGAGCCTGTCCGCCTTCCTCGAGCAGGTCGAGGGCCTCGATGCGGTTGACGCAGACCGCCCCGAAGCGGGTCGCCTCGATCAGTGCCGTGATGACCAGGCGCGAGTCGTCGGTCTGGCAGTCGTAGAACAGGTAACCGCCGGTCGGCTCGCGAGCGGCCAGGGCCGGCGCGCGCTCGACCACCTCCTCGCCGTCGATCGTCCGGTGACGCTCGGGCGACCAGTCGCTGTCGAAGCCGTGGCCGTCATCGTCGTCCCGGCGCCGGCGGCGGCGCAGGCTCTCGCGCGACATCACGTCGTAGAGGCTGAGCCCGGCCCCGACGATCCGGTCGGGCGGCTCCCCGTCGAAGGCGGGGACGATCATCGGCAGCGGCTTGACCAGGTGAGGTGCGAGCTTGACCATCAGCTGGCGCTCGAGCAGCGCCTCGCGCACCAGGCCCAGGTCGAACTGCTGGAGGTAGCGAAGGCCACCATGGACCAGCTTGGACGAGCGGCTCGAGGTTCCGGAGGCGAAGTCGTGGCGCTCGATCAGGGCAACGGTGTAGCCCCGGGTGGCGGCGTCGAGCGCAACCCCGGCGCCGGTGATCCCGCCGCCGATCACCAGCACGTCGAAGGAGTCGGCGGCCAGCGCCTCTATCCCCTGTTCACGCTCGATCATCGGCTACCAGTCTGGCAGCACTCACGGCGCGCCCCGGCGCCAGCTAGAGCGCGGCCAGCTCGCTGACGATGTCGCCGACCGAGTCCTTGGCGTCGCCGAAGAGCATCGAGGTCTTGGGGTCGAAGTAGAGCTCGTTCTCTATCCCCGCGAAGCCCGGGTTCATGGAGCGCTTGAGGACGATGACCGACTCGCTCTCGTTGACGTTGAGGATCGGCATCCCGTAGATCGGGGAGTCCGGGTTGGTGTTGGCCGCCGGGTTGGTGACATCGTTGGCCCCGATCACCAGCGAGACCTGGGTGCGCGGGAAGTCGCCGTTGATCTCGTCCATCTCCTTGAGCTGCTCGTAGGGCACGTCGGCCTCGGCGAGCAGGACGTTCATGTGGCCCGGCATCCGCCCGGCGACGGGGTGGATGGCGTACTTGACCTCCACCCCGCGCTTCTCGAGCTCGTCGGCGAGTTCGCGCACCGTGTGCTGGGCCTGGGCGACGGCCATCCCGTAACCGGGGACGATCACCACCTGGCGGGCGTAGGCCATCTGGATGGCGGCGTCGGCAGCGCTGGTCGCCCTGACGGTTCCGCCCTCTTCACCACCCGGTCCCGCGACCTCGGCGCCGCCCCCGAAGCCGCCGGCGACGATGCTGGGGATGGAGCGGTTCATCGCCTCGGCCATCAGGCGGGTGAGGATCGTCCCGGAGGCGCCGACGATCATCCCGGCCACGATCAGTGCCGTGTTGTCGAGCGCCAGGCCCGTGGCCGCCGCCGAGAGGCCGGTGAAGGCGTTGAGCAGCGAGATGACCACCGGCATGTCGGCGCCCCCGATCGGCAGTACGACGAAGATGCCCAGCAGGCCGGCGGCGATCAGCACGGCGGCGATGTAGATACCGGAGGTCTGCCCGGCGGCTATAGCCGCCGCGGCGGCGACGGCGATGAGCAGGAGAAGGAGGTTTATCGGCTGCTGGAGGCGCCCGGCCCCGATCGGCCGGCCGGGGAGGATCTCCTGGAGCTTGCCGAAGGCGATGTTCGAGCCCCAGAAGCTGATCGAGCCGACGATCGCCGCGAAGAGCGAAGGGATCACGAAGGTGAGCGCCTTGTCGGCGTAGCCGGCGCTCTCGTTGAATTCCGCCCAGGCGATCAGCGCGACCGCGCCGCCGCCGACCCCGTTGAAGAGGGCGACCATCTGCGGGATCGCCGTCATCTTCACCTGGCGGGCCGAGGGGATCCCCAGGACCGTGCCCACGGCCAGGCCGACGGCGATCAGCACCCAGTTCCCCATGCCCTCGATCAGGAAGGTCGCGATCAGCGCGACCGCCATGCCGACGGCGGCGATCCGGTTCCCGCGCACCGCGGTTCGCGGGCCGGTCAGGCCGCTCAGCCCGTAGATGAAGAGGCTGAACGCGACGATGTAGAGGACCGCGATCAGGTTCGCGTCATGGATGAAGCTGGCGGCGGGCGGGACAGTCATGAGTCCCCACCCTCATCGTCCTTCGGCGGCTCGGGCCGGCTCTTGAACATGTCGAGCATCCGGTCGGTCACCAGGAAGCCGCCGACCACGTTGATCGTCCCGAAGATGATCGCCAGGACGAGGATCGCCTTGTTGAGGGGGCTCAGGTCGACCCCGAGCCCCAGGACGATGATCCCGCCGAGGACGACGATGCCGTGGATGGCGTTGGTGCCCGACATCAGCGGCGTGTGGAGGGTGTTGGGGACCTTGGAGATGACCGCGTAGCCCACGAATCCGGCGAGCACGAGGATCGCGAGGTTGGTGACGAACGGGTCGATGCCCAGGGCCGATACGGCAAGGTTCGTCATCTCAGGCTCCTCCCCCCACGGCGGCGCGGGCGCCCTCGTGGACGATCTCCCCGTCGCGGGCCACGCAGGAGTCCGCGACGATCTCGTCCTCGAAGTCGAGCACGAGCTGCGGCGCCCCGCCGTCCTCGGGCTTGGGGACGATCAGGTCGAGCAGCGAGAGCACGTTGCGGGCGTAGAGCTGGGAGGCGTGCTCGGGCATGTGGGCCGGCAGGTTGAGCGGCGAGAGGATCGTCACCTCTTCACGCACGACGGTCTCCCCCGGCTCGGTCAGCTCGCAGTTGCCGCCGCTCTCGCCGGCGAGGTCGACGATCACCGAGCCCGGCTTCATGCCGCGGACCGCCTCGGCGGAGACGAGCTTCGGGGCCGGTCGCCCCGGCACGAGAGCGGTGGTGATGACCACGTCGAAGCCCTTGATGGCCTCCTCCAGGGCCTGCTGCTGGGCGGCGCGCTCATCGTCGGTGAGCTCGCGGGCGTAGCCGCCCTCGCCGGCCGCCTCGATCCCGAGGTCCAGGAAGTTTGCCCCGAGCGACTCGACCTGCTCGGCCACCTCGGGCCGCACGTCGTAGCCGGTGGAGACCGCACCGAGGCGGCGGGCCGTGGCCAGGGCCTGGAGGCCGGCCACGCCGGCGCCGAGCACCAGGACCTTGGCCGGGGGAATCGTGCCGGCGGCGGTCATCAGCATCGGGAAGAAGCGGGTGAGGTGCTCGGAGGC
>JBJTBE010000047.1:0-43238 GCA_046091165.1 Solirubrobacterales bacterium | reverse complement strand
CTTCTCGACGCGGTCGTGACGCAGAACATCGACACCCTCCACCGGCGGGCCGGGAGCCGGGAGGTGATCGAGGTGCACGGGACGATCGAACACAGCTCCTGCCTGGCCTGCGGCGAGCGCCACCCGCTGGCCGAGGTCCGCGGCCGGATCGAGGCCGCGCCCGACGGCGTGCCCCGGTGCGAACAGGGCGACCCGCTCAAGCCCGACGTGGTGCTCTTCGGGGAGATGCTGCCGGCAGCCGAGCTGGAGCGGGCCCGGGAGCTGGCCGCGGGCGCCGACCTGCTGCTCTGCGTCGGCAGCTCGCTCGAGGTCCAGCCGGTCGCCTCGCTGCCGGCGGTGGCCCTCGCCTCCGGGGGTGCCGTGGCGATCGTCACCCAGGGCCCTACACCGTTCGACGACGCCGCCGCCGTGCGGCTGGACGGTGACGTGGTGGATGAGCTCGAGGCTCTCCTGGCCGAGCTGGCCTAGGGGACGGCGGCGGCGCTGCGGGCCCGCAGGGCGGCCTCCAGCCGGGCCAGGGCCGCCTGCACCTGCTCCACCTGCTCATCGCCAATTCCGCCCTGGCGGGCCGCCTGGGCGGCCGAGGCGACCCCCGGGGCGAGCCCCTGAAGCTCATCGAGCCGGGCGGCCATGTCGCTGTGGTTGCGCCAGGGCGCCAGCTCCTCGGGCGCGGCCAGGAAGGCGGCCTCGAGCTGGAGGGAGGCCTCGCGCCAGCGGGCGGCGTCGACGTCGGCCCGCGCGCGGAGGGCCAGCTCCTCGGTGGCCAGCGCCGCGTCGTGGCCGCCGAGGAGCGCGGAGAAGCGGCTGTCGGGCTGGAGCATGCGACGGCGCCGGCGGCGCCGTGGCCCGCGCCCCAGCTCGACGGCTTCGGTCCACCGGCCCGCCGCCACCTGCTCGCCGGCGCCATATCCGACCCGGACGGTGAGTACGTCGTCGAGGACGAAACCGTGCGCGCCGGGCCGGGCGGCGGCGATCCGGAACAGGTACAGGGCCCGGTTCACCTGGGCCAGCGCGGCGCCGGCCTCGACCTCGGTATCGACCGACTTGAGCCAGCGCGCGGGGTCCTCGCCGAGAGGTGCCGCGGCGACCAGCGTTGCCCGGGTTGTCGGGATCTCGAGCGGGGAGGGCTCCGCGGCGACCTTCCGCGAGCGCCGGGGGCGGGCCGTGGCGCCCGCGGTGGAGAGGACCAGCACCCAGTCGGGCCGGCCGGCGTGCCCGCGCAGCACGTAGCGGCCGTCGTCCGGACCCAGCGGCCACGGGACCTCGAACTGCACGAAGCGGAATTGCGGTTGACCGGACAGGGAGCCGCGAAGCTACCAGCCGCAGCCCTGACGGACGAGCTGCGCCGCTGGCGGATGGCCGCGGCCTGTGCTTAGATTCCGCCCGGTGGGAGGCGACGCCTTCCTGATCGTTCAAAAAGGGGAGATACAGGGATGAACAGGCACTTCAAGCTGGCGGGAGCCGGCCTCATGGGAATCGCCGCGGCGGTCGTAGCCGCCTGCGGAGGCTCGTCCACCACGACCACCGTCGTGGAGACCTCGGGCGGGGGTTCCCCGGCGAGCGGCAACACCGAGCCGGGTGGCGTCCCGCTCAAGCCTCCTTCGGGTTCGGACACGCTCAAGACCAGCGACCGCAACGGCGTCGAGTACGCCCGTTACTCCAACTCCAAGGCCACCCCCAAGCAGATCGTCAGCGACTACAACAGCGAGGCCAAGTCGGCCGGCTGGGAGATCGTCCGCAGCAACGGCGGCGGCGGTGGCTGGGGCCCCTACGGCGGCTCGGAGTACGGGATGATCGCCAAGAAGGGCAACGAGTACTTCGCCGTGCAGGCCGGAGGCGAGAAGGGCAACACCACCTACTTCGAGGCCTGCGCCGGCCCCGACGCCGACGATTGCCATGACCTGAGCAACGAGGCGCACTCCGGCTCGGACGGCAGTGGCTACGAGGAGCGCGAGCGCCACCGCAGCCACTCCGACTGGAGCTGACCCAGCCGCCCCGGCCGGCCGGGGAGCGAAGATGAAGCTGACCGAGCTCTCGTTCGACGCGATGGGTACGCACGCCCACGTGGTCATCGGGGACGGCGAGCCACGCCACGCCGCCACAGCCCTCGAGGCGGTGGACCGGCTCGAGCGGCTCTGGAGCCGGTTCATCGCCGACAGCGAGATCTCCCGGGCCAACGCCGCCCCCGGCGAGCCGGTGCCGGCCTCGCCGGAGACGATCGAGCTCGTGGAGCGCGCCGTCGAGGCCTGGGAGCTGACCGGCGGACTCTTCGACCCGACGGTCCTCGGCGACCTGGTCGATCTCGGCTACGACCGGACCTTCCGCGAGCTGGAGACCCTTCCGCCCCAGGAGCCGACCGAGGCCGGCCTGCAGGCCTCCGGCGCGCGCGGGCGCCCGGAGGTCTCGGTCGACCGCGGCTCCGCGACGATCACCGTCGGCGATCGCGGTATCGACTCCGGCGGGATCGGCAAGGGCCTGGCCGCCGACATGGTGGCCACGATGCTGGTCGGGGACGGGGCCGGGGCTGCGCTGGTGAACCTCGGCGGGGACCTTCGCACCGCCGGCGCGGCGCCGAAGGGCGGCTGGCTGGTGGACGTCGCCCACCCGTTCAACCGCGGCGGCCCGCCGGCCGGCGAGTTCCGCCTCGACGGCCAGGCGCTCGTGACCAGCTCCTCCCAGGGGCGCCGGTGGTCCCGGGACGGCGAGGAGAACCATCACCTGCTCGACCCGGCAACCGGTCGGTCGGCCCTTTCCGACATCGCCCTGGTGACGGTGATCGACGCCGAGGGCTGGCGCGCCGAGGCCCTGAGCAAGGCCGCCTTCCTCCAGGGCCGCAGCGCCGCGCTGGAGATGCTTCCGGCCCACGGGGCCCAGGGCATGGTGGTGGGCCGGGACGGCTCGGTGGAGTGGACCGCCGGCTGCCGGCCGTTTCGCGTGCCCGAGAAGCTCGTCGCCCGCCGCCGCTGAGTGGCGGCGGCTAACGTGCCGGGAATGGACGAAGGCAACGAGGGAATCCGCGACCGCGTAACCCGTTCGGGCGAGGACGCGATCGGGCGGCTGGCCCAGGAGATGCTCGACAACCCCGTCGTCAGCGGCGCCCTGGCCCGGGCCTTCGAGGCCCGTGAGAAGGCCTCGCAGGCCCAGGGAGTCGCGATGGGCGCCCTCAACCTCCCCTCGGCCAACGACGTCGAGCGGCTGACGCGGCGTATCCGCTCGCTCGGCCAGCGGCTCGACGGGATAGAGGACTCGGTGGACGCGGTCAACGACCGCCTGGCCACCGGCGCGGCGGCCGGGATCACCGAGAGCCTCGAGTCGATCACCGCGACGCTCGAAGTGATCACCGAGCGGCTCGACGCGATCGAGAAGAAGCTCGAGCTCGGCAGCTAGGCGCCGACCCCCAGCAGGGCGTCCAGGCCGACCCGGCCCAGGCGCCCGGTCGCCCGCTCGAGGCCCACTCCCTCCAGCCGCTCTCCGCCGCCGGGCGAGCCGTCGGTGACCATGCAGGCGCAGGCGATCCGGATGCCGCGGATGCCGGCCACGGCGAAGAGCGCCGCCGCCTCCATCTCCACGGCGAGTGCTCCGGCCCGGCGCCACTCCTCGATCCGCCCGGGCCCGTGCTCGTAGAAGAGGTCGGCGGTCACGAACAGCCCCGAACGGTCGCAGCCGCCGGCCAGCTGGCCGGCCAGCTCGCCGTCGGGCCGCGCCACCTCCTCGCACCCCAGGTCGCGGCTCACCCCGTCCAGGGGCAGGGCCGACTCTACGTTCAGGATCTCTCCCGGGGTGATCCCGTCGGCCACCGCCCCGCACGAGCCCACCCTCACGGCTACCTCGAGCCCGAGGTCGCAGAGCTCCTCCAGGACGATCACCGCGCTCGGCGCCCCCATGCCGTGGGCCATGATCGTCAGCGGCTCACCGTCCCTCGCCTGCCCGGTGTACCCCCACAGCCCCCGGTTGTGGTTGAACATCTTCGGCTCGTCGGTGAGCTGCTGGGCGAGGGCCAGCGACCGGCCCGGGTCGCCACAGAGCAGGGCCCGGGGAGCCAGGGGAGCGGTGGGATGAATGTGACGGGTTTCCACGGCGCGGGCTGGCGAGGATATTCTCTGGCCATGGCCAAGAACGACAAGAAGTCCAAGAAGAAGAAGGACTCCAAGGGAGCCTCACGGTCCGGGCAGGTACGGGCGGCCGTCGACCAGGCCTTCCAGACTGCGGGCTCGACCCTCAACCGCGACCGCGCCCAGGAGGTCGCCGACGAGCTGGCGACCGCCGCGCAGCGCTTCCGTGATGTGGTCGAGGACGCGCTTCCCCCGACCAGCGAGGAGCTCAAGCGCCTCGGTGACCGCCTCGCGGTGATCGAGCGCCGCCTCGGCGCGCTCGAGCGGGCGGTGCCGGCCTCCCGGCGGACGACCGCCAAGGCCGCACCGCGCAAGAAGGCCGCCCCGGGCAAGAAGGCGGCGCCGCGCAAGAAGGCCGCTCCTGCCCGCAAGGCCTCCACTGCGCGCAAGCCCGCGGCCAAGGCTTCGACCACCCGCCGCAAGAGCTCCAGCTAGCCGCGGCGCCCGCCTTCGCGCCGCCCGCAGGCGGCGCGGGCGCGCCGTCATACTCGCCCCCGGATGCCGAAGGAGACCCAGACGAGCAGCGGCGGCGAGGAGCTCTTCACGGTCTCCGAGGTCGCCGAGCTGACCGGCATCTCGGCGGCGACCCTCCGCCGGTGGCAGGCCCGCGGGCTCTTCCCGGGCATGGACGGCGGCTGGACCCCGGCCCAGATCGCCCAGGCCAGGACGCTGGCCCGGATGCGCGAGCGCGGCCACTCGGTCGACGATCTCGTCGAGGCGGTCCAGAGCGGCCGAATGGTCGGCTACGTCGACGAGCTGGCCAACGAGCAGCTCCTCAGCGACCGGTACACGCTCGAGGAGGCCTCCCAGCTGACCGGGCTCGACCCGGAGACGATTCGCGAGACCTTCGCCGCCCTGGGCCTGCCCGAGGCGATCGTCGAGAACCTGAGCGGCGACGACGTGCGGGTGCTGAGCTACCTGGCCTCCTCGATCGAGGCCGGCTTTCCCCGCGAGGCGCTGCTCCAGGCGATCCGCGTCTACGGGCAGTCGATCGCCCGGATCGCCGACGCCGAGGTCCGCCTGCTTCACCTGCACGTCCATGAGCCGCTCCTGCGGGAGGGGGCCGGGGCGGAGGAGATCAACGAGCAGATCGCCTCCCTGGCCTCGAACGTGCTTCCCCTGAGCCTGCCGACGATGGACTACCTGCACCGCCGGTACCTGGCCCATTACCTCGAGCAGGAGATCGTCACCCACCTCGAGGCCGACGAGGGCGGCGTCACCGGCGAGGGACGGCTGGTCGTGGCGATCGCCTTCGCCGACCTGGCCGGCTACACGCAGCTGACCGAGGAGCTCGGGGACGAGGAGGCCGCCGGGGTGGTCGAGCGCTTCGTCGAGCGGGTGCGGCGCTCGATCCCCGACCAGGCCCGGATCGTCAAGACGATCGGCGACGAGGTGATGATCGTCTCCAGCGACCCCGGGCCGCTGGCCGAGTGGGCTGTTGCCTTCCAGCGCGAGCAGGACGAGCGCCCGCTGCCGCGCATCGGCATCCACGCCGGGGAGGTCGTCTACCGCGACGGCGACTACTTCGGCCGCGAGGTCAACCTCGCAGCGCGGGTGGTGGCCCGGGCGGCGGCCGGGGAGGTCCTCGTCACCTGGCCGGTGGTGGAGGCCGCCGACGGCGTCCTCGACTTCGACCTGATCGGCGAGGTCAGGCTCAAGGGCTTCTCCCACGCCACCGAGCTCTTCCTCGCGCACGAGCCCTCACCCGCCGCCGGAAAGAAGAAGGCAGGCGCCCGCAAGGCCGGCAAGGGCGGCGGCAAGGGGCGCGCGAAAGGCAAGGTCAAGGGCAAGCGCAAGGGCGGAAAGGCCAGGAAGTGAGCAGCCGCTGCGAAGGGCTCCTCGAGCGGGTCAGGGCCACCGGCCTGCTGGTATCCGGCGAGCCGGTGGTGGTGATGCTCTCCGGCGGGCGCGACTCGGTCTGCCTCCTCGACATCGCGGCGACGATCTGCGGCCCGGGAAGCGTTCGCGCGCTGCACGTCAACTACGGGCTGCGCGAGGACGCCGGCGCCGACGAGGCCTGGTGCCGGGAGCTCTGCGCCCGCCTGGGGGTCGCGCTCGAGGTGGAGAAGGCCCGCGCACCGGAGGCCGGGAACCTCCAGGCCTGGGCGCGCGACTTCCGTTACGGGGCCGGCGCCTCGCTCGCCGCCTCCACCGGCGCCGACCTCGCCGCCGGCCACACCCTCAGCGACCAGGCGGAGACCGTCCTCTACCGGCTCGCCGCCTCGCCCGGCCGGCGCGCCCTGCTCGGGATGCCGGGGCGCCGCGGGCGCCTGGTGCGCCCGCTGCTGGCGGCCGGGATGACCCGGGAGGAGACGACGGCCTGGTGCGAGGACCGCGGGCTGGCCTGGGCCGAGGACTCGACCAACGAAGCAGGGCCCTACGCGCGCACGAGGATCCGCGGCGAGGTGGTGCCCGCGCTGGAGGAGGTCAACCCGGCCGCCGTGGCCAACATCGCCCGCACCGCCGAGCTGCTCCGCGACGAGGCCGAGGTACTCGACATGGTCGTCGAGACCGCCCTGGCCGGGCGGCGCGAGATCCCGCTGGACCACCTGGAGGCGCTGCCGGTGGCGCTGGCCCGGCTGGTCGTGCGCGAGTTGGCCGAGGCCTCTACCGGGGCGCCCTGCCCGCGCGCGGCCTCCCGGCTGGACGGCATCCTTGCGCTGGACCGGGGCACCGCCGGCGCCGCCCTCGACGTCGGCGACGGCGCCCGGGCGGTGGTCGAGGGAGGGGTCCTGCGCTTCGAGCGGTCCCCCGAGCGGTCCCGCACGAGCGGCAGGTAAGGTCCGCGCCGATGCCGGAAGAGCCGCCGATCGGGGAGATCCTCGTCCAGCCCGACCAGCTCAAGGAGCGGGTCCGTGCCCTCGGCCGCCAGGTCAGCGCCGACTACGAGGGGAAGGACCTGCTGCTGGTCGGCGTGCTCAAGGGCGCCGCCTTCTTCCTGGCCGACCTGATGCGCCAGATCACGATCGAGTGCGAACTGGACTTCATGGCGGTCTCCTCGTACGGCTCCGACACCGATTCCAGCGGAGTGGTGAGGATCCTCAAGGACCTCGACGCCCCGATCGCCGGGCGCGACGTCCTGATCGTCGAGGACATCATCGACTCGGGCCTCACCCTCCAGTACCTGCTGCGCAACCTCGGCTCCCGGGACCCGGCGACGCTGAAGGTCTGCTCGCTGCTGATCAAGCCGGAGCGGCTCAAGACCGACGTGACGGTCGACTACGTCGGCTTCGAGATCCCCAACCGCTTCGCCATCGGCTACGGGCTCGACTTTCGCCAGCGCTGGCGGAACCTGCCGTACGTCGCTTCGCTCAACCGCGACAAAGTCGGCGTTTAGGCCTGCGCGCGGCTGTTACCCTTCACGGCCCTGAATCCAAGGCTCCAGGAGCCCCGGAGAGGCACTGAACAGACGATGAGCAGGTTCTTCAAGAGCGCGGCATTCCCGATTCTCATCGTCGTCGTGCTCGCATTCTTCGCGCAGCGCCTGATCAGCACCGGCAACGAGGTCAAGCCGCCCACCTACAGCGAGTTCGTGGCCCAGCTCAACGGCGGCGAGCTCAAGTCGGTCGACGTCAAGACCAAGAACAGCACGATCAACGTCACGCCGCGCTCGGGCAAGCCCTACGAGACCGGCTTCATCGACAGCGCCGGCGACCGCCTCCAGGCCCAGCTGCAGACCGCCGAGGACCAGGGCAAGCTGCCCGGCGGCTACAACGTCGAGGGACGCAAGTCCAACGGCCTGCTCACCCTCCTCACCTACCTGCTGCCATTCCTGATCTTCATCGGGTTCTGGATCTTCCTCATGAACCAGGTCCAGGGCGGCGGCTCGAAGGTGATGTCCTTCGGCAAGTCGCGCGCCAAGCGAATGCCGGTGGACTCGCCGAAGATCACCTTCCGCGACGTGGCCGGGGTGGACGAGGCGGTGGAGGAGCTCCACGAGATCAAGGAGTTCCTCGAGAACCCCAAGAAGTTCCAGGCGCTCGGCGCGCGGATCCCGAAGGGCGTCCTGCTCTTCGGCCCGCCGGGCACCGGCAAGACGCTCCTGGCCCGCGCCGTGGCCGGCGAGGCCGGCGTGCCGTTCTTCTCAATCTCCGGCTCGGATTTCGTCGAGATGTTCGTCGGGGTCGGCGCCAGCCGTGTCCGTGACCTCTTCGAGCAGGCCAAGCAGCACTCGCCCTGCATCATCTTCGTGGACGAGATCGACGCCGTCGGCCGCCACCGCGGGGCGGGCATGGGCGGTGGCCACGACGAGCGCGAGCAGACCCTCAACCAGCTGCTCGTGGAGATGGACGGCTTCTCGGCCACCGACAACGTGATCCTGATCGCGGCGACCAACCGCCCGGACATCCTCGACCCCGCGCTGCTGCGCCCCGGCCGCTTCGACCGCCAGATCGTCGTCGACCGCCCCGACCGCAAGGGCCGCGCGAAGATCCTCGAGGTCCACACCCGCGGCAAGCCGCTGGCCCGCGAGATCGACGTCGACACCCTGGCCGGCCAGACCCCGGGCTTCACCGGCGCCGACCTGGCCAACCTGGTCAACGAGGCCGCCCTGCTCTCCGCCCGCCACGGCAAGCGCGAGATCAGCCAGTTCGAGCTCGAGGAAGGGATCATGCGCGTGATCGCCGGCCCCGAGAAGAAGACCCGGGTGATGAGCGAGAAGGAGCGGCTCGTAACCGCCTACCACGAGATGGGCCACGCCATCGTCGGCCACCTGCTCGAGCACTCCGACCCGGTCCACAAGATCTCCGTGGTCAGCCGCGGCCAGGCGCTGGGCTACACGATCTCGATGCCCCAGGAGGACAGGTTCCTCACCACGCGGGCCGAGCTGCTCGACTCGATGGCCATGACGCTCGGCGGCCGCGCCGCCGAGGAGATCATCTTCGGCGAGATCACCACCGGCGCCTCGAACGACCTCGAGAAGGTCACCGCGACGGCCAAGCAGATGGTGATGAAGTTCGGCATGAGCGAGAAGCTCGGGCCGCGCGTCTTCGGGCGCGACCAGGGCCAGCCGTTCCTGGGCCGCGAGTTCAGCTCCGAGCCCGACTACTCCGACGAGATCGCCCGCGAGATCGACGACGAGATCCGCCGCGTGGTCGAGGGCGCCCACCAGCGGGCCAAGGACATCCTCAGCGAGAACCGCGAGATCCTCGTCACCACCTCGAAGATCCTGCTCAAGCGCGAGACGATCGAGAAGGCCGAGTTCGAGGCCCTGCTCGAGGGCAAGAGCGAGGAGGAGGTCTTCGGGCCCGACGACACCGAGACCCCTCCCGCCGGCGGCCTGCCGGCCGGCAGCGAGCAGCCCGAGAGCGCCCAGCCCCAGGCCCTTCCGCGGCCCGGCCTGGCCGGTGGCGGCCTCGAGGCCCGCGGGCTCGACCTTCCCGAGAAGCCCGAGCCGGCCTGAGATAAGGGCAGCGGTCCCGGCCGTGGGGCGACCATGGACGGTGATGGGCGTCGTCAACGTGACGCCCGACTCCTTTTCCGACGGCGGCCTCTGGCTCGACCCTGAAGCCGCCGTCGCCCACGGGCTCGAGCTCCACGCCGAGGGCGCGGCGATCCTCGACGTGGGCGGTGAGTCGACCCGCCCCGGGGCCGAGCCGGTCGACGAGGCCGAGGAGCTGCGCCGCATCGAGCCGGTGGTGCGCGCGCTCCACGGGCACGCACCCGGCGCGGTGATCAGCATCGACACGATGAAGGCCTCCGTGGCCGAGGCCGCGCTGGCCGCCGGGGCCTCCTACGTGAACGACGTAACGGCGCTGCGCGGCGATCCGCGCATGGCCCAGGTCGTGGCCGAAGCCGGCTGCGAGGTCTGCCTGATGCACATGGCCGGGACTCCCAGGACCATGCAGGAGGACCCCAGCTACGAGGACGTCGTCGGCGAGGTCGTCGCCTTCCTGGCCGGGCGGGCCGAGGCCGCCGTCGGGGCGGGCATCGCGCCCGAACGGATCCAGCTCGACCCGGGCATCGGCTTCGGCAAGAGCCTCGAGCACAACCTCGAGCTCCTGGGCCGGCTCGACGAGATCGCCGCCATCGGCTTCCCGGTGGTCGCCGGCCTCTCGCGCAAGCGCTTCCTCGGGGCCATCACCGGGCGCGAGGAGCCGGCGGCGAGGGTGGCGGCGTCGGTCGCCGCCGCGGTGCTCGCCTGGGAGCGTGGCGCCTCGGTGCTGCGGGCCCACGACGTCGCGGCGACCGTCGATGGGCTCAAGGTGGCGGCTGCTACGTTGGGCGCGCGATGAGCGGGGAGGAGGAGTTCGAGGGCGACTTCGACGAGGAGACCGGGGCCCGGACCTCGGTGAGCGTCGAGGTCACCGGCCTCTCCCTCTACACCCACCACGGCGTCACCGACGCCGAGCAGGAGATCGGCCAGCGCCTCGTGCTCGACCTGCGCTTCGACATCGCCGACTGCGACGCGACGGTCACCGACCGGGTGCAGGACACGATCGACTACGGCGCGGTCTGCGAGTCGGTCGCCCTGGCCGCACAGCGCCGCTCCTACCGGACGCTCGAGTCTCTCTGCTCAGATATCGCCGACCGGATGGTCGACGAGTTCGGGGCCGTCGAGGTGTGGATCAAGGCCAGCAAGCCCGAGCCGCCTATCGCCCTCCCGGTCGAGTCGGTTTCGGTCGAGCTGTGGCGCAGCGCGGCCGAGACGGAAGATTGAGCGACCTCTTCGCCGAGGCGACAGCGGTCGAGCCGGCCGGCGAAGGCCTCTGGCGCGCCGACTGCAGCGAGGGCTGGGCGGTGCCCCGCGGGGCCAACGGCGGCTACCTGGCTGCGATCATCGTGCGGGCGGTCGAGGCGCAGGTCGCCGACCCCGCGCGCCCCCTCCGCTCCCTGACCCTCCATTACCTGCGTCCGCCCGACAACGGCCCGCTGGATGTCGGGGTAACCGTGGAGCGCCAGGGGCGCACCCTGACCAGCGTTACGGCCCGGGCCGTCCAGGACGGGAAGGCCTGCGTGCTGGCCGTCGGCGCACTGGCCGGTGACTTCGGCTCCCCGCTGGAGTTTGCCGGCGAGATGCCGGAGGTCGAGCCGGCCTCGGCGATCGAGCCCTGGCCGGTGGTCGACGAGATGCCGCCGGTTGCCCAGCGCGTCGAGATGCGCCCGGCGGTGGGAGGGACGCCCTTCGCCGGCGGCCAGGAGGCCTATACCGGCGGCTGGATCCGGCTGCGGGAGCCCCACCGTTACGACGCGGCGCTGCTCGCCTTCCTCTCCGACGTCTGGCTGCCGCCGACCCTGCTGAGCGTCGTCGACCCGGTCGGCGTGCCGACGATCGACCTGACCATCCACTTCCGCAACCCTCAAGCTGCACTTGAGACTTCTCCGCAGGAGCCGGTGCTGGGCATCTTCGAGTCCGAATTCGCCGCCGGCTCGTTCGTCGAGGAGGACGCCCGGCTCTGGTCGCCCGGGGGAACGCTCCTCGCCCAGTCCCGCCAGCTGGCCGCGCTCCTGCCGCCGCGCTGAGAGGATACGTCGCGTGATCGGCTACCTCGGGCTCGGTTCCAACGTCGGCGACCGCCGGACGGCCCTCCAGGCCGCCGCCGACGCGCTCGCCGCAGGCGGGGTGCGCGTGCTGGCCTCCTCCTCGACCTACGACACCGACCCGGTCGGCGAGGTTCTCGACCAGCCGGCCTTCCTCAACTGCTGCCTGCGGATCGAGACCGACCTGGGCCCCGAGGAGCTGCTCGACCTGGCCAAGGAGATCGAGGCCCAGCTCGGGCGCGACCTCGAGGGCGGGGTGCGCCACGGCCCGCGCCCGATCGACATCGACCTCCTGCTCCTGGGCGACCTGGCCTA
Source organism: Solirubrobacterales bacterium (assembly GCA_046091165.1). GTDB lineage: Bacteria > Actinomycetota > Thermoleophilia > Solirubrobacterales > Solirubrobacteraceae > F1-60-MAGs163. Next base: position 31,332 of record JBJTBE010000047.1, on the reverse strand, counting down.
CGAGAGCGAGCGGCTGACGCTGCCCCATGAGCAGGCCACCAGCCGGCGGTTCGTCCTCATCCCCCTGCTCGAGCTCGACTTCGACCTCCAGACGCCCGACGGCATCCGCCTCTCCGAGGCCTTCGAGCAGCTCGGCTTCGATGAGGGCGTGCGCCGCGAGGGCGACCCCCTGAACGTCGGCGGCTGAACCGACCGACGGTCAGGCGGTGGCGGGGAGCAGGCCGGGGGGGATGGAGCCGCTGGGCGCGCGCACCGGCGTGTCGGGGAAGAGGCGCAGCGTCGCCTGGCCGCAGGGCCGGGGCTCGATCAGGGCGCGCAGGTCGGCCATCGTCATGAGCAGCGCCAGGGAGGGGAGGATCTGCAGGTCGGCGGCGTTCGGCTGCCCGCCCCCGATCGTCCCGGCGGCGACGAGCCCGTCGACGTGGTCGAGAACCGCCGGCAGAGTGCGCAGGTCCTCGCGGTAGGTGACCTCGCTGGCGCCGTTGGCCTTCATCTCGATCGTGGTGATCAGGGGCGCGGAGGCCTTGAGCACCGGCGCGGGGATCGGCGGCAGCTTCGACCCCTCCGAGTAGGCGGCGAGCAGCTCGGGCCGGGCCTTGAAGGTCGGCCAGAGGAGGCGACGGACCATCGGCTGCAGGATGTCGTCGCCCCAGGCCTCGGCCTCCTCGACCGCCGCGCGCCCGCTGGCGTCGGCCGGAAAGAGCGGCGGCTCGGGCACGATCAGGTCGAGCCGGCGGAGGATCTCGCGCGAGCCGCTGATCTTCTCTCCGTCGATCTCGATTCCGGGCACCGTCCGCTTGCCGAAGCGCAGCTTCATAACCGCCATGTGGGCCGGCGGGGGAAGCTCGACCACGCTGTAGGGGAGGTGCTTGAGCTGCAGGGCCTTCTCGACCGTTACGCAGGGGTGAGAGCCGTTTACGACGTAGAGCCTGATGTCCATGGCTGCGATCGTAACCGCTCGCTGTCGTGCCCGATCGCGCCCGTTCGCTACGGTTGCGGGCGATGAGCGTCCCCCCGACGATGCCGACCGCGCGCGCCGGCTTCTTCTCCAGCCTCTTCGACCTGAATTTCTCGCGGGTGGTGACCACGCGCGTGGTGAAGTGGCTCTACCTGATCGTGATCGTCCTGGTGGTCCTGGGGCTGATCGGCTACATCGCCACGGCGATCATCTCCGGCTCGGTCGTGGCGATCATCATCGCCGTGATCGTCGGGCCCCTGGTCGCCCTTCTCTACATCATCCTCGCCCGCATCGCCTTCGAGGTCCTGGTGGCGATCTTCAGGATTCTCGAGACCAACCGCGAGATCGCCTTCCTCGAGCGCCAGCAGCTCAACCACATGCAGGGTGGCGCCCCGCAGCCGGTGGCTCCGCAGCCGCCCCCGCCGGCTGCCTGAGGGCGCGGCGATGCTGCTCGCCGCAGACGTAGGCAACACGCAGACCCACTTCGCCGCCTACCGCGACGGCGAGATGGTGGAGCACTGGCGCTTCGCCACGATCCGTGACTCGACCGCCGACGAGCTCGGCGCGGCACTGCGCAACCTCGTCGAGCTGAGGGGAATGGGCCTGGCCGACATCGGGTCCTCGATCGTCTCCTCGACGGTCCCCGAGCTCGGCCCCCAGTGGGCCGAGATGGCCGACCGCTACCTCGGCCACGAGATGCTCGTGGTCGGGCCCGGGCTGAAGACCGGGATGCCGCTGCGTTACGACAACCCGCGCGAGATCGGGGCCGACCGCCTGGTCAACGCCGTGGCCGCCTACGAGCGCTTCGGCGGGGCCTGCATCGTCGTGGACTTCGGCACCGCCATCACCTGGGACCCGGTCTCCGAGGCCGGCGAGTACCTGGGAGGGATCATCAGCCCGGGGGTGGAGATCTCGGTCGAAGCGCTGGCCGAGCGCGCGGCCAAGCTCCCGAAGGTCGACCTCGTCGAGCCGCGGGCCCTGATCGGCAAGTCGACGATCGAGGCGATCCGTTCCGGGGTGATCTACGGCTTCGCCGCCATGGTCGACGGGATCCTCGACCGCCTCCTGGACGAGCTGGGCGATGACGCCTCGGTTATCGCCACCGGCGGCCTGGCCCACCACATCGTCCCGTTCTGCGAGCGGATCAGCGAGGTCGACGACCTGCTCACCCTCGAGGGCCTGCGGATCATCGAAGAGCGCAACCGCTGAGCCGGGGGCCCGCGGGCTAACCTGCGGCCATGGCCCTCCCGCCCCTCACCGAGCCGTTCTCCATCGGCGGCCTGGACATCCCCAACCGGGTGGCGCTTGCGCCGCTGGCCGGGATCGGGAACTGGTTCGTGCGCCTGCAGGCCAAGCGCTACGGGGCCGGGATCGTCTTCAGCGAGATGATCTCGAGCTTCGCCATCCACCACCGCAACGAGAAGACGATGCGCGAGCTCCTGGTGATCGACCCCCGTGAGCGCGAGTACGAGGGGCCGGTCGCCCTCCAGCTCTTCGGCCAGGACCCTGACGTGATGCGTTCGGCCGCCGAAACCGCCGCGCAGGCCGGCGCCGACATCATCGACCTGAACATGGGCTGCCCGGTGCCGAAGGTCTGCCGCAACGGGGCCGGTTCGGCGCTGATCTCCGACCCCGCCACCGCCGTGGCCATCGCCCGCGCCGCCGGCGAGGGAAGCGGGCTGCCGGTAACCGTGAAGCTGCGCTCCGGGCGCAAGACCGGCGAGACCGACGGCTTCGCCCTCGCGGTGCGGCTGGTCGACGAGGCCGGGGTGGCCGCCATCGCCTTCCACCCCCGCTCGGCGCAGGTTCATCACAAGGGAACCCCGGACTACGAGCTGGCCGCCCGCCTGGTGGAGGAGCTTCCGGTGCCGGTGATCATCTCCGGCGGGCTGAGCGACCACGAGGCCACGCTCGAGGCCCGGCGCCAGAGCGGGGCCGACGCCGTGATGCTGGCGCGCGGCTCGTTCGGCAATCCGTGGCTCTTCGAGCAGGTGCTGGGGCTGCGCGACGGGGAGCCCACGCCCGAGGAGGTCCTCGCCGAGTTCGAGTGGGTCTGCGACCGGGCCTCCGAGCACTTCGGGGAGGAGAAGGCCGGCCGCTACCTGCGGACCTTCTACCCGTGGTACGTGGACCGGATCGGCGCCGGCAAGGAGGCCCACCGCGAGATGCAGCAGGCCGAGGGCCTGGCGCAGGCACGCGTAATTTTCGCGGGGCTGGTGCCGGTCCCGGCGGCCTGACAGCCTGCAGGACCGCCGCTATACTGCGCGACTCGCCGCGGCCGACGCCCGGTGGAAAACCCCATAACGGCGGCGAATCAGAGGCAGAATGGCCAAGGAAGTCATCCTCACCCCGGCAGGCATGAAGAAGCTCCAGGCCGAGCTCGACGAGCTCACCGGAGAGGGCCGCCGCGAGGTGGCCGAGCGGATCAAGGACGCGCGCGGCTACGGCGAGATCGCCGAGAACGCCGAGTACGACGACGCCAAGAACGAGCAGGCGATGCTCGAGGCGCGGATCGCCCAGCTCGAGGAGCGGATCCGGGCCGCCAAGGTCGTCAGCAAGAAGAGCGTCTCCAAGGACACGGTGCAGGTCGGGAACATCGTCCACGTAAAGGACGAGAAGACCGGCAAGTCCCAGAAGTTCACCATCGTCGGCTCGGCCGAGGCCGATCCCGCCGAGATGAAGGTCTCCAACGAGTCCCCGATCGGCGCGGCGCTCATTGGCGGCAAGCGCAACCAGGTGGTCACGGTGAAGGTCCCGCGGGGCCCGGCGCGCAAGCTGAAGATCACCAAGATCGACGTCGGCCTCTAGCCGCGTCATGATGTCGCTCCCGTGAGCGAGGAACAGAGCGACCTGCTCGCCGCCAGGCGGGCCAAGCTGGAGCGCCTGCGAGAGCAGGGAATCGACCCGTTCCCGCACGACTACCCCGGCGTCACCCCGATCGCCGAGGTCCAGGCGGCCCACGCCGGCCTGGGCGAGGGCGAGGAGACCGAATCGGCCCACCGCGTGGCCGGCCGGCTGGCCGCCCGGCGCGGCCAGGGCAAGATGGCCTTCCTCGACCTGGTCGACCGCAGCGGCCGGATCCAACTCCAGGCCCGGGCCGACGTCCTGGGCGACGAGCGGATGGCCACCCTGGTCGACCTCGACCTCGGCGACCTGGTCGGCGTCGACGGCACCGCCTTTGCCAGCCGCACCGGCGAGCTGACCCTCAGGGTCGACGACTTCGCCGTCCTGGCCAAGAGCCTGCGCCCGCCGCCCGACAAGCACCACGGCCTCCAGGACGTCGAGACCCGCCAGCGCCGCCGCGAACTCGACCTGATGGCCAACGAGGAGGCGCGCGAGCTCTTCATTACGAGGGCCCGCGTGATCAGCACCCTTCGCGGGTACCTGGACGAGCACGGGTTCGTCGAGGTCGAGACCCCGGTGCTGCAGCCGCTCTACGGCGGCGCCCTGGCCCGCCCGTTCACCACCCACCACAACGCCCTGGACCGCGAGCTCTACCTGCGGATCGCCACCGAGCTCTACCTCAAGCGCTGCGTCGTGGGCGGCCTGGAGAGGGTCTACGAGCTGGGCAAGGACTTCCGCAACGAGGGGCTCTCGACCAAGCACAACCCGGAGTTCACGATGGTCGAGTGGTACGAGGCCTACGCCGACTACTCGGACGCGATGGTCCGGGTCGAGGAGGTCGTCTCGGCGGTGGCCGCCGCGGTGGGCTACGACGGCGAGTACGACCTCTCGGCACCCTGGCCGCGGATCCCCCTCGCCCAGGCCGTCCTTGACGGCACCGGCATCGACATCCGGGCCCACGCCGACCGCGACTCCCTGACCGCGGCGATCGAGGCCTCGGACCGCGTGCAGCTCGACGTCGAGGACCACGCCTGGCCCAAGCTGGTCGACGACCTGCTCAGCAAGTACGTCGAGCCGAAGATCACCGACCCGGTCTTCATCACCGACTATCCGGTCGAGCTCTCCCCGTTCGCCAAGGCCCACCGCAGTGAGCCGGGGCTGGTGGAACGCTTCGAGGCGTTCTGCGGCGGGATGGAGTTTGCCAACGCCTTCTCCGAGCTCAACGACCCGGACGAGCAGCGCCGGCGCTTCGAGGAGCAGGTGCGCCTCAGCGAGGCCGGCGACGAGGAGGCCCAGCCCTACGACGAGGGATTCGTCGAGGCGCTGGAGCAGGGGATGCCGCCGACCGCGGGGGTCGGGCTCGGGATCGACCGCCTGGTGATGATCGTGTGCGGAAAGAGCTCGATCCGTGAAGTGGTTCTCTTTCCCGCAATGCGCGATTAATCTGCCGGCAATACCGCGACGGCGCCCGGTTTTCCGCTGTTAGACTCGTTTCACGGCGAAAGCCGCTTCTCCCCGTGATCCGCCGGGCCGTCGGGGCCGGAATCTAGGGTGAGCCGGCGGCAGTCAGACGACCCCGCAAAACTCCTACCCCAACCACAGACCACCTCCCAAGCGACCGGCCACAGACCACCAGGAAGGACAGACCCCTCGATGTTCGAGCGTTTCACCGAAAGAGCCCGCCAGGTGGTCGTCCTTGCCCAGGAGGAGGCGCGGACGCTCAAGCACAACTACATCGGCACCGAGCACATCCTGCTCGGGCTGCTGCGCGAGGAGGAGGGGCTCGCGGCCCGCGTGCTGGAGAGCCTGGACATCACGACCGAGCGCGTTCGCGCGCAGGTGGTGCGGATCGTCGGCTCCGGCGAAGAGGTCACCTCCGGCCAGATTCCGTTCACGCCGCGGGCCAAGAAGGTCCTCGAGCTCGCTCTGCGTGAGGCGCTCAGCCTCGGTCACAACTACATCGGTACCGAGCACATCCTGCTCGGCCTGGTCCGCGAGAACGAGGGCGTGGCCGCCCGCATCCTGCTCGACTTCGACGCCGACTCGGAGAAGATCCGCAACGAGGTCATCCGCATGCTTTCGGGCCCCGGCGGCCGCCGCCAGGGCTCCGGCAGCTCCGAGGGCGAGGGGCGCAGCTCCGGTTCCGGTGAGGGCACGAAGTCCTCGAAGCTGCTCGACCAGTTCGGGCGCAACCTCACGCGCCTGGCCGCCGAAGGGAAGCTCGACCCGGTGGTCGGCCGCGAGACGGAGATCGAGCGGATCATGCAGATCCTCTCGCGCCGCACCAAGAACAACCCGGTGCTGATCGGCGAGCCGGGCGTGGGCAAGACCGCCGTCGTCGAGGGCCTGGCCCAGCGGATCACCAACGCCGACGTGCCCGAGATCCTCGCCGACAAACAGATCTACACGCTCGACCTGGCCGCCCTGGTCGCCGGCTCGAAGTACCGCGGCGAGTTCGAGGAGCGCCTGAAGAAGGTGATGAAGGAGATCACCCAGCGCGGCGACATCATCCTGTTCATCGACGAGATCCACAACCTGGTCGGCGCCGGCGCCGCCGAGGGCGCGATCGACGCCGCCTCGATCCTCAAGCCGGCCCTGGCCCGCGGCGAGCTGCAGACCGTCGGGGCCACCACGCTCGACGAGTACCGCAAGTACCTCGAGCGCGACAGCGCCCTGGAGCGCCGCTTCCAGCAGATCCGCGTCGACCAGCCCTCGATCGAGGAGTCGGTCCAGATCCTTGAGGGGCTGCGCGACCGCTACGCGGAACACCACCGCGTCGAGATCACCGACGAGGCGCTCGAGGCCGCCTGCGAGCTGGCCGACCGCTACATCTCCGACCGCCAGCTGCCCGACAAGGCGATCGACCTCGTCGACGAGGCCGCCTCCCGGATGCGGATCAAGAACATGACCGCCCCGCCGGTCTACCGGGAGCTCGAGGACGAGATCGAGCAGACCCGCCGCGACAAGGAGGAGGCGATCGAGAGCCAGGAGTTCGAGAAGGCCGCCAGCCTCCGCGACGAGGAGCGCAAGCTGACCCAGCGCAAGCGTGAGCTCGAGGACGAGTGGCGCAGCGGCGAGAGCGACGGCCCCCGCCCGAGCATCGGCGAGGAGGAGATCGCCGACATCGTCTCGATGTGGACCGGGATCCCCGTCTTCAAGCTGACCGAGGCCGAGACGGCCAAGCTGATGCGCATGGAGGAAGAGCTCCACAAGCGGGTGATCGGCCAGGAGGCCGCCGTCGAGGTCATCTCGAAGGCGATCCGCCGCTCACGCGCCGGCCTCAAGGACCCCAAGCGCCCCACCGGCTCGTTCATCTTCCTGGGCCCCTCCGGCGTCGGCAAGACCGAGCTGGCCCGCACGCTCGCCGACTTCCTGTTCGGCGACGAGGACGCCATGACCCGGATCGACATGTCCGAGTACATGGAGAAGCACGCCGTCTCGCGCCTGGTCGGCTCGCCTCCCGGCTACATCGGTTACGACGAGGGCGGCCAGCTCACCGAGGCCGTGCGGCGCAAGCCGTACTGCGTCCTGCTGCTCGACGAGATCGAGAAGGCCCACCCGGACGTCTTCAACATCCTGCTGCAGATCCTCGAGGACGGCCGCCTGACCGACTCGCAGGGCCGTACCGTCGACTTCCGTCACGCGATCGTGATCATGACGTCGAACATCGGCGCTCAGGAGATCGCCAACAACACGCCGATGGGCTTTGCCGTCACCGAGGACGAGACCGGAATCACCTACGAGGACATGAAGTCCCGGATCATGGGCGAGCTCAAGAAGTCCTTCCGGCCCGAGTTCCTCAACCGGATCGACGACGTGATCGTCTTCCACAAGCTCCAGAAGGACGAGATCCGCGCGGTGGTCGAGCTGCTGATGCTCCGGGTGCGCGAGACGCTGGCCGAGCGCGGCCTCCAGATCGAGCTCACCGGGGAGGCCCGCGACTTCCTGGTCGAGAAGGGCTGGGACCCGGCGATGGGCGCCCGGCCGCTGCGCCGCGCGATCCAGCGCTACATCGAGGACCCGCTCGCCGACTTCGTCCTGCGCGAGGAGCTCACCGAGGGCGCGACCGTCATGGTCGACGTCGCCCCCGGGGACTCCGACGAGGACGTGATTCTCACCGTGGTCGAGTCCAAGGTGCCGGCCGCGGTCGGCGCGCCCGAGGACGAGGCAGCGGAGGAGGACGGCGACGAGCCGGCCTCCGACGAGCCCGACGAGTCCTGACCGGAGCGCGCTGAGCGGGGCCGCAGCGCGGCCTGCCGGCAGGGGGTGAGCCGTCGGGGCCGGGATCTACTCTCGGACGATGGCCCGTGGCTCCACCGCTTTCGTCTGCTCGCAGTGCGGGCACAGCACCGCCAAGTGGCACGGCCAGTGCCCGGAGTGCGAGGAGTGGAACACCCTGGCCGAGGAACGCGTGGCCGCCCCGTCGCGTGGGGGAAGGAGCGCCGCCGGTGCCCGCCAGGCCACCCGGCTGCGGGACGTCTCGGCCGACCGCACCCCCCGGATGCCCACGGGGATCGCCGGCCTCGACCGCCTGCTGGGCGGCGGCGTGGTGCCCGGCTCGCTGGTGCTGATCGGCGGCGCCCCGGGCATCGGCAAGTCCACCCTCACCACGATGGCCCTCGGCCTGGCCGAGGCCGCCGGCCGAAGCACCCTCTACGTCTCCGGCGAGGAGTCGGCGGCCCAGATCCGGTTGCGGGCCGAGCGGCTCGAGGCCGGCTCGGCGCCCGGCTCGCTCGCGATCCCCGTCCTGGCCGAGACCGGGCTCGGGGCGGTCCTCGACACGATCGAGGCCGAGCGGCCCGAGCTCTGCGTGGTCGACTCGGTGCAGACCCTCGGCTCTTCGTCGCTCACCGGAGCCCCCGGCACCGTCGGCCAGGTGCGCGAGGTCGCCTCCCGGCTGATGGAGGTCGCCAAGCGCACCGGCACCGCGGTGCTCCTCGTCGGCCACGTGACCAAGGAGGGCTCGCTCGCCGGTCCCCGCGTGCTCGAGCACCTGGTGGACTGCGTCCTTCAGTTCGACGGCGAGCGGGAACGCACCTACCGGACGCTGAGGGCGCTGAAGAACCGCTTCGGCTCGACCAACGACGTGGCCGTCTTCGAGATGGACGACCGGGGGCTGGCCGAGGTCGTGGACGCCAGCGCCCGCTTCGTGGACGAGGCGACCCGCGCCCCCGGCAGCGTGATCCTCGCCGCGATGGAGGGGAGCCGGCCGCTGCTGGTCGAGGTCCAGGCCCTGGTCTCCCCGAGCGAGGTGATTCCTCCCCGGCGCGTCTGCAACGGGATCGACCGCAACCGGCTGGCCCTCGTGCTCGCCGTGCTCTCCCGCCACGCGGGGGTCTCGACCTCCACCAGCGACGTATTCGTAAACGTGGTCGGCGGGGTGCGGATAGACGAGCCCGGAGCCGACCTGGCCATCGCCCTGGCCGTGGCGGGAGCCGCGGCCGACGGCCCGCGGGCCGAGCCGGCGCCGATGCCGCCGTGCGCCTTCGGGGAGCTGGGCCTCAACGGTGAGCTGCGCTCGGTGGCCCACCACGACCGCAGGGCCGCCGAGGCGGCCCGTTTCGGCCTCGGCGAGCCGCTCTCGCCGTCGAGCGCCGGCACGCTCAGGGAGGCGCTGAGGGCCCACCAGGGCGGCCTCAGGGGTGCCCCTGAGCGGCAGATTGCCTGACGCGGGAGCCAGTAAAGGCCTGTTAAAATAGGCCTCTAGATGGCGTCCAAGTCGGTAGATGAGGGAGTAGAGGAGGTAGGGCGCCAGGAGCCCCGCCTCGTGCGCGCCCTGGAGATGATCGCTCCGGGAACTGCCCTCCGCGAAGGCGTCGACAGCATCGTCAACGCCCGTACCGGCGGCCTGATCGTCGTCGGCGACCCCGAGGAGCTCAGCTTCATGTTCTCGGGCGGAATCCGCCTGGATATCGACTACTCGCCGGCCTACGTCTACCAGGTGGCGAAAATGGACGGGGCGATCATCCTCAACGCCAACGCGACCAAGATCGTGATGGCCAACGTCCAGCTGATGCCCGACCCGACGATCCTCTCGCTGGAGACCGGCACCCGGCACCGCACCGCCGAGCGCGTCAGCAAGCAGAGCGACTCGCTGGTGATCGCCGTCTCGCAGCGCCGCGACGTCGTCTCCCTCTACGTCGACGGCGGCAAGTACGTCCTCGAGGACATCCCCACCGTCCTGGCCAAGGCCAACCAGGCCCTCGCCACCCTCGAGAAGTACCGCCTGCGCCTCGACCAGGTGACCACCCGCCTGACCGCCCTGGAGTTCGAGGGCGGCGCCACCCTCCACGACGTCCTCACCGTCCTGCAGCGCTCCGAGATGGTCACGCGCATGGCCTCCGAGATCGAGCGCTACATCGTCGAGCTCGGTACCGAGGGGCGCCTGATCGAGATGCAGCTGGAGGAGACGCTCTTCGGGGCGGCGGCCGACAAGGTCGCCCTGGTGCGCGACTACATAGTCAACGACGACGAGGACTCCTTCGCCATCGTCCTCGAGCAGCTGGCCCGCCTGGACCACCAGGACGTGCTCGACTTCGGCCGGCTCTCCGAGCTGCTCGGCTACGACCGCAAGCTCAACACCATCGACTACCCCGTCTCCCCGCGCGGCTACCGGATCCTCGGCTACATCCCGAGGCTGCCGAAGATCGCCGTCGGGAACATCGTCATGGAGCTGGGGGGCCTCGACGACCTGGTCGCGGCGAGCGACGAGGCGCTCGAGGCGATCGATGGGGTCGGCGAGCTGCGCGCGAAGGACATCCGCGAGGGGCTTCGCCGGCTGCAGGAGATCAATTACGTCGATCGGCACCTGCAGATCTGACGACGAGTTTGGAGAAGTAAGGCGCTGCTTGTGGCGCCGCGATCAAGGAGGGCAACATCTCACCGACAAAGGAAGACATCCAGGAGGAGACCGAGGTTCAGGCCCCGGTCCTCGAGCACATCGAGTTCGAGAAGGGCGACAACGTCGTCTATCCCCACCACGGCGCGGGGAAGGTGATCAAGAAGGAATCGCGTGAGATGTTCGGCCAGAAGCGCGTCTACCTGACGATCCAGATCAACCACAACGACATGACGGTCATGGTGCCGTCGGAGAACGCCGCGATCGCCGGGCTGCGCCGCGTGATCGACGAGAAGACGGTCAAGAAGGTCCTGGCCGTGCTTCGCGCCGGCACCTCGGAGATGCCCAAGAACTGGAACCGCCGCTACAAGCACAACCGCGACAAGATCAAGACCGGCGATATCTACGAGCTCAGCGAGGTCGTGCGCAACCTGGCCATCCGCGAGCGCGAGAAGGGGCTCTCGACCGGCGAGAAGCAGATGTACACGCGGACCAAGAAGATCCTCGCCTCCGAGCTGATGTACGCGCTCGACATGGACGAGGAGCAGGCCGAGGAGCACCTCGACGGCATCCTCGCCAAGTCGTCCGAGAAGCCCAAGAGCAAGCCGAAGGAGAAGGCCACCGCGGCCAAGTCCAACGGCAGCAAGGCTGCGGCAGCCAAGGCCAAGCCGAAGGCCAAGGCCAAGGCGTAAGGGAGCATCGACGTGCCCGGCGGAGCGGTCGCGCTGGTCGTGGCCGCCGGGCGCGGCGAGCGCCTGGGCTCGCAGGGGCCCAAGGCCTTCGTCACCGTGGCCGGCCGGCCGATGCTCGACTGGAGCATCGAGGCCCTGCGCGCCGCGCCCGGGATCGGCGAGATCGTCGTCGCCCTTCCGGCCGGCGCCGCGCCGCCGGAGGGCGTGACCGCAGCAGAGGGCGGGGAGACCCGCTCGGAGTCGGTCCGAAACGCGCTGGCCGCGGTTACCGACCGGGATGCAGGCGTGGTGCTGGTCCACGACGCCGCCCGCCCGCTCCTTACCGCGGGAATGGTCGCCGACTGCCTGGCCGCCCTCGACGAGGACGGGGGCTGGGATGCGGCCGTGGCCGCCGCGCCGGTCAGCGACACGATCAAGCGGGCACCCGATGGCCTCGGGGTGACCGGGACTCACGACCGCTCCGAGCTCTGGGCCGTGCAGACGCCGCAGGTCTTCCGCCGCGAGGCGCTCGCGAAGGCGCTTGACGCCGCGCCCGAGGCGCTGGCGTCGGCCACCGACGACGCGATGCTGGTCGAGCAGGCCGGGGGGAGGGTGAGGGTGGTGGCGTCCCGGCACCCCAACCCCAAGGTCACGACGCCGGACGACCTGGCGCTGGCCGCGCAGCTGCTGGCCGGCGGCTGATGCTCACCGACTACCACCTCCACATCCGGCCCGACGACCCGGCGGCCGGACCCGGCGACTGGTTCACCGCCGGGAACGCGGCCCGTTACCGGGAAGCGGCCGACGAAGCGGGGATCGCTGAGCTGGGGGTGAGCGAGCACGTCTACCGCTTCGACGAGGCCCTCGAGATCTGGGACAACCCGCTCTGGCGCGAGTTCGCCCGCGACGACGTCGACGAGTACTGCGCCTTCGTGCGCGGGCAGACCGACCTGCGGCTCGGGATCGAGGCCGATTACGTCCCGGGCCGGGAGGACCGCATGGCCTCGTTCCTGGATGCCCGCGACTGGGACTATGTCGTCGGCTCTATCCACTTCCTCGGCGACGCCGGCGCGCTGGACGAGGAGCGGTTCGACATCTGGGGCTCGGGGATGGGCGCCGAGAAGATCTGGACCACCCACTTCACCTGGCTGGGCGAGCTGGCCCGCACCGGCAGCTACGACATCCTCGCCCACCCGGACCTCGTCAAGCACTGGGGCCGCGCTCGCCCCGAGCCGGAGGGCGACCTTCGCCGCTACTACGAACTCGCCGCCGAGGGGCTGGCCGAGTCGGGTATCGCCGTGGAGGTATCGACCGCCGGCCTGCGCAAGCCGGTCGGCGAGCTCTACCCCTCGCGGGAGTTCCTCGAGATGGCCCTGGAGGCCGGCTGCCCGGTGGCCCTGTCCAGCGACGCCCACCGGCCCGAGGACGTGGGTGCCGGGTACGATCAGGCCCTCGAGTTCCTCGACTCGCTCGGGGTAACGGAGCTCGCCGTATTCGAGGGCCGCCGCCGGCGGCTCGTTCCGATCGGGGCCGACCAGTGATGAACCGCACGGGAATCGGATGGGACTCTCACCGCCTGGTGGCCGGGCGGCCGCTGGTGCTCGGCGGCGTGGAGGTCGAGAGCGATGTCGGCCTGGAGGGCCACTCCGACGCCGACGTCCTCACCCACGCCGTGATCGACGCCGTGCTGGGGGCGGCCGGGCTCGACGACATCGGCGCCCACTTCCCCGACACCGACCCGAAGTTCAAGGACGCCGACTCGATCGCCCTCCTGGAAGAGGCCGCGCAGCTCGTGGCCCAGGCGGGGTTTGCCGTCGTGAACGTTGACGCGACCCTGATGCTCGAGGCCCCGAAGGTCGGCGACTACCGCGCCCGGATGCGCGACCGGCTGGCCGGGGCCCTCGGGCTGGAGCCTTCCGAGGTGAACGTCAAGGCGACAACCGGCGAGGGCATGGACGCGGTCGGCCGGGGCGAGGGCGCCGCGGCAATCGCGGTGGCAACGCTGCGCGCTTCCTGACCGCTGCCCTAGATTGACGCGGTGCGCCAGATCCGCCTTCACGACACGCGCCGCGGCGAGGTCGTCGACTTCGAGCCCCGTGACCCCGGCCGCGCCTCGATCTACGCCTGCGGGCCGACGGTCTACAGCCGTATCCACATCGGCAACGCGCGCCCGTTCGTCGTCTACTCGCTCCTGAAGCGCTTCCTGGAGCAGGAGGGCCTCGAGACGACGCTGGTGATGAACATCACCGACGTGAACGACAAGATCTACGACGCCGCCCGCGCCGCCGATCCCCCGCTGGCCAGCGACGAGCTCGCGCGCGAGATGGCCGCCGCCTACGTGGCCGACACCGACGCCCTCGGGCTCGGGCGCCCCGACCACGAGCCTCTGGCCGGCGAGACGATCGAGGGGATCGTCGAGCTCATCGGCGCGTTGATTGAAAACGGCTCAGCCTACGAGTCCGGCGGCGACGTCTACTTCGCGGTCAGGACCGACCCTGACTACGGCGAGCTCTCCCACCGTTCGGTCGACGCCATGGACCAGGGCGAGGGCGTGGAGGGGGCCGACCTCAAGCGCGACCCGCTCGACTTCGCCCTCTGGAAGGCCCAGAAGGAGGGGGAGGACACCGCCTGGGACGCGCCCTGGGGCCGCGGGCGCCCGGGCTGGCACATCGAGTGCTCGGCGATGGCCGAGGGGCTGCTGGGCGTGGGCTTCGACATTCACGGCGGCGGCAACGACCTCGTCTTTCCCCACCACGAGAACGAGGCGGCCCAGACTCGCATGGCCCGGGGAGGCGAGCTCGCCCGCATCTGGATGCACAACGGGATGCTGCAGCTCGGCGGCGAGAAGATGGCCAAGAGCACCGGCAACATCGAGTCGCTGGCCGAGGTCCTGGACCGCTGGGGCCGCGAGGCGGTGATCCTCTTCTTCGTCTCCGGCCACTACCGCCAGCCGCTCCTCTTCGGTGACGGCGAGCTCGAGGCGGCCCGCACCAGCGCCCGGCGTATCCGGGAGCAGGCCTCGCGCACCGTGCCCGGACCGTCGCCGGGGGAGCTTCTGGTTCACCGCGAGGCGTTCTTCGACGCCTTGGCCGACGACTTCAACACTCCCCGGGCCCTGGCCGAGCTTCACGCGTGGCTCAAGGGCGCCTCGGCGCTCGACGAGCCCGGAAACGACGACCTGCGGGCGATGCTGACGAGCCTCGGGCTCGAGTCGCTGCTGGAGCCGGCCGAGGCAGAGGAGGCCGACGCGGAGGCGCTCGCGCTCATGGAGCAGCGCGAGCAGGCCCGTTCCGCCAGGGACTTCGCGCGTGCCGACGCCATCCGCGACGAGCTGGCCGCGATGGGCTGGGAGGTGCGCGACGGCGCCGACGGCCCCGAACTAGTGCGGCCGTGATCATTTACGGCCGCAACGCGGTCCACGAGGCGCTTCGTTCCGGCCGGCGCCCTGTCCGTGACATCTGGGTTACCGAATCCGCGGCGTCCGAGCCCTGGCTGGCCGGGGTAGCCGGGGTCACGGTCCACGGCGCCGACGAGATCGAATCCCGCTGCGCCAGCCAGGACCACCAGGGCGTCTGCGCCGATGCCGGCGACTTCCCTTACGTCGATGCCGGCGAGCTGCTGGCCAAACCCGACCCGCTGATCGTCGTGCTCGACCAGGTCCAGGACCCGCGCAACCTCGGCGCCGTCTGCCGCACCGCGGAGGCGGTGGGCGCCACCGGCGTCGTTATCCCCGAGCGCCGCGCCGCCGAGGTGACCCCGGTGGCGGTCAAGGCGTCGGCCGGGGCCACCGAGTGGGTGCCGGTGGCGCGGGTGCGCAACGTCGCCGACTTCCTCGCCGAGGCCAAGAAGGCGGGCTGCTGGTGCTACGGGGCCGCCCTGGGGGACGAAGCGGTCGACTACCTCGAGCCCGACTATTCGGGAGGCTGCGTCCTCGTCCTGGGCGCAGAGGGGAGCGGTCTGCGCCCACGCGTGGCCGATTCGTGTGATCAGCTGGTCACATTACCCATGCGTGGGAGCCTGGATTCCCTGAATATCAGCGCTGCAGCGGCTGCACTGCTCTATGCAATCGCCGCCCGCAGGGCTTGACAGGGTTCCATAACTGTGCGATAACCCCGCCAACCTGAGGCTAAACCTCAGGTTGAGAACATAAAACGATCCAACGTTCTTAGTCGGCGCCAGGGGAGGAGTGCGTCACTGAGCTCGTCCTGTGTTTCCCCAATGAAAACGGGGAGAAAGGAACGCTCGTGGCCCGAATTTCCGCAGTATCTAAGGCTCAGGTACAGGTAGATGACTACTACCTGATCGCCCTGGCCAAGAAGGGTGACCCGACCGCCTACGACCGGCTCGTCCGCCGCTACCACGGTTTCGTGCGGCTCAAGGCCTCCTCGTACTTCATCGCCGGCGGCGACAACGACGACCTGATCCAGGAGGGGCTGGTCGGCCTCTACAAGGCGATCCGCGACTACCGCAGCGACCGCGAATCGAGCTTCCGCAACTTCGCGGAGCTCTGCATCACCCGCCAGATCATCACCGCGGTCAAGACGGCGACGCGCAACAAGCACATGCCGCTGAACCAGTACGTCTCTTTTGCCACGACGCCGGCCGGCGCCAGCGAGGGTGAGGCGACGCTGGAGGAGGTGCTGCCCGGCTCGCCGGTCCACGACCCGGTAAACCAGGTGATCTCGACGGAGGAACTGCGGTCCCTCGTGGACTGCCTCTCCTCGACCCTCTCCGAGCTCGAGTCCCGGGTGCTCGCCCTCTACCTCGACGGGCGCTCCTACGAGGAGGTCGGGGAGATGGTCGGCTGCGACACCAAGACGGTCGACAACGCCCTCCAGCGCGTCAAGCGCAAGGTCGGCGCCCACCTGCAGTCTCGCGCAGTCGTCTAGGGCGCAGCGGGCCTGCGCGGGCGAAACGACGTCGGCGCGCCACCTGGCGCCCCGCGCCGTTAACGCCACTATCGTTTCCTGCCGGAATGGCGGGCGATGAGCGACCCGGGGAGGACCGGGACGAAGGCGGGCTGGACATCGGCCGCCGCGGCTTCCTGGCCGCAGGGGCCGGAGCCTTCCTCTGCACGATCGGCGGCCAGAAGGTCCTGGTCGAGAAGGCCGGCGACGCCGCCAAGGCCGACGCCGCGGCGAGGAACGTAAGGCGCCCCGCCGCCCTCACCGCCACCGGAGCCCAGGCCTCGCCCGGCGCCAACCCGGTCGACCAGCTCAAGTTCGGCACCCCGCAGCCCGCAGCGGGCGGCTCGGTCCGCGAATACTGGATCCAGGCCACGGCCCCCCGGTGGGACATCATCCCCTCACGCCCCCGCCGCGACTTCTGGCACGGCACCCCGCTTCCCGGGCCCAGCGTCTTCCGGGCCTTCACCTACCAGCAGATGACTCCCGGCTTCGGGGAGCCGATGGGAGCCGAGGCGATCCCCGGGCCGACCCTCGAGTGCGAGGTCGGTGACGTGCTGCGGGTGCACTTCCGCAACGCGCTGCCGGCCAGGTACGCGCAGGCGGTCACCATGCATCCCCACGGCGTTCGCTACACGCCCGACTACGACGGCAGCTACATCGGCGACTTCACCCGCGCCGGCGGCTACATCGCTCCCGGCGAGGAGTTCACCTACACCTGGGAGGCGGTGCCCGAGGCGGTCGGCGTCTGGCCCTACCACGACCACGGCCCCAATCACTCGGTCAACACGATGCGCGGCCTCTTCGGGGCGATCATCGTGCGCCCCAAAGGAGCTCCCCGCCCCGACGTGGAGACGGTCCTCTTCCTGCACCAGCTGGCGCCTCCCATCACCGGGCTCAAGCGCGCATTCGAGTGCATCAACGGCCGCGCCTTTGCCGGCAACACACCGAACATCACCGCCAAGGTCGGCGACTCGGTTGCGATGCACGTGATCGGCATGGACAACAACTTCCACACCTTCCATGTCCACGGCCACGTCTGGCCGCTCGACGGGGACGGCAAGCCCACCGACGACCAGACGGTCGGGCCCGGGGAGACGATCACCGCGGCCTGGAAAGAGGAGAACCCCGGCCGCTGGCTCTACCACTGCCACGTCTTCTCCCACCAGGACAACGGGATGTGCGGCTTCTACTTCGCCAACCCGTGAGCAGTTGTGGCAAGATTCCCGGGCGGCGGTTGACGAAGGCCGCCAACAACGGAGGAGAGAGACCCAGATGAAGACCCTGATGCGTTCCCTGATCGTCGCCGCAGTCGCAGCGCTCGCGCTTCCCGCGCTGGCCGCCGCCGCCGACTACCCGCCACCGTCCAACCCGGGCACCCCCGAGCCGCGGCCGGGCGGAGCCAAGACGCTGAAGGTATGCAAGAAGGGCGGGCAGTACAAGACGATCCAGAAGGCCGTCAACGCCGCCCGCGCCGGGGACACGATCCGCGTCTGCAACGGCACCTACAAGGAGGGCGTCAAGGTTGAGGGTGCCAAGAAGCAGGGCATCTCCATCGTTGGCAACAAGGGCAACCCCGCCAAGGTCTTCATCAACGCCAAGGGCCAGCGCCACGGCGTGATCATCAACTCCGCCAACGACGTCACGCTCCAGGGCCTCTCGACCAACGGCTACATCCAGAATGGCTTCTTCGCCGTCAACGTCGACGGATACAAGATGGACCGCCTCCTGGCCACCGGCCTCGGGGTTTACGGCCTCTACGCCTTCAATTCGATCGGCGGCGAGATGACCAACTCGCAGGCCTACTACCACACCGACGCGGGCTTCTACATCGGCCAGACCCCCAAGCAGGACAAGCCCAAGCGCACGATCGTCCGCAACGTCGCCTCGTGGGGCAACGTGCTCGGCTGGTCGGGGACGAACATGCGCTACGTGAACATCACGCGCTCCTACTTCTTCAACAACGGCACGGGGTTCGTTCCCAACACCCTCGTTTCCGAGAAGTACCCGCCGGAAGAGGACAACGTCATCGAGAACAACGACATCTTCTGGAACAACTTCAACTACTACAAGGGCGCGCCGTTCGGGAAGGTCAAGCCGGCCACCGGATCGGTGCCCTACCCGGTCGGCGTGGGAATCCTGCTCTTCGGCGGGCGCGAACACACCGTCTCCAACAACCGGGTGTTCGGCAACTGGGGCGCCGGGGTGGGCCTGATCCAGCAGCTGCTGCTGGTCAACGCCACCGCCGACCTCGAGAAGGCCGAGGCCATCGGGCCCGAGCCGTGGAACCTCAAGGACAACCGGATCATCGGCAACGTCATGGGTAACGGCGGCAAGGACCTCAACGGGCGCGACCTCTTCTACGACGGATCGGGCTCGGGGAACTGCTTCAGCGACAACCAGCTGAGCGACGGGGTGGCCAACCTGCCCGCCTTCAGCACGACGGCCTTCCCGCAGTGCAACCCGGCAGGGGTCCCCGGGCCGGTGAACACCTTCAACGAGGACGCCCAGGGCCAGGGCGTGGGCTGGGCGCTGGCGCTGGCCGACGAGAAGAACCCGGCTCCGGGCGGGACGATCGCCCAGCCGTTCTCGAACGCCTACAAGGGCTACAAGCCGTTCGGCAAGTCGCCCCAGGGGGCCTACATGGTCTGGAAGAAGGGCTACACGGCCCCGCCGGTCCCCAAGTGACCGCCGGCCGCACAGGCCACGGGGCTGCGCGGCCGGCCATCGTCCTCGGCGCGGCGGTCGCCCTGCTGATGGCGGCAGCGGCCACCGCGTCGGCAGTCGGCGGCCCGGCCGCCACGGCGGCCAAGGCCGCCACCACGACGGCCCAGCTCTACGACGTGGCTCCGGGCTTCACCCCGACCACGCTCACGGTCAAGCCCGGGACGAAGCTGGTCTGGAAGTCGGAGCGCAGCAACACCACCGAGCACACCGTGACCCTGGACAAGTCGGCCGCCCCGAAGAAGGCGAAGTTCTTCGACTCCGGGGACATCGGCCCGGGCAAGAGCTACAGCCGCACCCTCACCGTGAAGGGAAGCTACCTCCTCTACTGCAAGATCCACGGGGGGATGTTCCAGACCGTCAAGGTCCGGTAGGGGTCGGGCCTGTCCGCGCGGCTCCCTGCGGCCGTCGTCGCTGGCGGGCTCAGCCTTCGAGAAGCGCAGCCAGCCGTTCATCGATGAACGCGACGTCGGCGTGGTCTTTCCCGGCGCCTGCGTAGTGGCCCCAGTCGGAGGGGATTACGGCCACTTCGGCGTCGGCCAGTAGCGCGGCCTCGGCGGCTGAATCCTCGGGGGGGAAGTAAAGGTCGGTGCGGCCTGGCATGAGCACGGTCCTTGCTCGGATAGCCCGCATGGCCCGCTCATAGTCGCCCTCGTAGAGATCGTTGTCCGAGACGTCGCACGACTGCCAGGTGCGGATCATGGCGACGAGGTTTCCGGCGTCACGGCCGAGGTAGGTGGCCTCCCAGTAGCGGACCAGAAAATCCTCAAGCGAGCTGTACCCGAGGCCGATCCACCTTTGTTCGCGGTACCAGGCCTGGCTGATGGCCCAACCGGCCCACGCCCGCCCCAGGGCTCGCAGCCCGCGCTCGGGAATCACGCCCGCGTCGATCCGGTCCCAGTCCTGGTCGGCGCAGAGGGCCGAGCGCATCCCCTCCAGGAAGACGTGAGTGTGAGGGGCCGTGCGCGAGGCGCCGCAGATCACCCCGAGGCATTCGACATCCTCGGGGTACAAGGCAGCCCAGTGGAAGGCCTGCTGTGCGCCCATGGAGAAGCCGACCGCCATCCTGACCTTCTCGGTCCCGAGCTGCTCTGTCAGCAGGCGTCGCTGGAGGCGGACGTTGTCGCCGATTGTTACCAGCGGAAAGCGTGAGCCGGCGCTCTCCGGCGTGGCGTTGCTCGGCGACGTGGAGGCGCCGTTGCCCAGCATGTTGGGTACGACCACGCAGTAGCGGGAGGTGTCGAGGGCGTGCCCGGGTCCGATCATGAATTCGTTGTCGGTGTGCGTGCCCCCGTAGCGGGTCGGGAACACGACCACGTTGTCACCGCTGGGGGAGGGCTCGCCGTAGGTTGCGTAGAGAACCTGCACGTCGGGAAGCACGGCGCCGGACGAAAGTTCCACGTCTCCGGCGGCAAAGCTCTCTACACGGGACTCCACCATCGAAGGCAAGCCTGCCACAGGCTCCCGCCGGCTGCCTTCTCGTCGGGTTTGGGAGTAGCCGGTATCTTCCGGGGCGCGAGGAGATGGTGGACTTTCCCAAAACCGGGCCTGAGGGGCCCATCGCGGGTGGAGAGCCGGGCGACGGGCTGACGCTCGATTCGCTCATCGGCGCTCCGACCCTTCAGGCAATCCAGGACTCATTCGCCGAGGTCTTTGACCTGCCGACAGGGATCTTCAACCCGGACGGATCGCCGGTGACGAACATAACCGGGCGGGTTTCCTTCTGCGAGGACCTGACCAAGGGAACTGTCGAAGGGTGCGAGCGCTGCCGGGCCTGCGACGCGCAGGCATATGAGGAGGCGGCGCGAACCCAGCAGCCGGTCATCTTCGAGTGCTGGAACGGTCTTTCGGACGCGGTGATTCCCATTGCGCCAAAGGGCAGGACGATCGGCTACTTCCTCTGTGGCCAGGTCCTCTCGGGCCCTCCGAATGAGAGCGTGCTCCGGCGCTCGGCCAGCGAGATCGGAGTCGACCCGGATGCCTACGTCGCCGAGTCGCAGGCAATCCAGGTGCTGCCGGAGGAGCGTTACCGGGCCTCGGTGGCGACGATGCACGTCCTGGCCGGCATGATTGCCGACCAGGCCGCGGCCTACATCGACAACCTCAGGATTCTCGACCAGTCGGAGTCTGCGCGGGAAGATACGCGCAGGTTGATCGGTGAGCTCGACGGGATCCTGTCGGCGATCCGCGAGATCGGGTTGCAGCCGACGATGCGCGCCACGCTCCACTCCATCGCCGACAACCTCGCCACCCTGGTGCCCCACGACTCATGCGTGATCTACGGTGTCGAGGCCGATGAGCTCGTCCCGCTCGTGGTGCGCGACCCGGACCCGGAGCCGCTCTGGAGCTTCCGCCCGGAGATCGGCGTCGGGATCGTCGGCGGCGCCGCAAAGTCGCGTACTGCGCGCCGATGCGACGACATGCGCCGCGAGCCGGACTTCGTCCCCGTTCCCGGGCTGGCCAGCGAGCCCGAGGCCGCCCTCGTCGTGCCGGTAACCGACCAGGGCAAGCTGTTCGGCGTGATCGCGCTGAGCCGTCTGCAGAACCAGATCTTCACCGAGCATGAGCTTTCGGTCCTCAACGTCTTCAGTTCGCAGGCGTCGGTAGCGATCCAGCGCTCACAGCTCCAGGCGGAAGGGGCGGCCCGGCTTGAGGAGGAGCGCGCTCTCGCCGATCTCCTGCGCGCGATGACCGGGTCGATGAGTGCCGAAGAGACGGTGGCCGAGGTGGCCAAGGGAGCATTGGCGCTGCTGCCCGCGAGCGGAGTACTGGCTTCCGTTACCGCCTTCGGCGCGGTAATCGAGGCCGCCGAGGGGATCTCCGCCGAGGAGCGGCGCGAGCTTGAGGCGGCGCTGGAAAGGGAAATATCCGAGGCTTCGACCAGCGGCGAACCGGTGGAGGCCCAGGCTTATGGTCGCCGGGCTCTCGTGGTCCCGCTCCAGACCTCCGACGAGGACCTGGGATGGATAATCCTGGTCCGCGAGGGTGGCGATGCTCCCTGGGACCGCCGGCTGGCCGACGCGCTGTCGCGGCAGGCTGCGCTGGGCGTATCCAACCGCCTTATGCATGATCGTGAGCGTCGCGCGGCCCGTCGCTACCGGGCGTTGGCCGAGCTCACGGCGGCAGTGGTTGCGGCCGAGGACGAAGCGGGAATCGCCGAAGTCCTGGTATCGATGCTTCCCTCCCTGGTGGGCGCCCAGCGCTGCTTCGTCGCGCAGCGCTCAGGCGAATCGGGTTCGATATCGGTCTTTCACCGGGACGGCCGTCGCATCGCCCGCCAGGAGGTAAAGCTCTCAGGCTCGGCGCGACTGGCCCATTCGCGGTTGGTCGGCGAACTCGCCGTCGATGGCGCCGCGTTCGACGAGTGGGCTCAGGCCGTATGGCTGGAGATCGCCGGGAAGGTAGGGAGTGACCGCTGGCTCGCCGAGCCTGCCCTGACCTCCTCCGGGGGCGGTGCGGCGATATTCGTCTCGTGGCCCGATGGCCACCCCGGTCCTGCCGAGGAGGACCGTCACACGCTGGCCGTAGTGGGCGATGGAGCCGGGGCCCGGCTGGAAGCGGTAGCCAACCAGGCGGAGACCGACGATGCCCTCCGCAGGCGCGTCGACGAGCTCCAGGTCATGATCGGCCTGGCCCAGCGCCTGACCGAACTCGACGGCGAGGAGGCCGTGGCCGAGGAGCTTCTCTCGGCCTTCCAGGCGCTGACCGGTATTGAGGCCGTGGCTCTCTGCGAGCTTCATTCCGGAGGCCACGAGGTCGAGGTGCGGCTCTCAAGGGAAATCGGTGAGGAGGCGATCGCGACCATCAAGAGCGAGCTCCGGCTTTCCGGAGCTCCCGACGGGGCGCAGCTGCTGACCGCCGGCTCGGGTCGCGACCTCTCCGTCAGTCCCGTCACGGGCAGGCCGCCGATGCTGCTCGTCGGCTACGGAGAGGACCTGCGCGATCCCGCCAGCGAGCCGGTTCTAGGCGCGTTGTCCCGCTACGGGGCCGTGGCTCTTGAGCGCATCCGCCTCCAGGACCGGCAGCAGAAGGCGATCTCCCGCCTGCACCGCGCCAACGTGGATGCGACGGCTGACCAGGGACGTCTCGAGCAGACGCTCGCCCTCACCAGCGAACTTACCCGATCGCTCCTGCGCTCCTCGGGGTCGCCGGCGGTCGCCGCGGCAGTCTCCGAGCTCCTTGGCGCTCGGGTCGCCATCATCGATGTCCGGGCAGTGGTCCTGGCAGCTACCGGCCCGGCAGCGCCGGCTTCCTGGACCCCGGCGCCGGTAAGCGAGACGGTTATCGAACCGGGGGAGACCAGCTCAACGATTGCCGCCCCGGTGGTGCTGGACGAGGGTGTCTTCGCGTGGCTCGTCGTCGAGATCGATGGCCTTGTAACCGCGGTCCAGCATGCCGTCGTTGAGCACGCCGCCGTCCTGGCCGCGCTCGACCAGCTTCGAGAGAGGGCGGCACGTGATGTCGCAACACGCCTTCGCCACGGGTTCCTCGACGAGCTTCTAAGCGGTGACTTCGTAGAAGAGCTTGCGACCCAGCGAGGGCAGGCGCTCGGCCTCGACCTTCACCGGCCCTCGCGCCTCTACCTCGTCGAGGCCGGCAGCGAAGAAGCGGCCGGACTGCCCGGACCGGCTGCCCGAGTGACCGATGTCGTTCGTGGCCAGGGGGAGCACCTCGTGGCCGAATTCGACGGGGTCGTCGTGGCGATCGTCTCGGAAGAGTCGCTCGACCCGGACCTTCCGAGCCGTGACGACGATCCGATCGAGGAGCAGCTGACCACGGAGCTCGCCGACCTCGAGGGGCTGCGCGTGGTGGCCGGACCCGTCTGCCGGGAACCAGGTGACTACCGTCGCTCCTTTCGGGCCGCGCGTCGTGGGCTGGATTTCCTGCGGCTGGTTGACCGCCCGGGGGAGGCCATATCTTTCCGGCGCGGAGGGGTCGAGCAACTCCTGCTTGCCGCCGGCGACCCGGCTTCTCTGCTGGAGTTCGTGGGTCGCTATGTGGCGCCACTCGACGCCTACGACGCTAATCACTCGTCCGATCTGCGGCACACGCTCGAGACCCTGTTCGCCAATCGCGGCAGCCTCGCGCCAACTGCGCGGGCATTGCACGTTCATGTCTCCACGCTGCGCTACCGGCTTGGCCGCATCGAGGAGCTCGTGGGGGTCAACCCACGCTCAGGTGATGCCCGACTCGACCTCGAGGTCGCGCTCCGTGCGGCGCGGATCCTTCCCGTGCATGGCGCCTCGGCCCAGTCGGGCGGGGATGCTCAGACGTCCTCGTAGACTCCCGCTCCCTCTTCGCCGGCCCGGGCCTCGGCCCAGACCGCGTTCGGGCGCTCGGTATCCATGTTGTAGTCGCTGTGGTGCGCGGTACCAATGGTTGCTCCCAGCTCACGGGCGGCCGCAAGCGGGTCGGTCGGATCGAAGCGCACCTCACCGCGGCGGTTGCCGATTCCCACCACGACGCCAACAAACGGTTGGCGCAGGTAGCGCGAGACCTCCTGCACCTGGTTGATCACGGCCAGGCCGGCGGCCTGGTTTCGCTCTTCGGCCGACATCAGCAGAGCCGACCGCTTACCCCGGATGGCGTCGCTGACCGCTTCCGAGTCGGGATAGCTGGCCGACATGTAACAGACGAGCCGATCGAAGAGATTCTTGAGCACGGCTGCCATCCCGTAGTAGTAGAGGGGGGTCGAATAGACCCAGGCGTCGGCGGGCAGAAGCTGCTCAAGGAGCATTTCCGGGTAGCCGTCCTCGATGGAGCAGGTACCGTCCGGTCGCCGGCAGGACTTGCAGTCCCTGAGGAAGCCGGAGGTGGCCTCATTGAGGTCGATCAGCTCCACCGTCCCGTTCCCCGCGCGGGCCCCCTCGGCAAAGGCCTCGGCCAGTGCCCAGGAGTTGCCGTCCTTTCGGGGGCTCGCGCAGAGGACCGCGGAGTGCATCAGACCCGGCCCGTGCCATTCGGATTGGCGCGCACGCCGAGGGCGTCCATGGCCAGGCGACAGGCCACGCGCGCTGCCTTGTTTGCCTGGTCGTGCACCGGCGAGCACTCGGTGATCACGTAGGCATCGACGCCTTGCTTGACGAAGGCCCGGATCATCTTCAGCAGCTCTCGGGGGGTCAGGCCCCCGCACTCGGGAGTCGTTACGCCCGAGGTGAAGCCCTGGTCCAGGACGTCGAGGTCGGTGTGCAGGACGACACCATCGGTGCCGGTCCAGGCTATCTCGAGTATCCGCTCGACGGTCTTGTCGACGCCCCACTCGTCGATGTCCCAGATCGTGATCATCTGGATTCCGCTCTTGTCTACGTAGTCGCGCTCCTCCTTGGGGTTGAGCGGGCCGTTGATTCCCACGAGGGCCACGTTGTGGGGATCGACGTTGGGTAGCTCGGCGGCCCGGCTCACCGGGCAGGCATGGTTGAGGGTCTCGCCGGCCACGTCGACCGCGGTGTCCATGTGCGAATCGAAGTGGACATAGCCCATCTGCCCGTCGACGAGCTTGGAGATTGCCGACGTCACCGGTATCGGGCATGAGTCGTCGCCTCCGAAGATGTGCGGGACGGCGCCGGCCTCGTAGATCTCGGGGATGCACTTCTCGGCCCGCTCGAACGGGCGCTTGGCGGTGCCGGGCACGATCGAGACGTCACCGCAGTCGGCGAGGTGAAGCTCGTCGAACAGGTCGACCTGGTATTCGCCGTGGTAAGGCGTGTAGTGCTCGGAGGTGTCCCGGATGGCGCGTGGCCCGTAGCTGGCACCGGGCCGGCACGTGTTGGTCCCTTCCCACGGCATGCCCAGTACTGCCGCCTTTACGCCGTCCGCCTCGAGTTCGGAGGTGACGGGCGGAATTACCGGTGCGCCCATGAACGTGCGGATACCAGCCAGCAGGGTGTTGGGGAAGTCGTCCTCGCCCTCCCTGCGGCCGAAGGTCCGGTAGTAGTCGTGCTTTGGCTCTGCCATCGGTGTCTCCTTGTCGTGGTCTGACCGCTAAAGGGTCGGGTATCTCTCTCGCCAGGCCTCTCCGGCCTGGACGAAGCACTCCATGGGCGCGCGCAGGATGCCTGCGCCGATCTGGCCTCCGCCGACTCCGGCGAGGCCCGCGTCTATGGCCGGGAGAATTCCGGTCGAGACGACCTTCATTACGTCTATGCCTACCGGGGTTCCCCGGTAGGCGAAAAACGGGATCGCGAAGTCAGGGTGCTCGGCGAGGGTTATCGCGTACATATCTTCGTTTGTCCGGGCCATCGCTTCGGGCGAGCCTCCCTGATAGGCCTGGAGGGCGAAGGCGGCGGCCTGGGCAAAGCCGCCGAGGCCGATCGTCTCCATCGTCATGCTTTCCCCGCCCATCCACTGGATGTCGTCGGCCGTGTGGGACTCAAACAGCTGGGCCTGGACATCGGGCAGCGGCCCGCGAAACCAGGTATCGCCCAGGCCGCTGACCCGCACCGAGAACTCGCTGCAGCTAAGGGTCATGGCGCTCACCATGCTTGAGCCTTCCACGTCGCGGGATGCGTCGGCGGTTGCCTTGCCGGCGGCCATGCCCACCCGGAGGAAGAAGTAATCGTTTTCGGCGAGGAAGGTCAGGACTTCCTGCAGTTCGGCGGCCTCGGAAGCCTCGGAGGCCAGTTCGACGAAGAGGGGCGCGAGCTCCTTTACCAGGAGGGTCGTGGCCGCCGTGTTGCGGCTGTGGAGCTCGTCGCCCATATGGACGGCACGCCTCATCAGCGGCTTTAGCTCGATGCCGTCCGAGCGCTCGAGCAGGCGCCCGATGACCGGGCCCACTACCTCCTCCAGGTACTTGAGGCCGTCGTGAACCTCCTGGTCGTAGACCCCGTAATTGAGGCGCCGGGGTGACTTGCCCTCGTAGAGGTTGCAGAAGGCGCTATTTCCGTGTTCGCGGTTTTCCACCACGAGGACCGGCATGGAAGCGGTGTAGATGCCGGCCACCGAGCCAATGCAGGAGTGGTCGTGGGTCGAGGCAACCGTGATGTCCCCTGCGGCGAGCCGTTCCTCGGCTTCGGCCTGGTCTCCGGCCAGGCCCTCGTAGATGGCGGCCCCGATTATTCCCTCCCGCTGGCCACCGGTGTAGGACTCCCACGGGAGGGGCGCTCCCGAGGTGAGGATCATCCGCTCCTGCATTCCGGGGACCACGTCGATCGCGGTGGCCACGCCGGTCAGGAACGGTCGCGCGGAGCAAAGCCTCTCGACCGCCCGTTCGTTGGCCTGTTGGCGGGTGTCGCTCACCAGAGCCTCAGGTACATGTCGCGTTCCCAGCCACCGACCACGGTGTTGTACTCGAGCCACTCCTTCTTCTTCTGCTCCACAAAGCTGCGATGGAACTCCTCACCCATGACCCTCTTGGCCAGCTCGCTGGCCTCGAAGGCCTCGGTCGCCGCTCCCAGGTTCTCGGGCAGCCTCAGGACCCCGGCCTCCGCGAGCTCGTCGTCGCTCATCTTGTAGGTGTCGCTGTTCACCGGTGCGCCCGGGTCGAGCTCCCGCTCGATGCCGTCGAGGCCGGCGGCGATCATCATGGCCATTACGAGGTAGGCGTTGGAGGCGCTGTCGGCCGTGCGCAGCTCGATGCAGGGCCGGTTGGCGGGGAGACGACACATCAGGGTCCTGTTGTTCTCCCCGTAGGCCCGGAAGACCGGCGCCCACGAGATCTCGTTCATCAGCCCGACCGGGAGCAGACGCTTGTAAGAGTTGACCGTGGAGCACGCGAGGGCGGTGATCGCGTCGCAGTGCTCCAGGACGCCCGCTGTGAAGCTGAGGGCAAGGGGCAGGTGGCTGACGGTGCCGTCACCGTTGTCGGTGGCGAAGACGGTTTCAGAGGTATCCGCGTCGACGAGGCTGAAGTTCAGGTGAGCGCCGGAACCAAAAGAACTGTCGAACGGCTTGGGCATAAAGGTTACGAAGGCTCCTATCTGGCGAGCCACGTGCTTGGCCATGAGCCGGAAGACCAGCATGCGGTCGGCCATCTCGAGCGCGTCGCAGTGCATGAACGCGAACTCGTACTGGCCGTCGCCTCCCTCGTGATCGAAGGAATAGACCTGCCAGCCCAGCTCATCCATATACGAGACCATGGGGAGCAGAAAGCGGTCGGCAGCGATGGTGGCCTCGACATCGTATCCGCGCGTGGGTTTGTTGAGGAGATCGTCGGAAACCCAGGGCTCGATTCCGCCGTCCTCGCGCTCGCGCAGGAGGTAAATCTCGGGCTCGATGCCTGCCTGCGCTTGGTAGCCCATCTTTTTTGCCTGAGCGAGCTGGCGCTTGAGCACATGCCGGGAGTCGTGGCTGTAAGGGGACCCTTCGAAGATGAGGTCTGCGGGGGCTATCGCGAAGCGACGGTCCCAGGGAAGCACGGTGACCGCCCCAAGGTCGGGGATGCCGCAGCACTCGTCCTCGTTGGGCCCGAGGTCGCCCATTCCCTCGAGTGCCCCAACCGTGTAGCGCTCCGAACCGGCCGCGGCCTGGGGGAGCCAGTCGATCGGTACGCACTTGGATTTCGGGACCCCGTAGACGTCGACGTAGGCACCGAACAGGTACTCCACCCCTTCGTCGCGCAAGCGGTCGCTGACCTCCTCGGGGGTAGGGGAGGTGGTGCCGGAAGGCTCTGCCGCGGGACTCACGTAACCGTCCCTACCCGCCGTAGCGGGACTCGTAGGCCGTGGCTGCCTGCTCGAAGCAGTCAAGCGGTGCGCGCAGGATCCCGGCGCCGATCTGCTCCCCGCTGCGCCCGGCGATGCCGATGTCCATCACCGGCTGGATTCCCGTGTCGCGCACCTTGAAGATGTCGATTCCGAGCGGTACCCCGCGGAAGGCGAAGTAGGGGATCTTGTAGTCGGGATGCTCGCCCTCGGTGATCGAGTACATGGCTTCGTTCAGCTCCGCCATCCGCTGTGGCGTGCCGCCCTGGTAGTCCTGGAGGGTGAAGGCTGCCGCCTGAGCGAAGCCTCCGAGGCCGGTTGTCTCGGCGATCACGCTCTCTCCGCCCATGAACTCGATGTCGTCATCCGTGAAGCCCTCGAAAAGCTTCACCGATGGCGCTTCGAGCTCGGCCGAGAACCACTCGTCTCCCAGTCCTCCTGCCCGGATCGAGAATTTGCGGCAGGAGAAGGTCATCGCGCTCACCAGGCTCGACCCCTCTACGTCCCGGGAGGCGTCGGCGGTCGCCTTGGCCGCCGCCATGGAGAGGCGGAGGAAGAAGTAGGGGCTGTCCGACATGAACGCGTACGTCTCCCGGACCCGCTCGGGCGCCTCGGAGTAGATGTCGAAGAGGTGCGGCACAATTTCGCGACCGAAGAGGAGCGTTCCGGCGGCGTTTCGGCTGTGGAGCTCGTCTCCCATCCCCAGGGCACGACGGATGATCGGCCCAAGCTCGATCCCGCCTTCCGACCGTTCGACCGCCTCGGCCACCGTCGGAGCGATCACCTCCTGGACGTAGAGGAGGGTTTCGCGCACTTCGTCGTCGTAGGTTCCGTAGTTGAGGCGCTTGGGTGAGGGTCCCTCGAAGAAGTTGCAATAGCCGGCGTTTCCGCTGGCGGTGTTGGTCACTTCGAGAACCGGCATTGAGGCCGTGTAGATACCGGCAAGGGAGCCAACGCAGCCGTAGTCGTGGCAGCCGTCGACGATTATCTCCCCGGCCGTCAGCTTCGCGTCGGCGTCTGCCTCGTCGTCGGCCAGGCCTTCGAAGATTGCGCCCCCGATCACCGCGGCCCGCTGCCCGCCAAAGTACTCCTCCCACGGCATCGGTGCTCCCGAGGTGAGGACGATGTTCGGCTCCATGCCCGGGAGGGCCTCCCCGGCGGTCTTCACAGCAGTAAGGGTCGGGGTGGAGCCTGCCAGGCGTTCGAATGCCGCCCGGTTTGCGCCCTTGCGGTCCATAAGGACGGCTCCGCCTACGGAAGCGGCTTGTCGTATCCCTCGCGAAGGAGCTGCTCCTCCTGCCAGCGAACGTCAACCTCCGGCCAGAACTTCTCCGGATGCTCGAGGCTCCAGATCTGCGAGCGGATAATGAAATTGTCGGGATCGACCTCGAGTCCCTCCCTCCAGAGGGCGAGAGCTCCTTCGCGGTCGCCCCCTTCAAGGGCGCTGACGCCCTCGGCGAATAGCTCCAGGGCCCGCGGATCTATCTCGCCGGGGCTCTCGAGCTCTTCGACCGGCTCGCCGGCGAGGAAGCGCTCGAGGTTCATCCGCACCCGCGGGTCGCCAATGTCGAAGGCGCCGCCCACGTCGATCATCCGCACGATGCCGTCGGAATCGACGAAGACCCCGAACGGAACCACTTGCGAGCCGAACGCGGTGCCCAGCGAGCTTGTCGGATCGAGCATCACCGGGAACTCGGCACCGCTGGACTCCACCGTGGGCCTGGCCGTCTCTTCTCCCTTGGCATCAAGGATCCCGGCAACCATCTGGAAGTCGCGGTTGCGCGAGTCCCAGTAGTGCTGCCAGCCGGGCAGCTGCTCGCGGCAGGTGCACCACGAGGCGAAGCAGAACAGGATGGTTGGCTTGCCGGCGAAGGAGCCCTGGCTCCAGGACTCGCCGGAAAGGTCATCCAGCGCGAACGCCGGAACGGGCTGGCCGGCGAGGGACTTCGCGTCGGTGGCCATCAGAACGAGCTCCCCTTCGGCGCGACATCCTGGTACCACTGTTTCTTGGTCCCCACCTTTGCCCGCATCTTCCACTTGCGGCTCTTGGGCTTCTCCTCGATCATTTTCTCAATCTCCTCGATTCGCTTTTCAATCGTAGCCGCCTGCTCCGGCGTGATCGCTTCGAAGTCGGGCAGGAACCGGCGCACCTTCTCCAGGTTCTGGGTGAAGGTGTAGTAGAAGCCCCAGTCCTTGGAGAGCATGTCGGCGATGTAGGCACCGTCGATTACCTCGACGTCGTTGGTCTCTGACCCGATCGGGTGCTCGAGAAGCAGTACGAGGGTGTCCTTGACGTCCTTTAGGTTGAGCTCGACGATCTGCATCTTCTCGAGGAGCAGGTCGCAGGTGGTGATCGTCGGCGAGTCGAGATCGAGCCGGTTCCTCAGCGGGATCGGGTGGCAGAAGTAGAGCTCGTCGTAGAAGACGTCCACGCCGAGCCCATTGCCCGGATCCTCGAAGTAGTAGCGCTTGCCTTCGGTGGAGGCGGTCATCCGCTGGTCCTCCTCGTAGCCGCGGGCCACCAGGAACTTCTTGATGTCGCGCGTCTGTTTCCGATCGGCAGCGAAGTCGATATCGGTTAGCGCGCGTTCCATTGCCTCGAAGAGAGCGATGTTCTCCGGACAGTGGATCCGGTAGGCCAGCGAGCCGAGGATTCTCAGCTTCAGGCCCTGCTGTTGGGCGTCATCGACGATGCTCAAACCCTCGGCGACAAAGTGTTCGTTTTCAACTGCCATCTGCTCTCCTCATGGGG
>JBJTBE010000046.1:0-33928 GCA_046091165.1 Solirubrobacterales bacterium | reverse complement strand
GTGGTCGGAAGCTGGCGCGGGGAGACCGGCAAGGAGGCCAAGATGACCCTCGTCTGGGGGCGGCCGCTGGTGCGCGGCGCGGAGATCGCCACCGGCGAGCTGGCCGGGCTCTGCGTGGACCAGTGCGAGCTCAGCGAGGAGGGGCTCTTCACCCTGCTGGCGCCCGACGACTACCGCGGCGACACGCTGGAGATCGGCTGCTTTGACCGGCGCGGGCGCGAGCTGGCCCGCGAGTCGCTCTACGAAGAGGACTGAGCGCCCTAGCCGGCCGGCGTGGTGGGCGCCACCGCCGGTGCTGCGGGCACCGCCGGAGCGCCCGGAGTGCCGTCGCCAAAGTTGGCCAGCTCCCGCATCGCCTCCAGGATGGCGGCGACCACGCGCTCGGAGCCGGCCTGCTCGTAGTGGATGCCATCGGAGGTGCGGGCGAGCTGCTCGCCGCCGCCGGCGTCACGCAGGTAGTCCGTGTAGCGGCCCTTGCTGTCGGCCAGGCGTGCGAAGAGGTCGACCCAGGCCACGCGGCCCGTGCGGCCGGCCGCCTCCTCCTTCTGGATCTGGTTCATCAGGCGCCAGCGCTCGGCCAGGGCCGGGTCGCGCGGGATAGGCAGCCCCACGAAGACGGCCTGCCTGCCGCCGGCGGTCAGCTGGTCGAGCACGCCGGCGACCCGGCGGCGGTACTCGGCCGACCAGGCCGGGGTACCGAACTCCTCGGCCCCAGCCACCCCGGTGAAGCCGAGGCCGTCGTTGGCGCCGAAGGTGGCGACGGTCATGTTCGGGCGGTAGGCCCTGACCTGCTGGGGCAGGTACTCGAACCAGTTGAAGATCTCCGGCTGGACCAGCCCGGTTGCCGGGTGGGCGTCGGTGCCGGCGACCGGCTTGACCGCCGGGTCGGAGCTGAGCTGCTCGAGCAGCACGGAGCCGGGGTCGGTGATCAGCGAGTCCCCGGTCACGTAGAGGCGCATCGGCTTGGCGGCCGTGTAGGTGGGCTTGACCGCGACTACCGGGGCGGGCTTCTGGGCGGCGATCTTCACCTTGCCGACGATCTCGTCGTCCTGCGAGCGGCCCAGGGCGCCCTTGAGCAGCCGGCGGGGCTGGTCGACCTGGGTGAAGCCGGTAACCGCAGCCAGGGCGCCGGTCAGCGAGCCGGTTATGTCGCGCATAACGCCCGGGCCCTGCGAGAGCGCGGTCTTGTGCATGCCGCGGGCGTTGAGCACGCCGGCCACGACCAGAGCGAGCACTACGGCGAGCAGCACGTGGCCGGCGGGCATGGTGCGCCGGCGCTCGTCGGGCTCGGGCAGTCCGTGTTCGTCGTCGGCCATCAGAACTGGAAGTAGATGAACGGGGCCACGCCGGCCGGCCCGAGGACATTGATGGCCATCAGTGCCACGCCGGCCGCGGCGCCCTGTGCGTAATAGGGCATCCGGCTAAGGCGGGCCTGGAGGCGAGGCCAGAAGTCGGGGGGCAGGAACTGGATGGCCATTCCGACGGCGATCGCGGCGAGCACCCCGGCGGTGATCCCCGAGACCGGCGTGCTCCAGCCGGTGAACAGCCGGGCGAGGACCGCCCCGGCCTGCCCGAACGAGTCGGCCCGGAAGAAGACCCAGGCAAAGCAGACGAAGTTGAAGGTGATCAGCCAGCCGGCGACCGGCGAGAGCGGCGGCCGTCCGCGGGCCTCGCGCCGCTCGCGGAAGCTGCGTTCGATGATCAGCGCCGAGCCCTGCAGGAAACCCCAGAACAGGAAGGTCCAGGAGGCTCCGTGCCAGAGGCCGCCGATGACCATCGTGGCCATCAGGTTGCGGTCAACCTGCCAGCGGCTGCCGCGGTTGCCGCCGAGCGGGATGTACAGGTAGTCGCGCAGCCACCGCGAGAGGGTCATGTGCCAGCGGCGCCAGAAGTCCTGGACCGAGGTTGCGCGGTACGGGCTGTTGAAGTTGTGCGGGAAGCGGAAGCCAAGCAGCAGCGCGATCCCGATGGCGATCGTGCTGTAGCCGGCGAAGTCGGAGAAGATCTGGATCGCGTAGGCGTAGATCGCCACCAGCGTCTCCAGGGCGCTGTGCATCTCGGGGTTGGCGAAGACCGGGTCGACGATCTTCGAGCAGGTGGTGGCCAGGACGACCTTGAGGAAAAGGCCGCCGAGGATAAGGCAGAAGCCGCGGGTGGCGTCGACGGTCCGGGGGCTGGGCGGGTTGTCGAACTGCGGAATCAGCTCGGCCGGGCGAACGATCGGCCCGGCGACCAGGTGGGGGAAGAAGGACAGGAAGGCGGCAAAGCGCGAAAGGGAGACCGGGTGGAAGGTGCCGCGCCAGGTATCGATGATGTAGCTGAGGGCCATGAAGGTGTAGAAGGAGATGCCGACCGGCAGCACGGTCGAGACGAAGCCCGGATCGATCTCGATACCGAGCGCGTTGGTGGACTGCTGGATGGAGGAGGAGAAGAAGTTCCAGTACTTGAACCAGGCCAGGAAGCCGAGATTGCCGGCGATCCCGAACCAGAGGATCAGCTTGGCGCGCGCCGGGGCGACCTCCCGGAAGCGCCCGATCTGGACGGCGATCAGCTGGTTGAAGAACGTCGAGCCGGCCAGGAGCAGGACAAACCACGGGTCCCACCAGGCGTAGAAGACGTAACTGGCCGCGATGATGAAGACCCGCCACCGCGTCGGGTGGGGCATCGTCAGCCAGTTGAGCGGCAGGACGATCAGGAAGAAGAGGGCGAAGATGACCGTCGGGAAGAGCATCTCTCAGGTGGTGTCCACGCCGTCCCCGGCCATCGCGCCGGGCTCGAGCGGGAAGTGGCAGGCGGCGAGCGTCCCGTCGCCCAGCTCGCGCAGCTGCGGCTCGTCGGTGGAGCAGAGCGGCTGGGCCTGCGGGCAGCGCGGGTGGAAGCGGCAGCCCGGCGGCGGGTCGGTCGGCGAGGGAACGTCGCCGCTGAGCACCTCGCGCTCGCCGGCCCGGGCGACCTGCGGGTCGGGCACCGGCACGGCGCTGAGCAGCGCCCCGGTGTACGGGTGGCGCGGCTCGTCGAAGACCCGCTGCGCGGCGGCCGTCTCCACGATCTGCCCGAGGTACATCACGGCGATCCGGTCGCACATCTGCCGCACCACGCTGAGGTCGTGGGAGATGACGATCAGGGTCAGGCCAAGTTCGCTGCGCAGCTCCTCGAGCAGGTTGACGATCTGGGCCTGGATCGAGACATCGAGCGCGGAGACCGGCTCGTCGGCGACGATCAGCTTCGGCTTCAGGGCGATCGCGCGGGCGATTCCGATCCGCTGGCGCTGGCCGCCGGAGAACTGGTGCGGGTAGCGGTTGTAGTGCTCGGGGTTGAGGCCGACCCTGTCCATCAGCTCGCGGACCTCGCGCCTGCGTTCACCCTCCTCCCGCGCCATCCCGTGGATCACGAACGGCTCGGCGATGATCGAGCCGACGGTCTTGCGCGGGTTGAGGGAGGAGTACGGGTCCTGGAAGACCATCTGCGCGTTGCGGCGCAGGTCGGCCAGGCCGCGGCGCCCCTGGTGGGTGATGTCCACGCCGTCGAACTCGATGCGGCCCCCGGTCGGCTCGAGCAGCCGCAGCACGAGCCGGCCGGTGGTGCTCTTTCCGCAGCCCGACTCGCCGACGATCCCCAGGGTCTGGCCCCGCTCGACCTCGAAGAAGATCCCGTCGACCGCGCGCACCGAGCCGTACTGGCGCTGGAAGATGATCCCGCGCGTGAGCGGGAAGTGCATCTGCAGGTCGGTGGCGCGGACCAGAGGGTCGCTCATCGTCCCCGCTCCCGGCGCTTCTTCGGATCGAGGTGGCAGGCCACGAGGTGCTCCGGCCCGGCCGGGGAGGGCTCCAGCGGCGGGCGCAGCGAGCGGCACTCGTCCATGGCAAAGGCGCAGCGGGGGTGGAAGGCGCAGCCCGAGGGCGGGGCGAGCAGGCTCGGCGGGCGCCCGGGGATCGGCGTGAGGCCCTCGGATACCGGGCGGTCCAGGCGGGGGATCGAGTCGAGCAGGCCCCAGGTGTAGGGGTGCTCGGGGCGGGCGAAGAGCTCGTCGACCGGCGCCTGCTCGACGATGCTCCCGGCGTACATCACCGCCACCTCGTCGGCGACCTCGGCGACGACGCCGAGGTCGTGGGTGATGATCACCAGCGCGGTGCCGGTCTCCCTCTGCAGGTTGGCGATCAGCTCGAGGATCTGGGCCTGGACGGTCACGTCGAGCGCGGTGGTGGGCTCGTCGGCGATCAGCAGCCGCGGGTCGTTGGCCAGCGCCATGGCGATCATCACCCGCTGGCGCATCCCCCCGGAGAGCTCGTACGGATGGCCGGAGAGCCTCTGGCGGGCATCGGGGATCCCGACCATCCCGAGCAGCTCGGCCGCCCGGTCCTCGGCGGCCCCCTTGCTGACCTTCCGGTGGACGCGGATCGCCTCCACCATCTGGTCGCCGATGGTGAAGAAGGGGTGCAGTGAGGAGAGCGGGTCCTGGAAGATCATCGCGATCTCGTTGCCGCGAATCTCGCGCATGCGCTCCTCGTCGAGGGCCAGGAGGTTCTCTCCCTCGAACATGGCCTCGCCCTCGATCTCGGTGTTCGGCGCCCGGGTGAGGCCCATGATCGTGAGCGTGCCGACGGTCTTGCCCGAGCCGGATTCGCCGACGATCCCCAGGCTCCGGCCGGGCTCGACCGAGTAGGAGATCCCCTGCACGGCACGGACGACGCCGTCGGGCGTGTCGAAGCTGACCTTCAGGTCGCGGACGTCGAGCAGCGCGCTCACTCGTACCTCACCCTCGGGTCCAGGAAGGCGTAGACGATGTCGACGATCAGGTTGGCGATGACGATGAAGAAGGCGCCGAGCAGCACCGTGCCCTGGATCACCGGGAGGTCGCTGCGGACGATCGCCTCGTAGGAGAGGCGCCCGATACCCGGGATGTTGAAGACCGTCTCGGTGAGGATCGCGCCGCCGAGCAGGATCCCCAGGTCGAGCCCGAAGACGGTGATGATCGGCGTGATCGCCGCGCGCAGGCCGTGCTTGAGGACGATCGTGCGCTCGGGCAGCCCCTTGGCCTTGGCGGTGCGCATGTAGTCCTCGCCGAGGACCTCGCGCAGGTTGCCGCGCAGCAGCCGCGAGTAGAAGGCGGCAAAGCTGATCGCCAGCACCGCCCAGGGCATCAGCAGGGAGGTAAACCAGGCGCCGGGGTTCTGGGTCAGCGGCTCGTAGGAGCCCGAGCCGGGCAGGAGGGGGAAGAGCCCGATGTCGCTGGCAAAGAGGTAGAGGGCCACCAGGCCCAGCCAGTAGACCGGGGCGGAGATCCCCACCAGGGAGAGCCCCGTGGTGGTGCGGTCCAGGACGGTGCGCGGCCGGACGGCGGAGATCGTCCCGACCACCAGGCCGGTGAGGAGGGCCAGCACCGCGGCGCCGAAGGCCAGCGAGATCGTCGCCGGCAGGCGGCTGAAGATCAGCTGCCGCACAGGGGTGCCGTTCTGGTAGCTGAAGCCGAAGTCGAAGTGCAGCACCAGGTTCTTCATGTAGAGGCCGTACTGCACGTACCAGGGGTCGTTGAAGCCGTACCGCTCACGGATCGCGGCGATCATCTCCGGGGTGCCCTGGCGCCCGGCGCGCAGGACGGCGGGGTCGGCGGTGGGCAGCAGGTAGAAGATCACGAAGGTGATCAGGCTGACCGCGAACAGCAGGAACACCACCCAGATGAGGCGGCGGATTATGTAGCGGGTCATGGGCGCGCCGGCGCCCGCTCCCCGGCGCGCGGCCGGGGAGCGGGGTCTGCGGCTAGCCGGGGTGGCCTACTTGATCGACGTGAACGAGAGATCCCAGTTCCCGTTGAACTTGTTGACCACGCCCTGGACGTTGGCGCTGCGGATGTTGGGGTTGTCGTCCCAGATCCACGGGATCGCCGGCGCCTGGGCGGTCACCTGCTTGTCGATCGCGGCCCACGCGTTGTTGCGCTGGTCGCTGTCGACGATGGTCCCCGCCTTGTCCATCGCGCTGTTGATGGAGTCCACGTCGAGCAGGGGCCAGTTCGAGTTGTTCTCGGGCACGATGTTGGCGCCGTTGAACGTCGGGTCGAGGATGGTCTGCGGGTCGCTGAAGTCCTTCAGCCATCCCACGTTCGGGCAGACCGTCACCTTGGCCTTGGGCTTGTTGCAGAACTCCGTGTACATGGTGTCCTGCGTGACCAGGCGCAGCTTCGTGTTGAAGCCGAGCTTCTCGAGCTGGGTCTTGACCAGCTCGGAGAGCTTCTGGGCCTGGCCACCCGAGGTACCGACGATGAGGACCTCCTCATTGCCGGTGTACTTCCCGCTCGGATAGCCCGCCTTCTTCATGTACGAAGCGGCCAGCTGCGGGTCGCCGTTGGGGTTGGCCAGGAAGTCCACCCCGGTCCCCTTCAGCCCGCCGGCCTCCTCGAACCCGCCGACTCCCGGCGGGATGAAGTGGTTGGCGATCGGCCCGAGCACCGCACCGCCGCGCGTGAGGCGCATCGCCTCACGGTCGGCCCCGGCGATGACCGCCTTGCGCAGGTTGATGTTGTCGAACGGCTTGGTCTGCGTGTTCAGCGACACGTAGCGCACGCCGCCCGACGGGGTCAGGGCCAGCTGGTCGGCCTGGGCGCCCTTGATCAGGCCCTTGAGCACCGGCGGCGGCGGCCCGAAGTCGCCGCTCACCTGGCTGGTCCCCTGGAGGACCTGGCGGGAGGCGACCGTCGTGTCGTTGTTTCCCTCCTCGATGGTGACCGAGTCCAGGTAGGCCTTGCGGTAATCGTTGGCCGAATCCCAGTTCGGGTTGCGGACGATCTCGATCTTCTTGCCCGGCTGGTAACCGGTCACCTTCCCGCTCGAGTCGTTCTTGACCATGTACGGGCCGGTGGCCACCTGGTTGGTGCCGTAGGTGGAGGGGTTCTTGGCGTCGAACTTCTTCGCGTACTCCTCCGGGACCGGGGCGCTGAGCGGCAGCGCCAGGGCGCCGGCGAGCACGCCGCCGGTTCCGCGGTCGAGCTTGAAGACGATCGTCTGGTCATCCGGCGTGGTGATGCCGGTGATCTCCTTGGCCTCCTTCTTCTCGTAGGCCTCCACCCCGGAGAGGTCGCCGAAGTAGGCGCCGGCGTAGCCGTTGGCCACGTTCGGGTTGAAGCCGCGCTCGACGGCGTACTTGACGTCGGCCGAGGTGACCTCGCGGTCCACCGGCGGGCTGAACTTGATCCCCGACTTGATCTTCACCGTGACCGTCTTGCCGTCGCTGGAGATCTCGGGCTGGCCGTCGGCCAGGTCCGGACTCGGGTCGACCGAGTCATCGGGCTGGAAGGAGTAGAGCGAGCGCTGCGTGGCGTAACAGACCATGAAGCTGAACTGGTAGTAGGACGCGCCGCAGTCGAGGTAGTCGACATCGCCGCTGGCCACCACCGTGAGGGCACCGCCCTTCTGGCCGCCGAGGTCCTGGTTGGCCGGCACGAAGCCCGGCTTGTTCGAGCTGCCGCCCTCGTTATTGGAGCCGCAGGCTCCGAGCGCGGCGGTCGCCGCCACGGCCGCGAGGGCCCCGGCGATCCACTTTGTCCTGGTCATCTTGCTTCCTTTCCGCCCGGCACGCCGGGAGTCGAATGCCTGTTCACTGAAGGTGTGTCTTGAGGCCACGGGTCAGTCCTGCCTCGGGTTGAGCGCGTCGGAGAGGCCGTCCCCGACGAGGTTGAAGGCCAGCACGGTGAGCAGCAGCGCCAGGCCGGGGAAGAGCATGTACCACCAGGCCGAGTCGAACGAACCGGTCGCCTCGGCGATCATCGCCCCCCACGAGGGGGTCGGCGGCTGGACCCCGGCGCCCAGGAAGGAGAGGGAGGCCTCGAGCAGGATGTTGGTGGGAAGGATCAGCGTCGCGTAGACGATCACCGGGACCACCAGGTTGGGCAGGATCTCGGAGAAGACGATGCGCCGGTTGGAGGCTCCCAGCGAGCGGGAAGCCTCGACGAACTCCTTCTCGCGCAGCGAGAGCACCTGCCCCCGCACGATCCGGGAGATGTAGGTCCAGCTGACCAGGGCGATGACGAAGATCACCACCGGCGCCCCCGGCTCGATGGTGAGGTTGAAGGCGGTGGCCACCAGCAGCACGACCACGCCCACGCCGGCCACCACTCCCGGCGCGCCGAGCGCCTCGCGCCGGCCGCGGGCCAGGGCGAAGAGGGCGCCGGCGCCGCCGCTGACGATGAGTACCAGGCCGGCGACCTGGAGCGGGGCGCTGACCTGGCAGCCGTCGCCCAGCGAGCAGGCGGCGGCCAGGCCCAGGGAGAGAAGCAGGACCGGGAAGGCCAGGACGATGTCGGTCAGGCGGGAGATCCCGGAATCCACCCAACCTCGGTAGAAGCCGGAGATCAGGCCCAGGACGACCCCGACCAGGGTGGCGATCCCGGTGGAGACGATCGCCACGCCGAGCGAGACCCGGGCCCCGTAGAGGGTGCGGGCAAAGAGGTCACGGCCGAGCGTGTCGACGCCGAAGAGGTGGCCGGCGCTCGGGCCGGTCGGCGTGCCGAAGGAGTCGAGCGTGGTGCTGTCGATCTTGTTGGGGCCCGGCAGGCCAAGGGCCTTGACGATCAGCGGCGCGAAGATCGCGACGAGGAGGAGCAGGACGATGAAGACGAGTCCGGCGAGGGCCACGCGGTCCTCCCGGAAGGCCCGCCAGAAGAGCTGGCGCGGGGCCAGCGACTGGATGTCGCCGGTCTCGAGCGGGTCGTCGGCGGTGAGCCCGGTGCCGGGTTCGATCAGCTGCGGGACGCCCGAACTCACGGGCATCCCCCACTGCGCTTTTGCGACTCCTTGGCGATGGCTCCCTCCCAGAAGCGGCGGCCGCACCGCGACCTGCCGGAACCCTACCCGTCGGGCGCCCCTGCGCCTAGACTCGCTGGCACCCGCCCCGATAGCTCAGCTGGATAGAGCGACTCCCTCCTAAGGAGTAGGCCCCTGGTTCGAATCCAGGTCGGGGCATCAGGGGCCGCGGGCTCAGCCGCGGTCGGGCCGGTCCGGGTAGACGTCGTCGATGGTGGCGAGCGGAAAGTAGGGAGCCCCGGCGGCCGCCTCGATCGCCTCGCCGCCGCCGGCCAGGCGGTCTAGCACGCTGACCACGCCCACTACCTCGTGGCCGCCCTCCTGGATCGCCTCGATCGCCCGCACCGTCGAGCCACCCGTGGTCACCACGTCCTCGACCACCAGGCACCTCTCCCCGGGCTCGAGCAGCGGCCCCTCGATCCGCCTCGAGAGGCCGTGCTGCTTGGCCTCCTTGCGCACGAAGAAGGCCTTCGCGGCGGCCCCGCCGGCCAGCGCCGAGCAGGCCACCGGGTCGGCGCCCATGGTCATGCCGCCCACGGCGGTGGCGCCGAGCTCGGCCGCCTTGGCCGCGACGAGCTCGCCTAGCGCGGCAAAGCCGGCCGGAAGCATGATCGCCCGCTTGGAGTCGACGTAGTACTGGGCGACGGCCCCGCTGGTCAGCGTCACCTCGCCGATGATCAGCGCGTGCTCGCGCAGCTCGGCGATGAGGGTCTCGCGGGCGTCCACGCCTGTCTGCCTAGTAATAGACGTCGACCGGGGTGCCGATGCGGACCCAGTTGTAGATCGAGAGCGCCTCGGCCGGGGGTACCCGCAGGCAGCCGTGGCTGGCCGGGTAGATCGGCACGCTCACGAAGCCGTGGATCGCGTAGCCGCGGATGAAGTAGCTGGAGTGGATCATCCCCTTGGCGTTGGTCCCGGGCGTCTTCATGTAGACGCGGAAGCTGCCGCGGATCGTCGGGGTCGCTGGAGCGCCGGTGCTGGTCGGGTAGATCCGCACCGCCTTGCCGCCGCTGATCAGCGCCATCACCTGCTTGGAGAGCGAGGCCTCGATGTGGCGGCCGTGGCTGGGATAGCGCACCCGGAAGGTGCCGCCTCCGCGGGCGAGCTTGTCGAAGACGGTGGTGGAGGCCTCATAGGTACGGGGCATCCCGGTGACCTTGCGGAAGGCCAGCACGGCGCGGGCGGTGCGCGAGTCGTAGACGCCGCGGCGCCCGACGACGTAGCCCTTCTCGGCCAGGCGGTGCTGGAGCACCCGCACGGCCAGGCCGCGCGAGCCCATCTTCGCCCGGGCGGCCACCACCTTGAACTTCCTGGAGGGCGACTTCCCTGCCGCCATCTCGGCGGTCGGATCGTGTGTGGCCTGGGCGGCGGTGGTTCCGTGGCCCCTGGCCTTCAGCTGGAGGCTGAAGCGCCCGACGCTGCCGTCCGCCTTCACGGAAAGCTCGCGCCGGGTCACGGTGCGGCCGTGGCGGCTGACCCTCAGGGTCACCTTCTGGCCGGCGACGTAGGGGCGAACGACCCCCTGGACGGTGTACTTCGTGCCGGCGAGGACCTGGCCCCGGTTGAGGCCCTTGACCGAGACCGCGATCTCGGGGGTCACGGGGGGTGAAGGAGGCGTGGGCGCGGGCTCGCCCTGGGCGAGCGCCGCCGACGGCAGCGCCAGCAGGCCCAGGAAGACGATCGGAACGGCGCGCTTCACCACAAAAGCGTACCCGCCGTGCCGCCGGAAAGCCTCAGGTGGCCGGCAACGCGGGAGGCCGGCCACCGGCCAGCCGCACGAGGGCCAGAACGGCGGCGATCGCGGCCAGTGAGGCCAGAGCCACCGGGACGATCTGCCAGCCCCAGTCCAGGGACACGCCGAAGGCGAGCGAGTTGTTAAGCGAGTGGACCGCGATACACGGGTAGAGCGAGCCGGTCTTCACGTAGAGCAGGCAGAGCGCGAAGCCGAAGAAGCCGAGCGGGAGCAGAAAGGCCACATCCGAGGAGCCGCCGTGGATCGCCCCGAAGACCAGCCCGGTGACGATCGCCGCCGGCCAGATCCCCTTCCAGGAGCGCAGGGCGGTGAAGAAGAAGCCACGGAAGAAGAACTCCTCGGCGATCGGGGCGATCACGCAGACCAGGATCGCCGCCGCCACCAGCGCGACGTTGCTCTCGTCCACCCCCAGCTCCTCGGGCAGCCGGTCACGGGCGTCCTGGGCGCCGATCAGCGCCGTCCACCCCGCAGTTACAAGGAGGAAGGAGAGCCAGGTCAGCGCGCTCCAGCCCACCGCGGGCATGAAGCGGGTGGACCGCAGGCCGAAATCCCAGGGCCGGGAGTGGCCGGTGGAGCGGGCAAAGAGGTAGGCGGCGAGGATGAGGCACCCGCCCTGGATGACGGTGGAGAGGATGTTCACCGAGGGCGGGGGGTCGGTGAGGGAGCTGCCGAAGATCCCGGCGAAGAGGCCGAGGACTATCGCCGCCACGATCGCCGCGGCAAAGCCGGCGACCAGCGCCGCCACGGCCATCCACGCCTTCCAGCCCGGGCCGACCGGCGTGGGCTCCACGCCCTCGGGCAGCTCGGGCACCAGCGGCGGTGCCGGGTGGGCGCGCGCCGGGTGCGAGGCGGGCGGAACGGTCGACATCGGCGCTGACGTTAGCGCCCGTCGCCCACCAGGGCGGCCAGCGAATCGATCACCTGCACCCCACCGGGAACCTCGAATCCGTGGCCGCGATCGACGATCACCGCGCCGACGCCGGCCGCCAGCGCCGCGCCGGCGTCGTTTACCGGGTCATCGCCCACGTGCCAGGCCTCACCCGGGTCGGCGCCGACCATCTCCAGCCCCTTGAGCAGCAGCTGCGGGTCGGGCTTGGAGGCACCGGCCTCCGCGGAGCAGAGCGCCGCGTCGACGAGCCGGTCCAGGCCGGTGTCGGAGAGCTGCTCGTGGAGTGAGATGTCCCAGTTGCTGACCACCACCGTCCGCACGCCGCGCTCCTTCAGCGCAGCGAGGGTCTCCGGCACCTCCGGGAAGGGCCGGAAGCGCACCGAGGCAAAGAGCGCCGCGCCGACCTCGTCGAAGCCGAGCTCCCGGGCGCGTTCGGGAAGGCCGTCGAAGAGCACCTGCGTACTGCTGAGCCGCAGCTCGTGGAGGGTCGCCGCGTCGTGGGCGCCCTGCATGCCGGCGCGGTAGTGGGTCATCTCCTCGACCAGGGCGCCGGTGACCTCTTCCCGGCTCACCTGCACCCCACGCGCATCCATCTCGTCGACCAGCGCGTCGAACGGGTCGAGCATCTCGAGCAGCGTCCCGAGCGCGTCGAGGGAGAGGACCGGCGGCAGCGAATCGCTCAGGCCAGCCATGTCCACGCCGAGAAGAGGGCCGACCAGCAGGCCAGGGCCAGCGCCGACGCCACGTAGGAGGCCATGCGGGGGATTCTGCCGGGCGCCAGGACGAAGGCAAGCCAGAGGAAGAGCGGGAAGCAGACGAGCATCACGCGCGGGAGCGAGAGAAGCGGCTGCCAGTCGACCGGCGAGCTGAGCGCGGCGAGCAGGATCAGCGCCGTGTACAGGCCGTAGGCCCAGGGGAGCACCCGCAGCGCCCCGGCCACCCCGGCGACGCCGAGCAGCAGCCAGCAGGCGAGCATCAGGTTGTGGGCGGCCAGCGGGGCGGCGCCCGTGGTTACAAGCGTGCCCAGCCCGTCGGCCCCGGCCGTGAGGCCCTGCGCCACCCCGTCCCACGGCCAGGCCTGCCCGCGCCCCCAGAATGACTGCACCTCCAGGAAGGAGAAGGCGCCGAACCCGCGCTGCTCGAGCCAGAGCGCGTAGGCGGCCGTCCCCAGCGGCACGAGGGCCAGCCACGCCAGGTCGCGCAGGCGGCGCAGGGAACCGGCGCGGCGGTCGAGCCAGAGCCCGAACAGCAGGACGAGTACGAGGATCCCCACCGCGCGGGTGGCGCCGGCCATCCCCCCGAGCAGTC
This sequence comes from Solirubrobacterales bacterium, assembly GCA_046091165.1. Taxonomy (GTDB): domain Bacteria; phylum Actinomycetota; class Thermoleophilia; order Solirubrobacterales; family Solirubrobacteraceae; genus F1-60-MAGs163. The sequence continues at coordinate 21,186 of JBJTBE010000046.1, read as the reverse complement.
CCGCCAGCGGCCAGAGGCCGGTGCGGGCGGCCAGCGCCGCGCCGAGGGTGAGGGCCAGGAAGAGCGACTCGGTGTAGAGCGCCGAGAGGAAGACCGAGGCCGGGAAGAGGGCCAGCAGCCAGACCGCTACCCCGGCCTCGCGCGGCCCCAGCTCCACCTCGGCGAGGCGGTGGACCAGCACCAGCGAGGCCAGCAGCGCGAGCAGCGAGACGAGGATTCCGCCGGCCAGCGCCGAGCCGGCGACCCGGTCGCCCAGGCTCGCGAGCAGCGGGTAGAGCGGGAAGAAAGCGGTGCGGCGGGCCTCGGAGCCGTAGCCGTCGGTGGCCACGGTGAGCAGCCAGACGCTGTCCCAGCGCGCAAACGGCGCGGCCAGGACGCTGTCCGGGACCAGGTTCAGCGGGTCGAAGTCGGCCTCGCGGCCCGACCACGGCTTCAGCGCCAGCGCCCCCGCGACGCCGGCGCCAAACACCAGCAGCCGGGAGACGACAAGGGCCCGGGCCGCGGCGCCCGCGGAGGCCGTCCAGCCGCCGGGCGCGCGGGTAGCTTGCGCCTCCATGGGACTGATCCTCCCGTACGCGGCGGTTGAGTGGACCCGGCTCGGCGCCGCCGCGCTGACCCTTGTCCTGGCCTTCCTGCTGGCGTGGCTGATCGGCCGGCTGCTTGGCGCCACCGAGCGGCGCCTTCACTCCCGTGGCGACGGCTCGCTCGAGCTCGACCCCGGGGCCCGCACGCGGCTGCGGCTGGTGCGGCGGCTGGTCTTCGCGGTGGTGATCGCCGGCGGAATCTTCCTCGCGCTGCTGCAGTTCGACTCCTTCGACAAGCTCGCCGCGGCGGCCATCACCTCCGGTGCGGTGATAACCGCCGTCCTGGGCTTCGCCGGCCGCGACTCGCTGGCCAACCTGGCGGCGGGAATCGCGCTCGCCATCGCCCAGCCGGTGCGGGTCGGGGATTACGTGGAGCTCGACGAGCACTCCGGCGTGATCGAGGACCTCACGCTGATGTACACCTGGCTGCGCACCTCCGACGACAGCCGGACGATCGTCCCCAACCAGCTGCTGATGACCCAGGCGATCGGCAACGACTCGATCGGCCGGCCGCTGGTGGCACCCGACGCGAGCGTCTGGATAGACCCGGGCGCCAACGAGCAGGTGGCGCTCGAACGGCTCGACGCCCTGCCGGGAGTGAAGTCCGGGCTGGTCGCGCTGGCCTCCCCGGAGGGGATAAAGCTGCGCCTCACCGGCGATCCGGTCACCCCGGAAGAGCGCGGGGAGGCCGAGGCGCAGCTTCGCGCCCAGGCGCTGCGGACGCTCCGTGAATCGGGTATCCCGCTCGCCGGCAGTCACTAGAATCGGGCTTCCGCGCAGGCTGCGGGCGGCCCACGGAAGGACCGCACCGCCCGGCCCGGAAAGACTCACTACGTGTCAAGACGAAGCCGACATATACGCCGGCGCCGCAGCCAGGCCGGGGCCGGGAAGGCCATCTTCGCGCTGCTCGCGATCGGCGCCGCCGTGGCCTTCGTGGGCGTCCTCGGAGGCGTCGGCTACCTGGCGACCGTGGCCGCCGACACGCCCGGGATCGACCGGCTCAAGCCGACCCCCCAGGGAGCCACCTCCACCGTCTACGCCGCCGACGGAACGAGGCTGGGCTTCATCCAGGGCGACGTGCTTCGCACCCCGGTCACGGCCACCGAGATGCCGCAGACGATGCGCGACGCCACCGTCGCCGTCGAGGACCGCCGCTTCTACCAGCACCAGGGCGTCGACGCCGGCGGCGTCGTGCGCGCCGCGGTCGAGAACGCCTCCAGCGGCAAGACCGTCCAGGGCGGCTCCACCCTCACCATGCAGCTGGTCCGCAACCTCTACCCGGGCAACCGGGACCGCACCCTCAAGCGCAAGGTCCGCGAGGCCAAGCTGGCCACCGAGCTCGAAGCCGATCACCCCGGCCCCGCCGGAAAGCGCTGGATACTCACCCAGTACCTCAACAACGTCCCCTACGGCACGGTCGGCGGCCAGACCGCCGTCGGAGTCGAGGCGGCCTCCCGCGTCTTCTTCGGCAAGCCGGCCAGCCGCCTGACCCTCGCCGAGTCGGCCCTGCTGGCCGGCCTTCCCCAGGCCCCCTCCCAGTACAACCCGTTCTCCGAGCCCAGGGTCGCCCGCGCCCGCCGTAACGAGGTGCTCAGCCGGATGGCCGCCCAGGGCTACATCTCGCCCGAGAAGGCCGCGGCGGCCAAGGCCCAGCCGCTCGGCGTCAAGGCCAACAGCTTCTACGCCAAGCGTCGCGAGGGCTTCTTCTTCGACTACGTGCGCGTGGAGCTGATCCGCAAGTACGGCGCCGACCGGGTCCGCGCCGGCGGCCTGAAGGTCTACACGACGGTCAACCTCAGGCTCCAGGACGAGGCGCGCCGGGCGATCGCCAACAACCTCGGCGGCACCGGCCCGTCGGGCGCCGTGGTGAGCATGGACCCGAAGACCGGCGAGATCAAGGCGATGGCCTCCTCCGGCGACTACACGGCCACCAAGTTCAACCTCGCCGCCCAGGGCCAGCGCCAGCCCGGCTCGACCTTCAAGGTGATGGTGATGATGGCCGCCCTGCGCCAGGGCGTGGACATCAACCAGACCACCTACGAGTCCAAGCCGCTCAACTTCATCGACGAAGGGACCGGCGCCAAGATCGACGTCAAGACCTACAGCGGCTCCTACGGCGGCACGATGTCGGTCTTCGAGGCGCTGGTGAAGTCCGACAACACCGTCTTCCAGCAGCTCGACCTCGACGTGGGCCCCGAGGAGGTCCGCCAGGCGGCCTACGACCTGGGCATCACCAGCAAGCTCGACGCCTACCCGGCCGAGGGCCTGGGGGGCCTGCGGATCGGGGTCTCCCCGCTGGAGATGACCCGCGCCTACGCGACGATCAACAACGGCGGCTGGCGCGTGAAGCCGGTGGCGATCACCAAGGTCGTCCTCCCCGACGGCACCGTCGACCGCTCGCTGGGCCGGCCGGGCAAGGTCAAGGAGTTCACCGACGGGGAAACCTTCGAGGCGGTCAAGGCGATGGAGGCCAACGTCCAGGGCGGCACCGGCACCGGCGCGGCGCTCGGATGCCCGACCGCCGGCAAGACCGGCACCACCGACAACTCGACCGACGCCTGGTTCGGCGGCTTCACCACCTCGCTGAACACCACCGTCTGGGTCGGTTACCCGGACGCCAACATCTCGATGGGCGGCATGTCGGGCGGCCAGGCCCCGGCTTCGATCTTCCGCGACTTCATGGTCGTCGCGATGGACGGACGCCCGTGCAAGGAGTTCCCCGAGCCCAAGGAGCCGTTCGTCGGCCAGGACTTCTCCGGCTTCTACTTCACCCAGGGAGCGCCGGGCAAGAACGTCGACAACGAGGACGAGCTCAAGAAGGACAAGAAGAAGAAGAAGCCCGGCGGCGGTGGCGGCAAGTACCCGGACAACCAGTACGAGTCCCCCCCACAGCCCGCGCCCAAGCCGCCCAAGCCGACCCCCGCACCGAAGCCCGAGCCCAAACCGGCTCCCCCGACCGACCCGGAGAGCGGCGGAGTTACGCCCGAATAACGGCCCGGGCGGCTGCGACGGTCACGCGCGATGGCCAAAGAGGAACAGGGCGTATTCGAGGGTGACGTCGTCGAGGCGCTGCCCAACGCGATGTTCCGCGTGAAGCTCGACAACGGTCACACCGTCCTGGGCCACGTGGCCGGCAAGATGCGCCGTTACCGGATCCGCATCCTGCCCGGTGACCGGGTCCGCGTCGAGCTCTCGCCGTACGACCTCGACCGCGCCCGCATCGTCTACCGCCACCGCTGAGGAGCCGTCGCCGGTGGGCGAGCTCTCGCTGATCGCCGCCTTCGAGGAGCTGATGGAGCCTCGTGGCGGGCGCGTGGTGCGCTGGATCGGCGACGACGCCGCCGTCGTTCAGGCCCGCCCGGTCTCGGTTACCGGCGTCGACGCGATGGTCGAGGGGGTCCACTTCCGGCTCGAGCCGCCGACGATGGGCTACTCCGACATCGGTTACCGCACGATGGCCGCCAGCCTCTCGGACATCGCGGCGATGGCCGCCGACCCCGGCGAGGCCTACGTCGCCGTCGGCGTGCCGGAGCGGATGAGCGCGGCCGACGTCCTCGAGCTCGCCGCCGGGCTGGAGGAGTTGGCCGCGCGCTGCGGGGTCTCGGTCGCCGGGGGCGACCTGGTCTCCTCGCCGGCCCTCTTCTGCACGGTGACCGCGGTCGGCTGGGCCGACTCGGTCGACGAACTGGTCGGCCGTGACGGCGCCCGCGAGGGTGACGGCTTCTGGGTCAGCGGCCCGCTCGGCGCCGCCGCGGCCGGCCTGGAGGTCATCTCCGGGCGCGCGCAGGCCGGCGAGCCGTGGGACGAGGCGCTGGCCGCCGCCCACCGCCGGCCGGACCCGCAGTTCGACGCCGCCGCGGCGGCCCGCCGGGCCGGGGCCCGGGCGCTGATCGACATCTCCGACGGCCTGGCCACCGACGCCGCCCACGTCTGCCGGGCCAGCGGGGTCGGCGCGGTGATCGAGCTGGACGCCCTGCCGGTGGCCGGGGGCGTGGCCGAGGTCGCCGGGGCGCTGGGCCGCGACCCGCTGGAGTTCGCCGCCACCGGCGGGGAGGACTTCGAGCTGCTGGCCGCCCTCCCGCCCGAAGCTCCGGCTCCCGATGGCTTCACGCGCGTGGGAACGGTCCTGCCCGCGGGCGACGGGACCACCTTCACCGCCCCGGACGGATCACCGCGCGAGCTGCGCGGCTACGAGCACCCGATCGGCTGATCAGCCGCGAGCCGAGGGGGTGCCGCCCAGCGAACCGGGGCCGGCGTAGCCGACCGGCCCGCGAACGGTGACCTTGCGGTCGGGGCCGCTCCCGGCGCCCCAGGCCAGCGCCAGGGCGCCGCAGGCCGCGCCGGCGACCAGCGCCCAGCCGAGCGCCACCAGCAGCCACGGCGTGCCGCCGGCCAGGCCGAGGGCCAGCGTCCAGGGCAGCTCCCAGGGGGCGGTCGAGAGCTGCCCGGCCATCACAAAGAACGCGAGCACGAAGGGCAGCAGCGAGAAGAGGACGAGTCCCACCGCCGCGGCGCGCGGCAGCCGAAACTCGCGGGCGCAGGCCAGCAGCCAGATGTGGGCCGGCAGGATGAGGACGGCGGCGGCGTCGGGATTGAAGATCCAGGCGACCAGGCCCCCCACGCAGGCCACCAGCGCCGGGGCCAGCGTCGCGCCGGCGTCCTCCCGGCCGTCGGGAAGCCGGGCGCCCCGCTCGATCGCCGGGCGCAGGAAGAGCGCGGCCAGGACGGCCAGCGCGACGGTGCAGATGAGCGCGCCCAGGCCGGCACCCCCGAGGGGAACGGCGCCGGGCGGGGCCGGTGGGTCGGTGGCGTCGAGCAGCCCCAGGAGCCCGAGCAGCCGCAGGAAGCCCCAGGCCACCGCGAACGGAGCGGCCAGGGCCGCCACCCACGCCAGCCAGCGCCCGACGGGCTGCCGCTCACGGCGCAGCCGGGCCACCGCGTCCAGAGCGGTCAGCAGCGCGGGAAAGATCAGGGCGATCACCAGCAGCCGCACCGCCCAGGCGGGCACCACCTTCCTGACGGTGACCAGGTCGGCCTGGGGCGCGGCGGAGGCCAGCGGGCCGGTATCGAGCGCGGTGAGCGAGCGCAGCGCCGCACGCCCGAAGCGCTCCATCCGCACCGCGGAGACCGGCGCCCCCGCCTCCGGGGGCAGCTCGCCGCTGGCCGAGAGCATCACCGCCGGCAGCGAGGCCCGGTTCGGCGGCCCCTGGGCGCCGACGGTGAACGGGAAGGCGTAGCGGACCACCTGGCTGCGGGCGTAGGGAACGTCGGCCTTGAGGCCGGACTCCAGCCGCAGCGCGGTGGCGACGGTGCGCTGGAGGTCCAGCGGCGCCGACCCCGGGCCCTCGGACCAGGCGCTCACGAGCCGGCCGGTGGTCGGCGGGCCGGCCATGTCCCCCAGCACCAGGACCGCGTCGACCGGGGTGTCGATCCGGGAGACCAGCGCGGAGATTCCCGCCTGGCCGCCGGTGAAGCCGCTCACCGAGGCGAAGGTGACGCTCCGCTTCGGGCGCGCGAGGGCCGCGGCCCGCGCCAGCTCGACGAGCGCGGCGGTGCCCGAAAGCGCGGCCGGCGAGCCGCGCTGCAGGGCGTCGCGCCCGGCGACCACGAGGATCCCGGCGCCCGGCGAGGAGCCGGGCTGGACGGCCTCCACGTTGACCAGGTCCCGGCGCCCGTCGACCGTCCGGGCCCCCTCGACCGTGCGCGTGGCCACGGTCACGCCGGGCAGCACCGCGCGCAGCTCGCCGGCGACCCTGCGCGCCAGGGCGCCGTCGCCGGTGCTGCCGGGGCGCCGGCTGGGAAACTCGGCCGCCAGGCGCTCCAGCAGCCGTTCGGCCCTGGCGCCCTCGAAGGCCGCCGGCGCCTGGGTGCTGCGGATCGGCTCGGGACGGTTCTCCAGCGAGAAGGCAACGACGATGACCGCCAGGAGCGCCACGAGCAGCGCCCCGCGATAGATGCGCGGGTCAAGCATTGCCTCCCGGCAGCCTAAAGCGCGTAGCCTCTGGAAAGCCGATGTCAGGGCAGACGCCGCGCATCCTCCTCGTCGACGACGAGCAGTCGGTCCAGGAGCTGCTCTCCTACCCGCTGCGCAAGGACGGCTACGAGGTGGTCCAGGCCGGCGACGGCAAGGAGGCCCTGAAGCTCTTCGGCGAGTCGCGCTTCGACCTGGTGATCCTCGACGTGATGATGCCCCAGATGGACGGCCTGGAGTGCTGCCGGCGCCTGCGCGCCAGCAGCCCGGTGCCGATCATCATGCTCACCGCCCAGGCCGAGGAGGCCGACAAGATCGTCGGGCTCGAGCTCGGCGCCGACGACTACATCACCAAGCCGTTCTCGGTGCGCGAGCTGCGCAGCCGCATCAAGGCGCTCCTGCGCCGCTCGGCTATGTCGCTCGAGCCCGACGACGGCGAGGGGGTGGTCGAGGCCGGGGAGCTGCGGATCGACCCGGTCAAGCGATCGGTGACCGTGGGCGACGAGCCGGTCGAGCTCACCTTCGTCGAGTACGAGATGCTGATGGCGATGGCCGGCAGCCCCGGGCGGGTCTGGAGCCGCGACCAGCTGCTCGGGCAGGTCTGGGGCAGCAGCGACTACCGCGACCCGCGCACCGTCGACGTCCACATCCGCCACCTGCGGGAGAAGATCGAGGCCGAGCCGGGCTCTCCCGAGTACCTGCTCACGGTGAGGGGCGTCGGCTACCGCTTCCGCGACGACGAGGGCTGATGTTCGACACCGCCTCGATCGCCAACCGGCTGGCGCTGATCTTCTTCGCCATCACCCTGGGCGCGATGGCGATCGTCTACGTCGGCGTGGTGCCCCGGCTGGAGTCGAGCCTCATCGACGAGCGGGCCGCCATGCTCCAGGCCGACGGCGAACGGCTCGGCGCCTCGATCAACGCCGGCATCTCCCGGGGCGAGCCGGTCACGGCGATCGACCGCCAGGTCAAGGACGCCGCCGACCGCGCCAACGCCCGCGTGACCCTGATCGGCGCCCCGGCCGGCACCGGCGGGGACCCGTTCGTCAAGTCCGACTCCAACCGCCGCGCCGACATCGGTGAGCTGCGCTTCCCCGCCGCACTGGCCACCATCGCCTCCGGGGAGCCGGAGACCGCTACCGAAAGCCTGGGCTCCGAGCGTTACGTGGAGACGGCGGTCCCCCTCTACTCGAACAACGCCGAGACCGGGAGGCGGGTGCTGAGCAACGTGCTGGTCCTCTCCTCCCCGCTGGGCGACGTCGAGGAGAACGTCTCGCTGGTGCGCAACCGGATCCTGCTGGCGACGGTGATCGCCCTGATCGCCGCCCTGGTGGGCGGCTACCTCGTGGCCCGGGCCTTCGGCCGCCGGGTGGGGCGCCTGGAGCAGACCGCGCGCCGCGTGGCCGCCGGCGACCTGAGCGCCCGCTTCGTCGTCGACGGCGACGACGAGCTCGGTCGCCTGGCCGGCGCCCTGGCCGAGATGCAGGGCCAGCTCGCCGAGCTCGAGAGCGCCCGGCGGCGGTTCATCGCCACCGCCTCCCACGAGCTGCGCACCCCGATCTTCTCGCTCAGCGGCTTCCTCGAGCTGCTCGAGGACGAGGAGCTCGACGAGGAGACCCGGGACCGCTTCCTGGCCCAGCTGCGCGACGGCGTGGACCGGCTCGGCAAGCTCACCACCGACCTGCTCGACCTCTCCCGGATCGACGCCGGCGCCGTGGCGCTGGATAGCGAGCCGGCCGACGTCGGCGAGCTGGCCGAGGCGGTGGCCGGCGAGTTCGTCCCCGCCCTGGCCGGCCACGACTCGCGCCTGGAGATCCGCCTTCCCGGCGAGCCGGTGCAGGCGGTCTGCGACCCCGAGCGCCTGGCCCAGGTAGTGCGGATCCTGGTCGACAACGCGGTCGCCCACACCGCCGAGGGCACCGACGCGGTCATCGCCGTCAGCCGCCAGGGCCGGCGCGCCCGGATCGCCGTAACCGACTTCGGGCCCGGCGTGCCGCGGGGCGAGATCGACCGGGTCGTCGAGCCCTTCTACACCTCCGACGGCACCCGCGGGGCCGGCCTGGGCCTGGCGATCGCCCACGAGCTGACCGGCCGGATGGACGGCGAGCTGACGGTGGAGAGCCGCCCGGGCCGCACGACCTTCGTGGTGGAGCTGCCCGGGGCGCCGGCTCCCACCGCCGAGCCGGTCCCCGGGTAGGCTCGCAGCGTGGAGTCCAAACCCTTCGTGCTGGTCTCGAACCGGGGGCCTGTCACCTTCGACGACGAGGGCGTCCCCCACCGCGGTGGCGGTGGCCTGGTGACCGCGCTGACCGGGCTGGCCTCCCACCGCGACGCGGTCTGGGTGGCCAGCGCGATGAGCGAGGGCGACGTGGCGGTCTCCGAGGCAGCCGGCGGCAGGGCGATCACCGTCGAGGCACCGGGCGGCGGGGAGTACGAGATCCGCCTGGTGGCCAGCGACCCGGTCGCCTACGACCGCTTTTACAACATATTCGCCAACCCGATGCTGTGGTTCATCCAGCACTACCTCTGGGACCTCTCCAACGCGCCGGACGTGCGCCAGAACGAGATCGACGCCTTCAGCGAGGGGTACAACGTCGTCAACCGCGACCTTGCCGCCGCGGTGATCGAGGAGATCGACGGGCAGGAGGAGGCGACCGTGATGATCCACGACTACCACCTCTACACGCTGCCGGCCCTGGTGCGCGCGGCCCGGCCCGACGCCTTCCTGACCCACTTCATCCACATCCCGTGGCCCCAGTCGGACGCCTGGCGGGTGCTCCCCACCTGGATCCGCGACGAGATCTACAAGGGGCTCCTGGCCAACGACATTATCGGCCTGCACACCGAGGCCTACCGGCGCAACTTCCTGCAGTGCTGCCGCGACCTGCTCGGGCTCGAGGTGGACTTCGAGACCGGGATCGTCAGCCACGACGGCCGCGACGTATGGGTGCGGGCCTACCCGCTGCCGATCGACGCCAAGGCCACCGAGCGGGTGGCCGAGTCGCCGGAGACGCTGGAGTTCGAGGCCGAGCTGGACCGCCACCGGCGCGAGTTCCTGATCACCCGGGTCGACCGCGCCGACCTCTCCAAGAACGTGCTGCGCGGCTTTGCCGCCTACGACCTCTTCCTCGAGCAGCACCCGGAGTTCCTGGAGCGCGTCTCGTTCATCGCCCAGCTGATGCCCTCGCGTACCGACGTGCCCGAGTACGCCGAGTACCTGCAGCGGATCGAGGCGATGGTCGCGGTGGTCAACCTGCGCCACGGCTCCCCGGACTGGATGCCGATCCAGCTCAAGCTGCGTGACAACCTCGCCGAGGCGATGGCCAGCTACCGCTCCTACGACGTGCTGCTGGTCAACGCGATGTTCGACGGCATGAACCTGGTGGCCAAGGAGGGCCCGCTGGTCAACCGGCGGGCCGGGGTCTCGATCCTCTCCGAGAACACCGGCGCCCACGAGGAGCTCGGTGAATTCGCGCTGAGCGTCAACCCGTTCGACATCCAGGAGCTCGCCGACTCGATCCACCTCGCGCTCACGATGCCGACCGACGAGCGCGAGCGGCGGATCGAGGGGCTCAAGAGCATCGTCACGGCGCGCAACCCCGGCGACTGGATCGACGACCAGCTCGCCGACATCCGCCGCAAGGACAAGGTCGACGCGGCCTGAGGGCCGCTCACGGCCAGCCGAACTCGCGCGCGGGAGAGGGCGACGGCGCGGGCGGCGTGGCCGGAGCCGGCGCCGCCTGGGCGGGCGCGGGTGCCGGTGCCGGCGCCGCGGGCGTTCGCGCCGCCGGCTTTCGAGACCCTGGCTTCCCGCCGGCCGGGGCCCGACGCGACGGACGGCGCACCGGCCCTGCGCGACGCTTTCTGCCCGCCCGCAGGCCGCGCGCCCCGGCCTGCCGGCCACTGCCCGCCCGCACGCGGCTCCCCCGCCTCGACCGGGCGTCCTCGCCGTCCGGGCCGGTCGCGGGCTCGCCACCGTCCGGGTAGCCGGCCGCCGACGCGGGCCCGGGTTCGGCGGGTTCGGCGACCACCGGGCGGGGCGTCGGGTCGGGAGGCTCGGGCCCGGCCGGGGCCAGCCGCGGCCAGAGTACGAGCAGCGCCAGGAGGGCGGCGCCACCGGCCGGGAAGGCCAGCCGCCGCAGCCGCCCGGATCGCCATGACTGAGGGCTCACAGGAGCCATAGGGACGGCGTCCGGGGCCTTCTCCCCCTGCTATCGTCGCGCCGCGATGGCGGCTCCTGCCCCCACATACGACCTAATGCTGATCCTCGACCCCAGGGCCCCCGAGGGCGACCGGTCGAAGGTCCGCAGCGAGGCCAAGGCGCTGATCGAGCGCGACGGCTCGATCGTCGCCGACCACGACTACGGCGACCGCGCGCTGGCCTACGAGATCGACCACGAGAAGCGCGCCGAGTACGACCTGATCCAGTTCCAGTGCCCGCCGGCAACGCTCGACCAGCTTTCCAGCATGCTGCGCATCGCCGACGCGGTGACGCGCTTCCGGATCATCAAGGACCGGCCGGGAACCCCCGCGCCCCCCGACCTGCGCCAGGCTGCCCCGCCGCCCGAAGCTCCCGCCGAGTCGGGCACCACGGCGCAGGACATGGCGCCGGCCGAGCCCGCCGCCGAGGCCCCCTCGGCCGAAGAGGCCGTCGCCGAAGTGGAGACCGAGGCACCCGCCGGGGCGGAAGTGGTCGCCGAGAGCGAGGCCCCGGCCGAAGCCGAGGCCCCGGCCGAAGCCGAGGCTCCCGCCGAGCCCGAGGCACCCGCCGAGGCTGCCGGCGAGCCCGAAGCGACCGAGTAGCTCCCCCAAGCCTCACCCGCTTCGCCACCGGAGCGCAACACAAGTGCGCAAATTGCGGTTTGGGGCCCCTCCGGCCGCCGACCGCCGGTTTACACTCGCGCCGTTCTGCGAAATGACCCAGGCGCACCAGGCGCCAGCGAAAGGAGCGCCCCATGGCGGCCTCGAACATCAACCGCGTAATCATCACCGGCAACCTCACCTCCGACCCCGAGCTGCGCTCGCTGCCCAGCGGCAGCTCGGTCTGCAAGCTTCGCGTTGCCTGCAACACCCGCCGCAAGGACAGCGCCTCCGGCGAATGGGTCGACAAGCCCAATTACTTCGACGTCACCGTCTGGGGCGCCCAGGGCGAGAACTGCGCCAAGTACCTGGCCAAGGGCCGCGGCGTGGCGATCGACGGGCGCCTGGAGTGGCGCGAGTGGGAGACCCAGGAGGGCAACAAGCGCCAGGCGGTCGACATCATCGCCGACAGCGTCCAGTTCCTCGGCGGTGGCCGCGAGGGCGGCGGCCAGGAGGGGGGATTCGCCCCCAGCGCCGACGTTCCCACCGACACCAGCGACTTCGCCTCCGCCCCGGCCGGGCAGAGCGCCGCCGAAGACGACATCCCCTTCTAGGAGGTCCCCGGGGCAGGCCCGGTGCTCCCGGGCCGGGCCGGGCCGGTCCGGTCTTCGGGCTACCGGGCGACGGCGTACGCGCCTGGCGCCCGCAGCGGCCCTTGAGGCCGCGCAATCGCGGTTGTGCGACACTGTCGGTGAGCGCCTTCATGGGCGCTCTCCTATTCTGAGAAGCAAGCAACCTCGAGGTATCAGTGGCCAAGAAGCGCGCAACGCAGTCAACGTCCCGTCGCCGGGACCCCAGGAAGGGCGGCCCCGGAAGCGGGCGGCGTAAGTCCTGCTACTTCTGCAAGGAGAAGATCGACCGCGTCGACTACCGCGACACGGCCACCCTCGACCGCTTCACCTCCGACCGCGGCAAGATCCGCCCGCGCGGCATGACCGGCCTGTGCCGGCGCCACCAGACCCAGCTCGCCGAGGCGATCAAGCGGGCCCGCGAGCTCGCGCTGATCCCCTACATCGCCGAAGGCAGCGGCAGCGACGACCGTCCACGCCGCGGAGGGCGTGGGCGCGACCGCGACCGCGACCGCGACTGATGCCCCAGGCCGTCCTCACCTCCGACGTCGAGAACCTCGGCAGCCGGGGAGCCGTGGTCAACGTCTCCAAGGGCTACCTGCGCAACTACCTGATTCCCCGCGGGCTGGCCCAGCCCGCCACCAAGGGGCTGATCGCCGAGGCGCAGGCGATGGCCGCCGCCGCCCAGGCCGCCGAGGACCAGGCTGCCGGCGAGGCCCGCGAGGTCGCCGAGCTGCTGGGCAACACCACCCTCACCATCCCGGCCCAGGCCGGAGAGGACGGGCGCCTCTACGGCTCGGTAACCGCCCAGGAGATCGCCGAGGCGATCACCGAGGCGCGCGGCATCGAGGTCGACCGCCGCAGGATCGTGCTCGCCGAGCCGATCCGCGAGACCGGCTCCTACGAGGTCGAGGTCGGCCTCGCCGGTGGCGTCAAGGCCACCGTCAAGACGATCGTCGTCGAGCAGTAGCTCCCCGCCCTCGCGGCCGCCCCGCGAGGCCAACAACTCTCCGTGATTTGCGGCAAGTGCCCGTGCATGGCGCCCGCCTCCGTTGGTAGCTTCGGGCGACGATGACGATCGCCGCCCAGCCACCCGATTCCGCCTCCTCGCGGGCGCTCGGCGCCGACTCGACCCCGCCCCACTCGATCGAGGCCGAGCAGGCCGTCCTGGGGGCGATCCTCCTCTCCGAGCAGGCCCACTACACCTTCGTGGTGGAGGAGGAGCTAAAGGCGCGGGACTTCTACCGAAACCGCCACCGGGTGATCTTCGCGGCGATGCTCGAGCTCTTCGACGGGGGCACCGAGATCGACGCGCTCAGCGTCGTCGAGCAGCTCAAGTCGACCGGAAACCTCGAGGACGCAGGCGGCGCCGACGAGGTCGCCGAGCTGGTCACCGCGGTGCCCGCGGTCGGCAACCTGCGCCGCTACGCGCAGATCGTCCGCGAGACCGCCCACCTGCGAAGGCTGCTGGACGCCTCCTACCAGATCCAGTCCCGGGTCCTCACCCGCGAGGGCGAGCCGCAGGAGATCATCGACACCGCCGAGCAGGCGATCCTCGAGATCCGGATGGGCGACGGCGGCCAGGACTTCCGGGTCGTGGGCGACGTGCTCCAGCAGGAGATCAAGCGCTGGGACGAGCTCTCGCGCCACGGCAAGTCGATCACCGGGGTGCCCTCGGGCTTCTCGGACCTGGACGCGGTCACCGGCGGCTTCCAGCCCGGCAACCTGATCATCATCGCCGCGCGCCCGTCGATGGGCAAGTCGGCGCTGGTCACCAACATCGCCGAGTACGTCGCGCTGCACCCCGAGAACCCGCGCCCGGTCGCCCTGTTCTCGCTGGAGATGTCCGAGGCCGAGCTGGCCCAGCGCTTCATCGCCTCGCAGGCCTCGATCAAGGGCGACGACCTGCGCAAGGGGCGCGTCAAGCAGGAGAACTGGGGCCGCGTGATCGACGCCGCCAAGCTCTTCGACCGCTCCCGGCTCTACGTCGACGACTCCTCGGACATCGGCCTGCTCGACATCCGCGCCAAGGCCCGCCGGCTGCACCAGAGCCTCCAGGACCAGGGCGGCCTGGGCCTGATCGTCATCGACTACCTGCAGCTGCTGCGGGCCGACAGCCGCTACGACAGCCGCGTCCAGCAGGTCGGCGAGATGAGCCGCGGGCTGAAGATCCTCGCCCGGGAGCTGAACGTGCCGGTGGTCGCCCTCTCGCAGCTCTCCCGTGGCGTGGAGTCACGCAACGACAAGCGTCCCCTGCTCTCCGACCTGCGCGAGTCGGGCCAGATCGAGCAGGACGCCGACGTGGTGATGTTCATCTACCGCGACGAGTACTACAACCACGAGGACTCCGAGGAGCCGGGCGTCAGCGAGCTGATCATCGCCAAGCACCGCAACGGCGCCCTGAAGACGATCAAGCTCACCTTCCAGCACGAGTACCCGCGCTTTCGCAACATCCTGCAGGAGGTCGCGTGAGCCGCTGCGAGCTCTGCGACGGGTCGGGCTGGATCGACGACGAGGAGGCCGGCGGGGTCCGGCCGTGCCGCTGCCGCGTCTCGATGATCAACCGGCGGCGGGCCAGCTCGCTCTCGGCGGTCGTCCCCCGCCGCTACCGCGGCGCCTCCTTCGAGCGCCCGCCGGTAACCGAGATGCCCGACGCGCAGGTGCAGATGGTGCGCCGCTACGTGCGCAAGCTCGACGAGCGGCTCGAGGCCGGCCGCGGCCTGTGGTTCTTCGGCGACGTGGGCACCGGCAAGACGACCCTGGCGATGATCGTCTCCCAGGCGGCGATCGACGCCGGCCACTCGGTGGCCATCTACTCCCTGCCGCGGCTCCTGGCGGAGATCCGCGGGACCTTCGAGGAGGACAACACGGCCAGCTACGTCAGCCTGCTCGACCGCCTCGCCGACGTGGACCTGCTCCAGGTCGACGACCTCGGGGCCGAGAAGACCAGCGCCTGGGTGCTCGAGCAGCTCTACTCGATCATCAACGCCCGCTACGAGGCCGAGAAGGCGATCGTGGTCACCACCAACCTCGAGCGCGACGAGCTCGCCGCGCAGATCGGCGAGCGCACGGTCTCCCGGCTGGAGGAGATGTGCGAGATCGTGCCGCTCTTCGGCCGCGACCACCGGCGCTTCGAGGCCGTCGACCGCCGCGACGAGCCGCCGCCGGCCGCCGACCTGCGGCTCGCCTGAGCCCCTCCTAGACTCACCTGCGGATGCCGAGCACCGTCATCGTCGGAGCCCAGTGGGGCGACGAGGGGAAGGGCAAGATCGTCGACCTGCTCGCCGCGCGCGCGGACGTCGTCGCGCGCTTCCAGGGAGGCAACAACGCCGGCCACACCATCGTCCACGGCGACGAGGTCTTCAAGTTCCACCTGATCCCCTCCGGGATCCTCTACCCCGACACCACCTGCGTGATCGGCAACGGCGTCGTGGTCGACCCGGCCGTACTCACCGGGGAGATCGACGGGCTGCGCGAGCGCGGCGTGGACACCTCCAACCTGCGCCTAAGCGCCAACGCGCACCTGATCATGCCCTACCACCTGATGCTCGACCAGGTGGGCGAGGCCAGGCTCGGCAAGCGCGAGATCGGCACCACCCGGCGCGGGATCGGCCCCTGCTACGCCGACAAGGCCCTGCGGCTCGGGATCCGCGTGCAGGACATGCTCGACGAGAAGATCCTCAAGCAGAAGATCTACGCCGCGCTGCAGCCCAAGGCCCAGCAGCTGCGTGACTTCGAGCGCGACCCGGCCCTGGACCTGCAGACCATCACCGAGCAGTACCTGCTCTACGGCAGCCGCCTGGAGCAGTACATCGCCGACACCACGAGCCTGATCCACGACGCGCTGGACTCGGGGGCGAACGTGATCTTCGAGGGCGCCCAGGCCGCGCTGCTGGACATCGACCACGGCACCTACCCGTTCGTCACCTCCTCCAACCCGATCGCCGGTGCGGCCTGCGTGGGCACCGGCGTGGGGCCGAAGGACATCGGCGAGGTCTGGGGCGTGGCCAAGGCCTACGCCACCCGCGTGGGCTCGGGCCCCTTCCCCACCGAGCTCGAGGACGAGGCCGGCGAGGCGCTGCGCGAGAAGGGCGGCGAGTTCGGCACCACCACCGGCCGCCCGCGCCGAACCGGCTGGCTCGACCTCGTGGCGCTGAAGTACGCCTCGCGGATCAACGGGCTCACTGCGCTCTCGATCACCAAGCTCGACGTGCTCGGCGGCCAGGAGGTGCTGCCGGTGGCCACCGCCTACGAGAGCGCCGAGGGCGACGACGGGGCGCGGCTGGAGAGCTTCCCCTACCACCAGTCGGTCCTCCATCACGTCAGCCCGGTCTACACCGAGCTGCCCGGCTGGAGCGAGGACATCAGCGAGGCGCGCACGCCTGGGGACCTCCCCCAGGCCGCGCTCGACTACATCGCCTACGTCGAGGAGTTCGTCGGCGTGCCGGTGAACCTGGTCGGGGTAGGGCCCGGCAACGACCAGATCGTCTGGATGAACGGGTCCGGCCCGGCGGGCTGAGGAGCGGGGCGCCGGCCGGGATCTCCCCGGGTCCCCGGGCCGCGAGGAGCTGCGGGGCGGGGCGTCGCCGGTGATGCGGGCCGGGACGCCGATCGCGAGCTTGCCGGCCGGGACGTTGGCGGTGACCACGGCGCCGGCGGCGACGAAGGCGCCTTCGCCGATCTCCACGCCGGGCAGGAGCACCGCACCTCCGCCCACGCGGGCCCCGTCGCGCAGCGTGGGGCCGACCAGCGGCGCGTCGGAGCCGTCGACGAAGCGGTCGTTGGTAAAGGTGGCGCCGGGGCCGACGAAGGCGTCGCTGCCGATCGTCGAGCGCGAGGCGAGGTAGACCCCGGTCTGGACCGAGACCCGGTCGCCGAGGGTCACGTCGTTGTCGACGCAGCTGCCGCGGCCGATAACGCAGCCCTCGCCGATCACCGCCCGCTCGCGCACGTAGGCCTGGTCGCCGATGATCGAGCCGGCGCCGATCGTGGCGCCGGCGAAGACGATCGCCGCGGTGCTGATCACCGCGCCGTCGCCCACGACGAGAGGCCCGGCCTCGCCGGAGCCGGCGGCGGCCGAGCCCTCGGCGAGGACCGGGGGCTTGCCCAGGACGGCGTTGTCACCGACCCTCACGCCGTCGCCGAGCCGCACCGCCGCGTGGACGGTCACGTTGGCGCCAAAGACGACGTTTTCGCCGATTTCGGCGGCCGGATCGAGCACAAGGCCCGGTGCAGCGGGGTCGGCCATCCCGGATACCCTAATGGCGTCGTGTCCGCCTCGAACTCCACGCGTGCCGGCGGCGGCGCGCTGCGCGGCGCCGTCCTCGGGCTCGGGATGATCGGCCGCCACCACGCGCGGCTGCTGCAGTCCACCCCGGGCGTCGAGTTCGCCGGCGCCGTCGACCCGGCCGGGGACCTCCACGGAGCGGTCGGCGACCCGCAGCTGGTCTACGGCTCGATCGCCGAGCTGCTGGACGCCGGCACCCCCGACTTCGCCACCGTCGCCGTCCCCACCGAGGAGCACCTCGCCGCGGTGACCGAGCTCGCGAACGCCGGGGTCAGCGTGCTGGTCGAGAAGCCGATCGCCGCCAGCGCCGGGGAGGGCGCCGAACTGATCGAGGTCGTCGGGAAGGCGGGCGTCAAGGGTGCGGTCGGCCACGTCGAGCGCTGCAACCCGGCGCTGATCGAGCTGCGCCGCCGTGTGCGCGAAGGGCAGCTCGGCGAGCTCTTCCTGATCGCCACCGAGCGAGTCGGCCCGTTTCCGGACCGCATCCGCGATGTCGGCGTGGTCAAGGACCTCGCCACCCACGACCTCGACCTCGTCCGCTGGCTCGGCGGGGCGCCGATCCGCAGCCTCGCCGCCCAGACCCAGCACCGGATGGGCCGCGAGCACGAGGACATGGTGCTGGTGACCGGTGACCTGGAGAGCGACGTGAGCTTCAACTGCGTGGTCGACTGGCTCTCCCCCACCAAGGTGCGCCGCACCCGGATCCTCGGCGAGCTGGGGATGCTGGTCGCCGACACCCTCACCGCCGACCTGACCTTCTACGCCAACGGCAGCGTCACCAGCGAGTGGGACGCCACCCGGTCGCTGCGCGGCGTCAGCGAAGGCGACATGACCCGCTACGCGATCTCCCGCCGCGAGCCGCTGCAGGTGCAGCTCGAGGCATTCGTGGCGCTGCTGAACGGCGACGCGGAGAGCGACGTGGTGACCCTCGAGGAGGGCCTGGGGACGATCGCCAGCGCCGAGGCGGTGCTGGAGTCGGCGGCCTCGGGCCAGACCGTCTCCCCCGCCATGCCGGGCGCGGGCGCATGAACGCCGTAGTAGTCGCCCTGGGCAAGATCGGGCTGCCGCTGGCCGTCCAGGTCGCGGGAGCCGGCCACACCGTCACCGGCTGCGACATCGACGAGGCGGTGGTGGCCACCGTCAACGCCGGCGAGGAGCCCTTCCCCGGCGAAGCGCAGCTGGCCGGGCGGCTCGCCGGCGCGGTCGCCGATGGCACGCTCACCGCCACCGCCGATACCACCGCCGCCGTGGCCGCGGGGCCCGACCTCGTGATCGCCGTGCCGCCGCTGATGACGCGTGAGGACGGCGCCACCGACTGGGCCGCGCTCGACGCGGTGGCTGAGGCGATCGGCGCCGGCCTGCAGGCCGGCACGACGGTGAGCTTCGAGACCACGGTGCCGGTCGGGACCACGCGCCGGCGCATCGCACCCGGACTGGAAGCGGCCTCCGGGCTGACCGAGGGAGTCGACTTCCACCTGGTCTTCAGCCCCGAACGGGTCTTCAGCGGCCGCGTCTTCGCCGACCTGGCCACCTACCCCAAGCTCGTCGGGGGCCTGAGCGCCGAGGGCGAGGCCCGCGGCGTCGAGCTCTACGGCCAGTTCCTCGACGCCGAGGTGTGGGGCATGGGCTCGGCCGAGGCGGCCGAGCTGGCCAAGCTCGCCGAGACCACCTACCGCGACCTCAACATCGCCTTCGCCAACGAGCTGGCCCTCTTTGCCGAGCGGGAAGGCGTGAACGTGGACCGGGTGATCGAGGCGGCCAACAGCCAGCCGTTCAGCCACATCCACCGGCCGGGAATCGCCGTGGGAGGCCACTGCATCCCCGTCTACCCGCGCTTCTACCTCGAGGGCGACCCTGACGCGGCGCTGCCGGCCGCCGCGCGCGAGGTAAACGAGGCGATGCCGGCCCACGCCGTCGCCCGGCTGGGGGAGGCGATCGGCGGCCTGGAGAACAAGACCGTGCTCATCCTCGGCGTCGCCTACCGTGGCGGGGTCAAGGAGACCGCGTTCAGCGGCGCCTTCCCGGCCGCCGACGAGCTGCGCGGCGCCGGGGCTCGCGCCGTGGCCGCAGATCCCCTCTACGACGCCGCCGAGCTCGAGGCGCTGGGCTTCGAGCCGTGGGACGGCGGCGCGGTGGACGCGATCATCGTCCAGGCCGACCACCCGGAGTACGCGGCGCTCGACCCGGCCCACTACCCGGGCGTGCAGGCGGTGCTGGACGGCCGCGGCACCACCGCGGCCGAGCCGTTCCGGCAGGCCGGCGTGGCGTTCCTGCGCATCGGTCAGCCGGCGAGCTGACCGATCGCCTGTACCACGTGGTGGCCGGCGCGCCCGTCGCCGTACACGGCCGGCCGCGCCCCTGAGGGCTCCTCCTGCAGCGCGGCGAGCGCCTTTTCGGCGTCGAGGTCCACGAGCCGGTTCCAGCCCAGCTCGACGGTCTCGACCCACTCGGTGGTGTCGCGCATCGTCACGCACGGGATGCCGGCGAGGTAGGCCTCCTTCTGCACGCCGCCGGAATCGGTCAGCACCGCCCTGGCCCCGAGCAGCAGCGCGGTGAAGGCGGGGTAGCCGAGCGGCGGGAGGAGCTTCACGCCGGCGCCCTCGAGATCCGGGAGCAGGCCCGCCTCCTCCAGGCGGGCGCGGGTGCGCGGGTGCAGCGGCAGCACGACGGTCTCCGGCACCGCCGCCAGCAGCGCGACCAGCAGAGCCAGGCGCTCGGGGTCGTCGACGTTGGCGGCCCGGTGGGCGGTGGCGAGCACGTACTCCCCGTGCCGCACGGCGGCCGCCTCCAACGGCGCGGAATCCCTGGCCGCACGGGGGCGAATCAGCTCGGCCACATCGACCATCACGTCGCCGACCAGCTCGGCGCGGGCGCCGAGGCCCTCGATCGCGAGGTTCTCCACCGCGACGCGCGAGGGACAGAGAAGGAGGTCGGAGGCGTGGTCGGTCAGGATCCGGTTGAGCTCCTCGGGCATCGTCATGTCACCCGAGCGCATCCCGGCCTCCACGTGGGCTACCGGTACCAGGGCCTGGGCGGCGGCCAGGGCCCCGGCGAGGGTGGAGTTGGTGTCCCCGTAGACCAGCACCGCGTCGGGCTCCTCGGAGGCCAGGAGCGGCCCCAGCGCCTCGAGCATACGGCCGGTCTGTTCGGTGTTGGTGCCGCCGCCGATACCCAGCTCCACCTCGGGCCGGGGGATGCCGAGCTCCTCCACGAAGATGGTGGAAAGCTCGTCGTCGTAGTGCTGGCCGGTATGGACGAGCAGCTCCTCGTGGGCTTCGCGCAACGGCCCGGAAACCGCGGCGGCCTTGATGAACTGCGGCCGGTTACCGATTACGGTGACGACCTTCACCGGGCCAGCTCCGCGGCGATCGCCTCGCTGACGCGCTCGCGCAGCACGGCGGTGAGCGGGCCGGGAGCCGGCAGCTCGCGACCGTCGATCGCGCTGACCGGCTGGATCTCGATCGACGTCCCGGCGATGAAGGCCTCGGTCGCGCCGGCCAGCTCGGCGGTCGAGATCGGGCGCTCCTGCACCAGGCCGCTCTCCAGCGCGCGGCGGCGGGTGATCGAGTCGAGGATCCCCGCGCTCAGCGGCGGGGTCACGAGGCTCTCGCCGTCCAGCGAGCAGCCGAAGCTCTGGCGCGGGAGCTCGAGGACCACGCCCTCGGGCGTCACCAGCAGCGCGTCGTCGGCGCCGCGCTCTGTGGCCAGGCGCGTGGCGAGCATGTTGGGCGCGTAGGAGAGCGACTTGATCTCCCTGAGCAGGGGGGTCGGAAGGTGCTCGACGGTCACCAGGGAGATCGCCGGGGCGGCCTCGGGGATCTCCTCGATCAGGGCGATCCGCCGGCCGCCGCGGGTGGCCACCAGCCGCACCACGGCCCGGGCCGGCAGCGGGTCGGGGTGAGCGAGCAGCGCGAG
>JBJTBE010000045.1:0-10504 GCA_046091165.1 Solirubrobacterales bacterium | reverse complement strand
AGCAACACGAGCCTTACCCAGGTCTACCTGCCGTCCTGGAACGCGGTCAACACGACCTGCGGTTCGGCGCTCAACGCGATGCTCTTCGGCCCCGCGGGAGGCCAGCAGTCCGCCTGGCGGCAGCTCCACAAGAACACCACGGCCGGGGTGCAGTGGTAGACGCAGGCGCAGTCCCAGAGCCTCCAGACCTTCCTCTCCTACTGTGGAACGATCCTCTACCAGCAGTTCATCCTCTCCAACGAGTACTACAACTTCTACGGGTACTTCGAGGCGGCGGCGGGCGCGGCCGGCGGCAGCAACCCGACCGGCACCTCCCCGGTATGTGACCAGGGCTCGAACTCGCAGACCGCGACCTTCTGCGTCTGGCAGAACAACATCGCCGCCGCCTACCCCGGCGACCTCTATAGCGACGAGATCGGCGTGATCTCCTCCGGCCAGAGCATCGCTGCCGTGCCGGGGGGGATGGTGGCCCCGGAGCAGCCGGCCTCCAGCTCGCCAAACCTCATCTGGGCTCAGCCTCTCTCTTCGCTGCCGCAGTACTCCCCCACGGCCATGAACCTGCAGTGGTGGTACGACTACTTCCTCAATTTCGTCACCGTGAAGGGCTGCCAGGGCGCCGACTGTCCGGGCTACAGCTCCGAGCTCCAGTTCCAGATGGACGGTGGCTCCATCGTCTGCGTCCAGGACGCCGGCATGGGCTGTCCGTCGTCGTCGACCACGAGCACGAACTGGGCACAGACCGCGGTCGGCTGGTTCAACGGTCTGGGCGTAAACCCGGGTGGCTACGGCTCTGCCGTCGAGACCTTCCAGAACCCCCAATACACCTCACGAACGACCGTCACCTCGTCCGATGTCTCAGCGCTCACCAGCGTGGGTCCGGACAGCCAGTCATCCGAGAGCTTCTTCTACAACGCCATCAACCAGACCCCCGACGTCGGCACGCCTGCCTGGGGGTCGCTCCGCGACTCCCAGCCGACCTACATGGCTGCCGACACGACGGCCGGCACCTCTTCGGTCAACGTCCAGATGACCGCCACCTGGGCGGACTTCTACATCAACTTCAAGATCGATGCGCCTTTGGGCAACACCGCTTCGGTGAACGCCAACTGGTACGACAACAACATTCCGCCCAACACGCCCACCGCGTTCCTGACCGGCCGTACATGGTGGCCCGGGGCGGCGCAGGCGACCACCTACCAGCCACCGCAGCCTCCGACCTAGGGGCTGCCGGACGGGTTCCCGGCGCAGGTATCCTTCGCCCCCCGCGCCGACGTAGCTCAGCTGGTAGAGCACTTCACTCGTAATGAAGGGGTCAGGGGTTCGAGTCCCCTCGTCGGCTCTGGTGCCAGCCGGCACGACCGGAGCATCGGGCCCCGGGCAACGATAGGTTTCGGGCCGTGTCAGGGACGCTCAGGAACCAGTTGATCTTCCTGCTGGCTGTTGCCGGCGCCGCGCTCGCCTTGCTGGCCTCGGCGCCCCCGGCTCCCGCCGGCAACCTCTACTGGACCAACATCAACCAGGCCCTGCCGCTCTCGGTGGGCAGGTCGGACCTGAGCGGCGGGAACATCAACAACCGGTTCATCGAGGTGCCGGGCAACCCCTACGGACTGTTCAACACCAGCCAGTACATCTACTTCACGAGCTTCGAGTTCGGCACCCCGGGCTTTGGCACGATCGGCCGCGCCAACCTCGACGGCAGCGACGCCAACCAGAGCTTCATAGGCGGGGCGACCGGGCCGGCCGACGTCTACGTCGACGACAACTACATCTACTGGGCCAACAGCGGCTCCAACTCGATCGGCCGCGCCAACCTCGACGGCAGCGGCGTAAACCAGGACTTCATCACCGGCACGGTCAACGCGTCGACCATCTGGGCCAACGACGATTACATCTACTGGGGCAACGGCAGCTTCAGCGGCACGTCGAGCATCGGCCGGGCGAACATCGACGGGACCGGCGTCGACCAGGGGTTCATCAGCACCGGCGTGCAGGCGCCGGCGACGCTCGTCGCCGACGTGAAGTACCTCTACTGGACCAACTCGCAGGGCAGCGCGACGATCTCGCGCGCCGACCTCGACGGCACCGACGTGATCCGCTCGTTCATCTCGGCCGGGGCGGCCGGTTCCACGCCCAACGGCCTGGCCATCAGCGGCCGCCACCTCTACTGGAGCACCTTCAGCGCCAACACCATGGGCCGGGCCCGCAAGGACGGAAGCGACCTGCGCCCTTCCTTCATGAGTCCGCTCAGCCCGGCCGCCGGGGGCCCCGGAAGCGTCGCGATCGACCAGTACATGCTCACGGTCTCCCTGGCCGGCACCGGCACGGGCACGGTCACGTCAGCCCCGGCGGGCATCGACTGCACCGGGTCGGCCGGCGACTGCCAGGAGGAGTACCCGCAGGCAACCCGGGTCACCCTCACCCCCGCCCCCGGGAACAGCTCGACCTTCACCGGCTGGGGCGGGGCCTGCTCGGGCACCGGTACCTGCACGGTGACCATGAACCAGGCCCAGAACGTAACCGCGACCTTCAACACGCTCCCACCGCCGCCGGCCAGCTACGCGCTCACCGTCGCCGCCACGGGAACCGGCTCGGGGACCGTCACCTCCTCCCCCGCCGGAATCAGCTGCGGCGCCGACTGCACCCAGGCCTTCGCCGCGGGCTCCAGCGTGACTCTCACCGCCACCCCGGCGGACAGCTCGAGCTTCACCGGCTGGGGCGGGGCCTGCTCGGGCACCGGCACCTGCACCGTCACCATGAGCCAGGCCCAGAGCGTAACCGCGAACTTCTCGTCGCTGCCGCCGGGCAGCTACCAGCTGACCATCGACGACCTGGGGGCCGGCTCGGGAACGGTCACCTCGTCTCCGGCGGGGATCAGCTGCGGAACCGACTGCGTGCAGTCCTTCGCCGCCGGCAGCTCGGTGAAGCTGACCGCCACCCCCGCCCCGCAATCCAGCTTTGCCGGCTGGGCCGGCCCGTGTGACGGAACCGGCAGCTGCACGGTGACGATGAACCAGGCGCAGACCGTCTCCAGCGTCTTCGTGCCCACCAACCAGTTCCTCATCCTCTGGACGCGGGCCCGCGGCGACTCGGTGCTCACCCGGCTTCGCACCTACGACGACGGGCGCGTAACCCAGGTCGGCACGCGGCGAACGGCGTCGGGAGCCCGGGTGCGGGCCTGCTCGGGAGCGCAGCGGATCGGCGGGCCCGGAGCGGCCACCGTCACCTGCCGCCTCAACCAGGGCGCCCGGCGCCTGCTGCGCCAGCGCCCCCTGCGGATCGAGGTGCAGACCACCTTCGACCCGACCGGCGGAACGCCACGGACCCTCACGCGCTTCGTAACCGTGCCGCGCACCACGCCGGGCTTCACCGGCTAGCGCAAGCCGGGGAGGGAAGGCGCCCCCGGCGCCGCCCGGCCGGGAGGCCTTCGGTCAGGGGATGAAGTACATCGGGTTGGGCAGCAGGAAGCCGGCGTCGGCGTAGCCGCCGCTCATGTCGCTCACCTGGTCGCCCACCGAGATCGCGATCCGCCAGCCCTGGCGCTCCAGCCTGCGGCGCGCCTGGGCCTTGAAGGTCGCCGCCGTGGTCTGGTAGTTGGCGGGATCACGCAACACCAGGGCCCGGTAGCCACCGGCCCCGAGCCGGTCCAGGCAGGCCGCGGTGAAGGAGATCTGCGTGTCCCTGCGGCCGGTGATGATGGCGACCGCCACCCCGCGGGAGCGCGCATAGCGCAGGAGCGCCACGGTGGGAGCGATCGCCGGGTTGCCGCAGGCCTCCATCACCTTCTCCTCTGCGGCCTGGTCGGCGACCCAGTTGACCGCCGGGCTGGCGTAGTAGGCGTACCAGCTCTCCAGCGTGTCGTCCATGTCGAAGACCGCCATCGCCCGGCAGCGGGCGACCTGGGCCCGGCCGGCCGAGCGCCCGCAGCGACGGTCCAGCCAGCGGTCCAGGTAGCGGCGGGCGTGCGAGACCGTGTCCTCGATGTCCGCGGTGTAGCCGCCGATCTCGCGGAACTTGACGATGTCCGCGCCGATCGACGGCGAGACGATGTACGGGCCGGTGACGGAGAGCGGGGGCAGGTGCTGGTCGGAGCCCACGATCTTCGTACCTGCCGTGGCCCCGCCGAAGTCGAGCCCGACCACCTCGGCCCGGGCCGCGGGCGCCAGCAGCGCCGTGGCGATGGCCGCCAGGACGAGGGCCCGGACCGGTGCCCCCGCACAGCTCGTTCCCCGGTCGCCCATGGCCGGAAAGCTACCCGCGCACCCCGCGGCCGGCGCCGGCTTGAGGACACCGCCGCCGGCCGATAGCGTCGCCCTCCGATGGCCTGCCGTCGCAAGCACCTGCTCATCACCGGAACCTCCTCGGGGATCGGCAAGGCGACCATGGAGGCCGCAGCGGCGGCGGGCTACCACGTGATCGCCGGTGACCGCTCGGTCGAGGAGGGCACCGCGATCGACGATTCGGCCCCGGTAAGCCAGGTGCACCTGGACATCACCAGCGACGAAGACATCGCCGCGACGGTGAAGCTCGTCGCCGACCACGTCGGCAACCGCGGGCTCGACGGGCTGGCCAACGTCGCCGGGATCGGCATTCCCGGCCCGCTGGAGACGATGCCGATGAGCGATCTTCGCGCCTCGCTTGACGTCGACTTCTTCGGCCAGCTCGCCCTGACCCAGCCCCTGATACCGCTCGTCCGCCGTGCCCGGGGGCGGATCGTCTTCGTCGGATCGATTGCCGACCGCACCACCCTTCCCTTCTTCGGCGCGCTTGCCGCGGCCAAGGCGGCGATCGCATCCGCCGCTGCGACGCTGCGCCAGGAGCTGGCTCCCTGGGGGATTCACGTCATACTGGTCGAGCCGGGCTTCATCAGCACCGGCGCCGACGAGGCAACCAAGAAGCGGATCGACGGCCTCATCGAGGGCTTCTCGCCGGAAGATGCCGCGCTCTACGGGCCGATGTTCAAGGAGGCCACCGACCGAGGCTTCAAGACCCAGACCTCCGGCAGCGCACCCGAAGGCGTGGCCGAGGTGATCGTCGAGGCCTTCCAGGCCCCGCGGCCCAAGGCCCGTTACCTGACCGGCTCGCGCGCCCACGAGATAGCCGCCACGGCCCTGCTGCCCCAGAAGCTCCAGGACGCCCTGCACCGCCGCGCCTTCGGGATGCCCAGGCCCGGCTCACTGGGCCGGTAAGGGCCGTAGCCACGGGCGCTCAGCCCCCCTGAACGGCCGCTTGCGCCCTGCCCCGCGGCCCTCCCCTACCTTGCCCGGCTCGCAAGGAACACTGCCGAACCCCGGGCGCCACGGCCCCCGGGGGCGGGGGACCCAACTTGGGGGCTAACCGGTCTCAGAGCAGGCCGGCGTGTACGAAAGGCGCGCGAGCCCGTCAGCTAACCCCGCAGGCCCAAGCCGAGGAGTTACGACGTGCCCAGGAAGACCATTCTCGCCGCGCTCGCCTGCATCGCCGTGGCCGCTCCCGCCGGAGCGGCAACCGTCGCGGCCTCCGGGGCCGCCCGGGAACCCGCCGTCAGCATCGAGCTCGACGGCGAGGCGATCACGCAGGCGGTAAGCGCCGCCAGCCGTGCGGCGGCCGGTCCCGTCTTCCCGCTGCGCGGTGACTTCTCGTGGGGCACCGCCGAGAACGCCTTCGGCGGCGGCCGCGGCCACGAGGGCCATGACCTGCTCGCCGCCTGCGGCGCGCCGGTGGTCGCCGCGATGGCCGGGCGCGTGACCGAGAACGAGTTCGAGGGCGCGGCGGGCAACCTGCTCGTCGTGCGGGTCGCCGGCGGCGAGAACTACGCCTACATGCACCTCGCCTCGCCGGCCAGCCCGAAGGTCGGCGAGCGCGTCAGCGCCGGCGAGATCGTCGGACGCGTCGGCCAGACCGGGCGGGCCAGCACCTGCCACCTGCACTTCGAGTGGTGGACGGCCCCTGGCTGGTACAGGGGCGGCCGGGCGGTCGACCCGGCCCCGAAGCTCAGGAGCTGGCTGAAGCGGTAGCCGGCTCCGGCGCCCCGGAAGGGGCACCGGCCGAGAAGAAGCGCAGCTCCGGGTCGTCGACCCGGCCGTGGCGCAGGTAGCGGGCGTCGACCGGGTAGGCCTGGGTGAGGTGCCACGGGGCCCGGGCTCCCTGGCGGGGGAGCTCGTCCTCGTAGCGCTTGACGTAGCCGGCGCCAAAGTCGAGCAGCGGCCGCTCCTCGATCGGCCCGATGAGCTTCGGCACCGCCGCCTGGCAGCCCAGCGACTCGGTAAACCGGATCAGCCGGCAGAAGTGGTCACAGACCAGGTCGACCTTCAGAGTCCACGAGGAGTTGGTGTAGCCGACGGCCAGGGCGAAGTTCGGCACGCCGCTGAACATCATCCCCTTGAAGACCCACACATCGGACAGGTCGACCGCCTCCCCGTCCACCGCCACCTCGATGCCACCCATGAAGAGAAGCTCGAAGCCGGTCGCGGTGACGATGATGTCGGCCTCGAGGCTCTCCCCCGACTCCAGCTCGATTCCGGTCTCGGTGAAGCCGGCGATCCGGTCGGTGACGATCGACGCGCTGCCGTCGGCCAGCGCCCGGTAGAGGTCGCCGTCGGGGACGGCACAGAGCCGCTGGTCCCACGGGTCGTAGTCGGGCTTGAAGTGGACGTCGACCGGGTAGCCCTCGGGCAGGTACTTGACGTTTACCCGGCGGATCCAGCGGCGCATCATCCCCGGGAAGCGGCGGCAGAGGCGGTAGACGACCTGCTGGCCGGCGATGTGCAGGGCGCGGGTCACCCGGTAGGCGACCATCGGGCCCAGGCGGTCGCGCATCCAGTTGGCGAGGCGGTCCTCCGCCGGGACCGGGAGGACGTAGGTCGGGGAGCGCTGAAGCATCGTCACGCGCGCAGCCTCCTGCGCCAGCGCGGGAACGAGCGTCACCGCGGTAGCGCCGCTGCCGATCACCACCACGCGCCGGCCGGAGTAGTCGAGCTCCTGCGGCCAGAACTGCGGGTGGACGATCGGGCCGGTGAAGCGTTCCTCGCCGGGAAAGTCGGGACGGTGGCCGCGGTCGTAGCGGTAGTAGCCGGTGGCACCGAAGAGCCAGCGGGCGGTGAGCGCGGTGCGCTCCCCCGTATCGACCTCCTCGACCTCGACCGTCCACAGGGCCGTCTCGCTCGACCAGGAGGCGCCGACGACGCGCCGGCCGAAGCGGATGTGCTCCGTCACCCCGTTCTCGTCGGCCGCCTCGGTGATGTAGTCCAGGATCGACTGTCCGTCGGCGATCGCGTCGTCCTGCGTCCACGGCTTGAAGGCGTAGCCGAGGGTGTGAAGGTCGGAGTCCGAGCGGATCCCCGGATAGCGGAAGAGGTCCCACGTGCCGCCGATCGCCTCGCGCGCCTCGAGGATGGCGAAGCTGTGGCCCGGCAGGCTGCGGCGCAGGTGGCATCCCATCCCGATTCCGGAAATCCCGGCGCCGACGATCAGGACGTCGAAGTGGCTTTCTGCGGTGGCGGTGGTCATCGGGCTGGGCGCCGGGGCGCCGGGCGAGTCTCGCAGCCTCGGCTCAACGAGCCGGCCCCGCAACGAGGAGCGGCGCCCCGGGGGGCGCCGCTCGGCACTGCGCTGTCCCGCGAGGAGGGGCGGGGTCAGTCGTCCTCGGGAGCCTGCGGGCCACGCGGTCCGCGGTCGCCGCGGGGGCCCCGGTCGCCACGCGGTCCACCGAAGCCCGGGGCGTCATCGCCCTCGTCGTCGTCATGGTGGCGAGGGGGGCGACCGCCGAGTTCGCTTCCGATGGCCAGGGCGATGGTCGTCCCGCCGGAGTCGATCGTGATCATCCCGACCTGCTGGCCGACCGCCAGGTCGGCCAGGCCCGGGGCCCCGCTGCCGTCGGTGTCGGGCACCCGGAACTTCGTGTTCGAGTTGACCGTCGCGGTGACCGAGGTCCCGATCGCCGTGGTCACGGTCACCGAGCTCGAGCCGAGCGCCGAGACCGTGCCCCAGACCTTGGTCCCCTGGACCTTGATCTCCTCGGCGACCGAAGGATCGCTCGAAGAAGCCTCGACCTCGACCTTGTCGCCGACCGCTATGTCGGCGACGGTCACGGAGCCGTCGGCGTCACGGTCCGGACCCTTGACCTCCGTGGAGGAGTTGACGGTGTAGCTCTTGCTGCTCCCGTCGGCCAGGGCGATCGTGATCGAAGCCGAATCGACGGCCGAGACGGTACCCCTGGCGTAGGCGCCGGGGCCCGCGGGCTTGATGGCGATCATCGTCGCCACGGTCGGGTCTTCCTTCGAGGCACGCACGGCCACCTCGTCGCCGGCCTGCAGGTCGGCGATGGTAGGAGCGCCGCTGCCGTCACGGTCGGTGATGCCGCGAAGGACGGTGGCGGTGGTGGCGGTGAAGGTCTTCTCCGTGCCGTCGGCGCGGGTCACCGTCACCGAGGTGGCGCCGACCGATGCGACAGTGCCGACGGTGGCGGGCCCGCACGGGTGGTCGCCGCCGCGAAGCTGGCGCCCGTCGGCGGTTCCGTTGCCGTCGGTGTCGGCCTTGAGCGGGTTGCTGCCTAGGCGCACCTCGCGGCCGTCGTTGAGGCGGTCGCGGTCGGTGTCGGCCTTGCGGGGCTTGGTGCCGATCCGCTTTTCGGCCTTGGTGGAGAGGCCGTCGCGGTCCGGGTCGGCGGCACGCGAGAGGCCGGCAGCCGAGGCACCGGCCGGAATCGAGGCGATGAGCCCGACTGCGGCGAGGCCGGCGGCGAGAGTTCTGATGGACATGGTCCTGGTTCTCCTTGTTGGGGGGAGGGTCTGCATTGTCGGGGCTTAGAACAGCCGGTTTGGCCGGATGTGACGCTTCTCCTCTGAGAAAACCCTGAGAAACGGCAAGAGATGCGTGATTCCCGGGGTTTACCGCCCTTGACCGCACGAACCGGTTCGGCCACCCTTGTGCCCATGGCCGATTACACGCTGCGAAAGATCGACGACATGGAAGCCACCTTCGGCGGGGCGCTGCGCAAGGCCCGCGCCGAGCTGGGGGTCGAGTCCTTCGGGATGGCGATCGAGGAGTTTCCGCCCGACTTCGCCGGGTATCCCGAGCACACCCACGACCACGACAGCCAGGAAGAGGTCTACATCGTGCTGTCCGGCGGAGGCTGGATGGAGGTCGACGGCGAGGAGTTCGCGATCGACCCCGAGACGCTGGTCCGGGTGGGCCCGTCGGCCAAGCGGGCGGTGATGGTCGGCCCCGAGGGACTGCGGCTGCTGATCCTGAGCGGTGTTCCCGGCAAGGCCTACGAGCCGCCGGAGTGGACCGGGCTCGGCGCGCCGGACCCGATGGCCGGCTGACCGGCCTCTTCAGGCGACCGCGCCGACCGCGGCCGCCTCGAACTCCAGCAGCCGGCGCTTGAGCTCCTCCCCGCCCCCGTAAAGGCCAGGACTGCCGTCGGAACGAATCACGCGGTGGCACGGGATAAGGATCGGGACCGGGTTGGCCCCCATTGCCGTGCCCGCAGCGCGAACGGCGTCCGGAGAGCCGGCGGCAATCGCCATCTCCCTGTAACTGACCGTCTCGCCGAAGGGAATCTCGCCTGCCGCCTCGAGCACCCGGCGCTGGAAGCCGCTGACGGCGCCCAGGTCGACCGGAACGGAGAACACGCGAAGCTCGCCGGAAAACCAGGCTTCTACCTCGGCCGCAGCCTCGGACGCCAGGTCGCCGACGGACCCCCCGCCCGCCGGTCCCCTGCCGCGACGCCCTGGGGACTCGAGGAGAACCTGGGCCTCCCCGCCCGGAAAGTGGACGCGCCTGACGCCGCCGGAGCCGGCCACGACCGCGAAGGTGCCCAGCGCAGTCCGGGCCGGGCAGGCGGATAGGACGTCGCCGTTCATTGCCCCAGAAGATATACACACCTGCCCGGTTTGGGTGACACCACGGACCATTACGTCCTGCCGTGGATCGACTTCGCCCTGATCGTGGTGATGGTGCCCGGGGTGATCCTCGCCCTGACCGGCCGCTTCTACGTGATCAGCTGGCTCACGTTCGCGGTGCTCCTGCTCAACTTCGTGATCCTGCGTTTCGTGGCCTGGAAGGAGGACGGAGTGTGGGACCGGGCGGGCCTGCCCCGCTATCGCGACCCGGTCGGCCTCTTCATCTACGCCGTCTCCTTCCAGGCCTTTGCCGCCCCGGCATCGCTGCTGGGCTACTGGCAGGCCATCACCCGGCGCAAGGACCGCTGGTAGCTCAGGCCTCGATCGCGGCCTGCGGCGGAGGTGCCTCCCCGCCGCGGGTCACCCCGATCCCCGCGATCACGACCATCGCCACCGCCACCGCCTCTCGCAGGCTCAGCAGCTGGCCGAGCACCACCAGCCCGATCACCGCCGCCGCGGCCGGCTCAAGGCTCATCATCACACTGAAGATCCGCGCCGGCATGCGCCGCAGCGCCTCGGTCTCGAGGATGTAGGGAATGGTCGAGCTGAGTACCGCGGCGGCCAGGCCGATCAGCAGCACGTGCAGGTCGAGCAGCTCCGAGCCGCCGCCGGCCACGCCGGGA
>JBJTBE010000044.1:0-14460 GCA_046091165.1 Solirubrobacterales bacterium | reverse complement strand
CGGATCGGGCCGCAGGTTGCGCCGGTTCCAAGGCCCCCGGCGGGCCGGGCGCCTCAGAGCCCCCGGCGGGCCGGCCGCCGCGCAGCCGGTAGATGCGGGCCCGTTTAGCGCTTGCGCTTGAGGGTGAGCTTGCGCTCGGCGCTGACCGCCGCTCCGGCGGTGGGGGTGAGGGTGGTCTTTACGGTCAGCCTGAGCGCTTCCTTCCTGAGCGCCCGGCGTCCCTTGCTGCCCAGGTTGCATTTCAGGGAGTAGGTGCCGGGCGCGCGTGCGGCCGAAGAGTCCGAGAGGGCGCCGGCCCAAAGGCTGCGCAGCTGGGCAGCGCGGCGCCCTTTCGGGTAGAAATGAGGCGTCCCGGAAAGGAGACGCCATGCCCACCTACATCATGCTTTCCAAGCTGACCTCCGAAGGGGTCTCGACGGTCAAGAACAACCCGCAGCGGATCCGCGAGGTAAACCAGGAGATCGAGCAGCTCGGGGCCACCGTCACCGCGCAGTGGGCCACCCTCGGCCGCTTCGATTTCGTCAACGTCGTCGAGGCGCCCGACGACGCGACGATGGCCCGTGTCTCGTTCGAGCTCGGTTCCCGCGGCACCGCCCTGTACGAAACCCTCGCCGCCTTCCCGGTGGACGACTTCATCGCCCAGCTCTAGGTGAAGGTCCTCGTCGTCGGGTCCGGCGGTCGCGAGCACGCGATCGCCGCTGCCCTCTCGCGCTCGCCGCAGGCCCCGGAACTGATCTGCGCGCCCGGCAACCCGGGGATCGCCGCGCTCGCCGAGTGCTCCGACGTTTCGGTCGACGACGTGCCCGGGCTGGTCGCGCTGGCCCGCGATCAGGATGCCGACTTCGTCGTCGTCGGGCCCGAGGCGCCGCTGGTCGCCGGCCTGGTCGACGCCCTGGCCGACGCCGGCATCCTGGCCTTCGGGCCGAGCGCGCAGGCGGCGCAGCTGGAGGGCTCCAAGGCCCACGCCAAGGAGGTGATGGACGCCGCCGGGGTCCCCACCGGGGCCTGGGAGAAGGTCTCGGATGTCGAGGCCGGGATGGCCGCGATCACGGGGTACCCGGTAGTCCTCAAGTTCGACGGCCTGGCGGCCGGCAAGGGCGTGGTCATCGCCCAGGACGAGGCGACCGCCCGCTCGACCCTCGAGGCATTCCTGGTGAAGAAGCGCTTCGGGGAGGGCGAGGTGGTGGTGGAGGAGTTCCTCGAGGGTGAGGAGCTCTCCCTGCTGGCCCTTTGTGACGGGGAGCGCGCGGTCCCGATGGCCTCCGCGCAGGATTACAAGCGGATCTTCGACAACGACGAGGGCCCCAACACCGGCGGCATGGGCTCCTACTCCCCGGTCCCCGGAGCCGGGGCCGACGAGGTGGCGGGCATCTCGGGGCTGGTCCACCAGCCGATCGTCGACGAGCTCGCGCGCCGCGGCACCCCCTTCCACGGCGTCCTCTACGCCGGCCTGATGATGACCGCCGACGGGCCGCGCGTGCTCGAGTACAACACCCGCTTCGGCGACCCGGAGACCCAGGCCGTCCTGCCCCGCCTGCGCAGCGACCTGCTGGACCTGCTCCGGCGCGCCTGCGACGCCGGGGGCCTGGAGGGCGCGCAGCTGGAGTGGGACCCGCGCTGGGCCGTGACGCTGGTGCTGGCCAGCGCCGGCTACCCGGAGGACCCGCGGCTCGGCGACGAGATCAGCGGCCTGGACCCGGAACCGGCCGGGGTGGAGGTCACCTACGCCGGCGTGAAGCTCGAAGACGGGGTGCCGGTGACCGCCGGCGGGCGCGTGCTCAACGTCACCGCGCTGGGCGAAAGCCCGGGTGCCGCGCGGGCCGCTGCCTATGCTGGGGCCGAAGAGGTTCGATTCGAGGGGCGCCAGATGCGAAGCGACATCGCGCTCAGGGCCCAGGAGCGCACAGATGACCAGTGAAAGCACCGAAGAGCTCGCCGCGGTCGAAGCCGCGCTCGAGGCCGGCGGCGCCACCCAGGTGGGGATCATCGTCGGGGCCGAGTCCGACCTCGAGGTGATGGGGAAGGCCGGCGAGGTGCTCGACGAGCGCGGGATCACCTGGGAGATCGGCGTGATGTCGGCCCACCGGGAGCCGGAGGCCGTCGTGGCCTACTGCTCCGGCGCCCGCGCCCGCGGGATCAAGGTGATCATCGCCGGGGCCGGCCTCTCGGCGGCGCTGCCGGGAGTCGCCGCCGCGCAGACCGACCTGCCGGTCATCGGCGTCCCGCTCTCCAGCCCGTCGGGGGCCGCCGGGGGCCTGGACGCGATCCTCTCGGTGATCCAGATGCCGGCCGGAGTCCCCGTGGCCTCGGTCGGCCTCGACAACGCAACCAACGCCGGCCACCTGGCGGCCCGGATCCTCTTCTCGTGATTCCGCGTTACACCCGCGAAGAGATTGGCTCGCTGTGGACCGACGAGGCCCGCATCGAGGCCTGGCGCCGGGTCGAGGTCGCCGCCTGTGAGGAGATGGATGGCCCGACGCCCGAGGAGCTCGAGGCAATCCGCGCCGCCACGGCGACGGTCGCTCAGGTCGCCGAGCGCGAGAGGGTCCTCGACCATGACGTTGCCGCCTTCGTCGACGTCCTGGCCGCCAGCGCCGGCGACCCGGCCGGCCGCTGGATCCACTACGGCCTCACCTCCAGCGACGTCCTCGACACCGCCCTGGCCCTCCAGGTCCGCGACAGCGCGCCGCTGGTCATAGCCGGAGCCGAGAAGCTCGTCCAGGTGCTCGCCGCCCGGGCTCGTGAGCACGCCGCCACCGTCTGCACCGGCCGCACCCACGGCGTCCACGCCGAGCCCACCACGTTCGGCGTAAAGCTCGCCGGCTTCGCCTTCGAGGCCCACCGCAACCTCGAGCGCCTGCGCCAGGCCTTCGAGCAGGCCTCCTACGGGGCGATCAGCGGCGCGGTCGGCACCTACTCGGCCACCAGCCCGGAGTTCGAGAAGAGCGTGCTGGGGCGCCTGGGCCTGGGCGCCGAGCCGATCTCCACCCAGGTCGTGCCGCGGGACCGGCTTGCCGACCTGCTCCAGGCGATCTCGCTGGCCGGCGCCGGCCTCGAGCGGCTGGCCACCGAGATTCGCCACCTGCAGCGCACCGAGGTGCGGGAGGTCCAGGAGCCGTTCCGCACCGGCGCCCAGAAGGGCTCCAGCGCGATGCCCCACAAGCGCAACCCGATCACCACCGAGCGGATCTGCGGCCTGGCCCGGGTCCTGCGCGGCAACGCCCAGGCCGCCGTCGAGAACGTCGCCCTCTGGCACGAGCGGGACATCAGCCACTCCGGCGCCGAGCGGATCATCGTGCCGGACTCGATCATCCTGATCGACTACATGCAGCACCTGGCGATCCGCGTGGTCGAGGGGATGGAGGTCTTCCCGGAGCGGATGATCGCCAACCTCGACATCACCTCCGGCGCCCTCTTCTCCCAGCGGGCCCTGCTGGCCATCGTCGCCTCGGGGATGACCCGCGACGAGGCCTACCGGATCGTCCAGGAGGACGCCCAGAGGGCCTGGGACACGGGCACCCCGCTGCGCGAGCTGCTGGCCGAGCGCGAGCTGGACATCGACCTCGACGCCATCTTCGACCTGGGCGAGGTGACCCGCCACTCGGCTCAGATCGTCGGGCGGCTCGACGAGATCGCCTGACCTTCGCGGCCCCCTGCGGAGGGTTTCCATTTTCTCTACCGAAGGGTGCGTACGGTGGCCGCCATGTCGACACCCGATTCCGGCGGCAGGCGCCGCCTCCCGTGGAAGAAGATCTTCGGCTTCGGCCTGCTGGGACTGGTCGCGCTGCTGCTCCTGATCCAGCTCGTGCCCTACGGGCGCGACCACAGCGATCCCCCGGTCACCAAGGCGGCGGTCTTCAGCGACCCGAAGGCCCGCCAGATCGTCGCCGCCAGCTGCGCCGACTGCCACAGCAACCTGACCCGCTGGCCCTGGTACACGAACGTCGCGCCGGCCTCGTGGCTGGTCCAGCACGACGTCGACGAGGGCCGATCCAAGATGAACCTCTCGGAGTGGGACGAGGCCCAGCCGGCGCTCGACGAGGTAGTCAGCCAGATCAAGCCCGGTGGCGAGATGCCCCCGTTCAAGTACACGGCGGTGCCCAACCACGCCGACGCGCGCCTCTCGGACGCCGACCGGGCGATCCTCATCAAGGCCTTCCGCGAGCTCTACGCCAAGGAGCCTCCCGGAGCGATCAGGGCCGACGCCGGCGGTGGCTGAGAGCCCTTGAGACGGGGGTGCTTCCGCCCCCGACTCCTCTAGAGTCACGGCAGTGAGCAGCGCCGTCGACCTTCCCTTGAAGAGCAGCGGGAAGGTCCGCGACATCTACGAGATGGACGGGCGCCTGCTGATGGTGGCCTCCGACCGGATCTCCACCTACGACGTCGTCCATCCGACGCCGATTCCGGGCAAGGGGCAGGTCCTGACCGGCATCTCGGACTTCTGGTTCGGCCGGACCGGTCACATCGTTCCCAACCACCTGGTTTCGGTAACCGAAGGGGTGCCGGAGGAGGTGCGCGGGCGCGCGATGATCGTCGAGCGCCTCGAAATGCTGCCGGTCGAGTGCGTCGTGCGCGGCTACATCACCGGCTCGGGCTGGAGCGACTACCAGGCGACGGGAACCGTCTCGGGGATAGCGCTTCCCGCAGGCCTCGAGGAGTCCGGCCGCCTCCCCGAGCCGATCTTCACCCCCTCCACCAAGGCGGCCAGCGGCCACGACGAGGCGATCGACTTCGACCAGGCGGTCGAGGCGGTCGGCGACCCCGACCTGATGGAACGCGTCCGCGAGGTATCGATCGAGCTCTACCGCTTCGGGGCCGGGCACGCCCTGGCCAACGGCGTGATCCTCGCCGACACCAAGTTCGAGTTCGGCCTCGACGCCGGCGGCGCCCTCGTGGTCGGTGACGAGATCCTCACCCCCGACTCCTCGCGCTACTGGCCGGCCGACTCCCACCGGCCCGGGGGCCCGCAGCCGAGCTTCGACAAGCAGTACGTGCGCGACTGGGCCACCGCCAGCGGCTGGGACAAGAGCGCCCCGGCCCCGGCGATTCCCGACGACGTGGTTGAGGGAACCCGCTCCCGTTACGTCGAGGCCTACGAGAGGGTCACCGGGGAGCCGTTCGACGCCTGGCTCGAGCGCACCGGGGCGCGGGCCTGATGCGCGCCCGGGTCCTCGTGCGCCCCAAGGAGGGAATCCTCGACCCTCAGGGCGAGGCGGTCGAGCGGGCCCTGCCGGCGCTGGGCTTCGACGGCGTGTCGGAGGTCCGGATCGGCCGCATGGTCGAGCTGGAGATCGACGACCCCTCCCAGCTCGAGGAGATCTCCGGGAAGCTGCTGGCCAACCCGCTGGTCGAGGACTTCGAGATCGAGCTGCTGGACCCCGCGGCGCAGTGAAGCTAGGCGTCCTGCGCTTCCCCGGCAGCTGCGACGAGGTCGACGCGCAGCTCGCCGCCTCCCGGGTGGGGGAGGCCGTCCTGCTCTGGCACGGCGACCGGGACCTGCAGGACGTCGACGCGATCATCGTCCCGGGCGGCTTCTCCTACGGCGACTACCTGCGCGCCGGG
This sequence comes from Solirubrobacterales bacterium, assembly GCA_046091165.1. Classification (GTDB taxonomy): domain Bacteria; phylum Actinomycetota; class Thermoleophilia; order Solirubrobacterales; family Solirubrobacteraceae; genus F1-60-MAGs163. The sequence continues at coordinate 8,898 of JBJTBE010000044.1, read as the reverse complement.
GCGATCGCCCGCTTCTCGCCGGTGATGGAGTCGGTGGTCGAGTTTGCCGGCGACGGCGGCCTGGTGCTCGGGATCTGCAACGGTGTTCAGGTGCTCTGCGAGGCCGGGCTCCTCCCCGGCGCGCTCCTGCCCAACGCCAACCGCCGCTTCACCTTCCGCCAGGTCTCGCTGGAGGTCGTCGAGCCCGGCACCGCCTTCACCTCGCAGTGCGATGCCGGCGAGCGGCTCTCGATCCCGGCCAAGCACGGCTCGGGCCGCTACTACGCCGACGAGGCCACCCTCGACGAGCTCGAGGAGAACGGGCAGGTGGTGCTCCGCTACGACCCCGCCGAGAACTTCAACGGCTCGCTGCGCGACATCGCCGGCGTGCGCAACGAGGCCGGCAACGTCTTCGGCCTCATGCCCCACCCCGAGCACGCCGTAGACCCGCTCACCGGCTCGACCGACGGGCTGCGGATCTTCGAGTCGATGCGGGCCGCCGCGGAGGGCGCCCGTGCCTGAGGAGCTGCCGACCCTCGACGACGCGCTCGCCCTCGGGCTGACCGCCGACGAGTACGAGCTGGTCTGCGAGAAGCAGGGCCGCCCGCCCAACCAGGTGGAGCTGGCCATGTACTCGCTGCTCTGGAGCGAGCACTGCGCCTACAAGCACTCGAAGAAGCTGCTCGGCACGCTGCCCACCGAGGGGCCGGCGGTGATCATGGGTCCCGGCGAGAACGCCGGCGCCGTAGACGTCGGCGACGGCCTGGCCTGCGCCTTCAAGGTCGAGTCGCACAACCACCCGAGTGCCGTCGAGCCCTTCCAGGGCGCGGCCACCGGCGTTGGGGGCATCCTGCGCGACATCTTCGCCATCGGCGCCCGGCCGGTGGCCGTCCTCGATTCCCTGCGCTTCGGAGACGTGCGCTCCAGCGAGCGCTCGCGCTACCTGCTCGAGCACGCCGTGGCGGGGATCGGCCACTACGGCAACTCGATCGGCGTGCCGAACATCGGGGGCGAGGTCTACTTCGAGGAGCCCTACGAGCAGAACTGCCTCGTCAACGCGATGGCCCTCGGCCTGGCCGAGACCCCGAAGATGATCCGCAGCGCCGCCGCCGGGGTGGGGAACGTCGTGATGCTCTACGGCGCCTCCACCGGCCGCGACGGGATCGGCGGCGCCTCGGTGCTCGCCTCGGCCGAGCTCGGCGACGCCGACGACAGCAAGCGCCCCACCGTCCAGGTCGGCGACCCGTTCGAGGAGAAGAAGCTGCTCGAGTGCTCGCTGGAGCTGCTCGAGCGCGGCCTTCTCGTCTCCCTCCAGGACCTCGGCGCCGCCGGCCTGACCTCCTCGGCCTGCGAGATGGCCTCCAAGGGCGAGGTCGGGATCGACCTCGACGTCGCAAAGGTGCCGCTGCGCGAGGCCGGTATGGAGCCGTTCGAGATCATGGTCAGCGAGTCCCAGGAGCGGATGCTCTGCATCGTGCGGCCCGAGGACGTAGCGGCGGTGACCGGGTGCTGCGAGAAGTGGGAGGTCTCCAGCGCGGCGATCGGCGAGGTGACCGACACGCGGCGGATGCGGGTCTTCTCCGGCGAAGAGCTCGTCGGCGACATGCCGGTCGAGGCCCTGGTCGACGACTGCCCCCTCTACGACCTCGCCCCCGAGAAGTCCGCCGAGCCGATCTACCCCCCGGCGCCGGCGACGATCTCCGCCGACGCCGGCCCGCAGGAGACCCTCCTCGAGCTGCTCGGCGCGCCCAACATCGCCTCCCGGCGCCCGCTCTTCGAGCAGTACGACTCGATCGTGCAGTCGCGCACCGTCCGGCGCCCCGAGGAGACCGACGCGGCCGTGCTCGTCCTGCCCTCGGGCGCAGGCCTCGGCGTCAGCATCGACGGCAACGGCCGCCGGGTCGCCGCCGACCCGTACCGGGGAGCGGTCGCCACGGTGCTCGAGTGCGCGGCCAACCTGGCCTGTGTGGGCGCAAAGCCGCTGGGCACGACCAACAACCTCAACTTCGGCAATCCCGAGAAGCCCCACGTGGCCTGGCAGCTGACCGAGGCGGTCCGCGGGATCGGCGACGCCTGCCGCGCGCTGGACGCGCCGATCGTCGGCGGGAACGTCTCCCTGTACAACGAGGCGCCCTCGGGCCCGATCTACCCCACCCCGGTGATCGGCATGGTCGGCCTGCTGCCCGACGCCGCCCGCTGCGGCCACCTCGGCTTCGTGGAGGAGGGCGAGGCGATCGCCCTCGTCGGCGACTTCCATCCCGACCTCGCCGCCTCCGAGCTGGCCCGCCTGCGCGGCGAGCCGCTGCCCGACGGGCTCCCGGAGATCGACGTCGCCCGGGTGGCCGCCACCCAGCAGGCCGTTCGCGAGGCGGTACGCAGCGGGCGGATCAGCTCGGCCCACGACATCGCCGAGGGCGGCCTGGCGGTGGCGCTGGCCGAGTGCTGCCTGGCCGGCTCGACCGGCGCCACGGTCGAGCTCGACCCGGAGGCCCTGGCCGGCGGATCGCTCGACGCCGCCCTCTTCGGGGAGGCTCCCGGCGGCTTCATTCTCTCCGGCCACCAGGGCGCGATCGAGGAGCTCGCCGCCACCACCGGGCTCACGGTCATCGGCCACGTCGGCGGGGAGAGCCTCTCGCTCCAGGCCGGCGACGAGCAGATGGAGTGGACCCTCGACGGGCTGCGCGCGGCCCACGACGGGCTGGTCGCCTGCTTCCCGTGAGCGCAGGGTCGCCGGAAGCCGGCAGTTACCCGGCCGGACCCGGCGGAGGCGACGCTTCCCGCTGGTACGCTGGGGAAGTTCTGGCGGAACCGACCTCCACCGCTTCGATCGACCTTCCCGACACCTGGGAGGGTCCCCGCGAAGAGTGTGGGGTCTTCGGCATCTACGCCCCGGGCAGCGACGTCTCGCGCCTTACCTATTTCGGTCTCTACGCCCTCCAGCACCGCGGGCAGGAGTCGGCCGGTATCGCCGCCGCCGACCGCGGCTCGTTCATCATCACCCAGCGTGCGCTGGGCCTGGTCAGCCAGGTCTTCAAGGAGCACGACCTGCGCGCCCTCGGCGGCGAGCTGGCGATCGGCCACGTGCGCTATTCGACCACCGGCTCCAACGAGTGGGAGAACTCCCAGCCGGTCCACCGCACCGCCGGCAACGGCCGCCGGCGCGAGATCGCCCTGGCCCACAACGGCAACCTCACCAACGCCGTCGAGCTCCATGCCGAGCTGCGGGCCGAAGGGGTCGAGTTCACCTCGACCTCGGACTCGGAGATCATCGCCGCGCTGATCGCCGAGCAGCCCGACGAGGCGATCGAGGACGCGGTCGCCGCCGTCGTTCCCCGCCTCAAGGGCGCCTTCTCGACGGTGATCATGACCAACGAGCGGGTGCTCGCCTTCCGCGACCCGGCCGGCGTGCGGCCGCTGGTGCTCGGCCGCATCGGCGAGCACTACTGCGTGGCCAGCGAGTCGTGCGCCCTGGACATCATCGGCGCCGAGTACATGCGTGACGTGCTGCCCGGCGAGCTGATCTCGATCGGTGAGGACGGGATCCGCACCCGGATGCTGGTCGAGGGCGAGCGCGAGGCGTTCTGCGTTTTCGAGTACATCTACTTCGCCCGCCCGGACTCCCGCATGAACGACACCTCGCTCCAGGCCGCCCGCGGGCGGATGGGCGAGGTCCTGGCCCGGGAGGCCCCCGCGCCCGGAGCCGACCTGGTGATCGCGATCCCCGACTCGGGCAACGCCGCCGCCCGCGGCTACGCGCGCGGCAGCGGCCTGCCCCAGGACGACGGCTTCGTCAAGAACCGCTACGTGGCGCGCACCTTCATCCAGCCCGGCCAGGAGCTGCGCAAGCACGGCCTGCGGCTGAAGTTCAACCCCCTGCCGGAGATCGTCGGCGGCCGCAAGCTGGTCGTGGTCGACGACTCGATCGTGCGCGGCAACACGATGCGCCAGATCATCCAGATGCTGCGGGAGGCAGGAGCCCTCGAGGTGCACCTGCGCATCTCCGCCCCGCCGATCCGCCACCCCTGTTACTACGGGGTGGACATGTCCACCCGCGAGGAGATGGTCGCCCACGAGCGCACGGTCGAGGAGGTCGCCGAGCACGTCGGCGCCGACTCGCTGGCCTACCTCTCCCTCGACGGCGTCTACGAGGCGATCGGCGGCGAGCCCGCAGACCACTGCGACGCCTGCTTCTCCGGGAAGTACCCGCTCCCCGGTCCCGGGCAGGGCACCGGCAAGTTCTCCCTCGAGGAGGAGCTTCCGATGGCCCGCAGCTCGGCCTGACCGGGGCCATGGGCACCGCGGAAACGGCGCTCCACGAGATCTTCGGCTTCGACGCCTTCCGCCCCGGCCAGGCCGAGGCGGTGCAGGGCGCCCTCGAGGGTCGCGACGTGCTGGTCGTGATGCCCACCGGCGCCGGCAAGTCGCTCTGTTACCAGCTGCCCTCGCTCCTGCGCGAGGATCTCTCGATCGTCGTCTCGCCGCTGGTCTCGCTGATGGCCGACCAGGTCGGCGCGCTCCAGGAGCGGGCGCCCGGCCGGGTGGCGCTGGTCAACTCCCAGCAGGACGCCGCCGAGAACCGCGAGGTGATGGAGCGGGCCCGGGCCGGCGAGCTGCGCCTGCTCTACGTCGCGCCGGAGCGCTTTGCTTCGCCGGGCTTCCTCGAGGCGCTGCGCGACATCCCGATCGGGATCTTCACCGTCGATGAGGCCCACTGCGTCTCCCAGTGGGGTCACGACTTCCGGCCCGACTACTTCCGCCTCGGGGACGCCGCCCGCTGGCTCGGTGCCGACTCGCTCTTTGCCTCCACCGCCACCGCCACGCCGCAGGTGGCCGCCGACATCGTGGCGCGCCTGGGCCTGCGCGAGCCGGTGCGGGTGGCGACCGGCTTCGACCGTCCCAACCTCACCTTCGCGGTGGTGCCCACGCGCTCCCCGGAGCACTCGCGCGCGCAGCTGGCCGCGGCCCTGGCCGAGCCGGGCTCCCGCCCGGCGATCGTCTACGCCGGCACCCGCAAGCTGACCGAGCAGGTCGCCGAAGACCTCGCCCACGACCTGGGTATCGAGGTCCTCGCCTACCACGCCGGGCTGGACCGCGAGAAGCGCGCCGAGACTCAGCGGCGCTTCATGGACGGCGAGGTGGAGGTGGTGGTGGCGACCAACGCCTTCGGAATGGGGATCGACAAGGCCGACGTGCGCAGCGTCGTGCACGTCAGCGTGCCGCAGTCGCTGGAGGGCTGGTACCAGGAGGCCGGCCGGGCCGGGCGCGACGGGCTCCCGTCGCGGGCGCTGATGCTCGCCCAGCCGCGCGACAAGGGGCTGCACGTCTACTTCATCGAGCGCTCGGAGATCGAGGAGGCCGAGCTCGACCGGATCGCCGCCGCCATCGTCGGCTCGGCGACCGACGGGCGCTACGACCTCGCCCTCTCCGAGGTCGGCGGTGACCCCGACCAGGTCCGCGCCACCGTCGGCCACCTCGTGCGGGCCGGGGTGCTGCGCCCGGCCCCTTCGCCGGCCGACCGGCTCGCCGGGCGGGTCGAGGCCCCCTACGACGGGAGGGCCCGGTCGCTGGCCCGGACCTCGGCCAAGGAAGGGGTGAGCGCGCGCTGGCGCCAGTACCGGGCGGCCTGGGCGTTCGTGGAAGGCGACGGCTGCCGCCGGGCGGCGATCCTGCGCCATTTCGGTGACGGGGAGGCGCCCCACACGGCCGCCGGCGTGCCCTGCTGCGATGCCTGCGAGCCGGGTGCCGTGGCCGACGTCCTCGCCGTGGCCGCCGGCCGCGGCCGCCCGGCCCCCTCACGGCGCAAGCCGGCCGAGGTGGACGAGGAGGGGCTCGAGGCGGCGATCATCGAGGTGGTGGGCAGCGCCCGCCCGGCGGTCGGGCGCACTCGCACCGTGGAGATCCTGCGCGGCGGGCGCTCGAAGGCGCTGCTCAGCAGTGGCCACGACCGCCTCGAGCACTACGGGGCCTTCGGCGACCTGCACGCCGACGAGGTGATGGCCCGCGTCGACGGCCTGATCGCCGGGGGAGCACTGGCCTCCAGCGGCGGGCGCTACCCGAAGCTGTCGGTGGCGGGCGAGAGGGTTACCGGATGACCAGAATCGCCGTGCTGCTCTCCGGAAGGGGCACCAACCTCCAGGCCCTGCTCGAGCAGGTACACGGGTTCGACGCCGAGATCGCCTGCGTGGCCAGCGACAAGGACGACGCTCCGGGGCTGCGCCGGGCCCGCGAGGCCGACATCCCGGTCAAGACCTTCCCCGCCGCCGATTACGCCGACCGCGAGGCACGCGACGCGGCGATCGCCGCCTGGCTGATCGGCCAGGAGGTGGAGATCGTGGTGCTCGCCGGCTACATGGCGATCCTCTCGCCGGCGTTCATCGCCGCCTTCCCCGACCGCATCGTCAACGTCCATCCTTCGCTCCTGCCCGCCTTCCCGGGCATGCGGGCCGTCGAGCAGGCGGTGGAGTACGGCGTGAGGGTCTTTGGCGTGACCGTCCACCTGGTGGACGACGGCGTGGATTCGGGCGCGATCATCCTCCAGCGGGCGATCGACCTGCCGGAGATGAGCGACCCGACCGAGGTCCACCAGATCCTCCAGGGGATCGAGCACGAGCTCCTTCCCGAGGCGGTCCGGCTGCTGGCTCGCGGGGCGGTCAGTCGCGACCCGGACAACCCGCGACGCCTGATCGTCGCGCCCTGAGCTCCGGTAGCCTCGCGCCCATCTCCGAGGACTACTCGACAAGCGCTCCCGGCGAGGTCCGCGTGAGGCGGGCGCTGCTCTCGGTCTCCGACAAGGAGGGGATCGTCGAGTTCGCCCGTGGGCTTGCCGGCATGGGCGTGGAGATCGTCTCGACCGGCGGCACCGCCGCGGCTCTGGCCGAGGCCGGGCTCGAGGTCCGCGCCATAGACGACCTCACGGGATTCCCGGAGATCATGGATGGCCGGGTCAAGACGCTCAACCCCAGGCTCTACGCCGGCCTGCTGGCCCGGCGCGACGACGCCGCCCACATGGAGCAGGCCGAGGAGCACGGGATCGAGTTGGTCGACCTGGTCTGCGTGAACCTGTACCCGTTCGAGGAGACCGTCGCCCGCGACGGGGCCGGCGCGGACGAGGTGATCGAGAACATCGACATCGGCGGCCCCACGATGGTCCGCGCCGCCGCCAAGAACTTCGCCTTCTCGGCGATCGTCACCGACCCGGGCCAGTACGGGGAGGTGCTGGAGGCCCTGACCGCCGGCGAGGGCGCCCTTGCGCTCGAGCTGCGCGAGCGGCTCGCGGCCGCGGCCTTCGCCCTGACCGCGCGCTACGACGCGGCGATCTCCTCGTGGTTTGCCCGGCGGGCCGGGGGCTTCCCGCCGCGACTGGCCCGCTCGTGGGAGAAGCGGCTCGAGCTGCCTTACGGCGAGAACCCGCACCAGGCGGCCGCCTTCTACGAGGAGGCCGGCGCGGCGAGCGGGGTGCTGGCCGACGCCGCGCAGCTCCACGGCAAGGAGCTCTCCTTCAACAACGTCCTCGACCTGGACGGTGCCCGCGGCATGCTTGCCGAGCTCGGCGACGGCGAGCCGGCCTGCGCGATCGTCAAGCACAACAACCCGTGCGGCGTGGCGCGGGGGGCGACGCTGCTGGAGGCCTACCGCAAGGCCTTTGCCGGCGATCCGGTAAGCGCCTTCGGCGGGATCATCGCCCTCAACCGCCCCGTGGACGCGGAGACCGCGCAGGCGCTCTCCGAGCAGTTCATCGAGGTGCTCGTCGCTCCCGGCTACGAGCCGGCGGCGCTGGAGACGCTGACCGCCAAGCCCGACGTGCGGATCCTCGAGGCCTCGGGCGACGGCCGGCCCGCGGCCGGCTCGTGGGAGCTGCGCCCCGTCGCCGGCGGCCTGCTCGTCCAGGAGCACGACAGCGTGGTGGCCGCGCGCGACGGGATGGAGGTGGTCAGCGCCCGGGAGCCGACCGAGCAGGAGTGGCTCGACCTCATCTTCGCCTGGCAGGTCAGCCGTCACGTCAAGTCCAACGCGATCGTCGTCGCCCGCGACCAGGCCACCCTGGGCATCGGCGCCGGGCAGATGAGCCGGGTGGACTCGGTGAAGATCGCCCTGGGCCGTGAGTGGATAGAGAGCACCGAGGGCCTCGTCCTGGCCTCCGACGCCTTCTTCCCCTTCGCCGACGGGCCGCAGGCAGCGATCGCGGGAGGGGCCGGCGCCCTGATCCAGCCGGGCGGCTCGATCCGCGACGACGAGGTGATCGCCGCCGTGGACGAGCTCGGCGCCGCGATGGTCTTCACCGGCCGGCGCCACTTTCGCCACTAGGCGGCCGAAGCGCCGGCCCTGCCGGCTCCTGCCCGGCCCTAGCCCTGCTTGCAGGCCGAGGTCGAGGTGACGATCTCGCTCTTCTGGTTGACCGAGAAGCCGCCGTTCGCCGCCGAGGTTACGCCCATCCCCTTGTCCCCGGTGGAGAGGTTGATGTTGTACCTGGCCGGGATGGGCGGAATGTCGGCAGGGACGCCTGTGGCCGGTTAGGTTCTGCGCAGAATGATCTTTGTCGTATTCATCGTCGCCGCCCTGATAGTCGCGGGCGTCCACTACCTGCGCCACCGCGGCGAGATTCACGGTTCCGGGGCTGTCGCGCAGGTGTTCCTGCGCTACTGGCTGGGAGTCGTGGTGGGGATCGGCGCTGTGGTCGGGGCGGCGTTCCACGTCTTCGATGCCCAAAACATCGCCGAACAGATCTGCTTCACCCGGGGCGATGGAGGTTTCCAGTTCGAGAACGCGATGGGTGACCTTTCGATCGGTGTCGTAGGGGTCATGTGCCTGTGGATCACGAGCCCGAAGTTCTGGCTGGCGGTGATCGTGGTGGTCACCGTGCAGTACTGGGGAGACGCTTACGGCCACATCCACCAGATGATCGTCAACGACAACCACTGC
>JBJTBE010000043.1:0-18614 GCA_046091165.1 Solirubrobacterales bacterium | reverse complement strand
AAGAGGTTCATCATGTCGCGGTAGCTGATCACGTCTGCCGCTCCGAGCGCGACGTCCTCGGGCGGGACGGGGTAGGTGGGCAGGCTCGCCAGCGAATTGACCACGTCGGTGACGGCCACCGGCTGGGCGACGGTGGCGATCCACTAGGGCCCGATCAGCACCGGCAGCCGGTCGACGCCCTGGCGGAGCATCGAGAACGAGGCGCTGTCGCCGCCGACCCCCATGGCGGCCCGGGCGTGGACGAACTCCGGGGCGCCGGTGCTGAGGATCTCGGCCACCTCCTCGCGGCTGCGCAGGTGGGCCGAGCCCTTGCCCTCGGCCTTGAGACCCCCGAGGTAGATGATCCGCCGGATCCCCGCGTCGCGGGCCGCATTGGCGAAGTTGGCGGCCCCGAGCCGGTCGTTGGCCTCGAAGTCCCCAGGCGAGCGGCCCATCGAGTGGATCAGGTAGTAGCCAACTTCGATTCCCGCCGTGGCCTCCTCCAGCCCCTCGCCGCTGAGCACATCGCCGCGGACGACCTCGGTGCCCCCGGGGAGGTTGGCCGACTGAGGAGAACGCACCATCGACCTGACCGGGAAGCCGTCCTCCAGAAGCCGGTCCAGCAGCAGGCCGCCGACAGCCCCGGTGGCGCCGGTGAGGAGGATCGGGGGAAGCGTCGAATCGTTCACGTGGAGGGGATACGGGCCAGGCGCCCGTTTGGTGGTCCGGGACCCGTGCTCGACCGTAACAACCACGTCAGGGAGGACGACATCCCCTCTCCGCACCTTCGATGACCACGAACACCCTCAAGATCAAGGACGTAGCCGAGCAGACCGGCATCGCCGCCGGGACGATCCGCATGTGGGAGCAGCGCCACGGCTTTCCCACCCCCGAGCGGACCCCCGCCGGCTACCGGCTCTACAGCGCCGACGACGTCGAGGCCCTGCGCCGGGTGCAGGCCTACCGCCACCGGGGCCTCTCGGTCCCCGCCGCGATCGAGCGGGCGGTGACGCGCGGCAACGGGACCGACCGCCCGTCGATCTACGCCGCCGTCTCCTCCCTTCCCGACGTAAAGCCCCAGGTACTGCGCAAGTCGACGCTGATGGCGATCAGCCGGGCGATCGAGCACGAGGCGCTGGCGCAGGCCGCGGCCCCGGTCCTGGTCGGCGCCTTCCAGCACGAGGGCTTCTACCGGGCGGTCGAGCCGCGCTACCGCGAGCTGGCCGCCCGCTCCGACGCTGCCGTGGTCTTCGCCGACTTCCCGGTCGAGCGCCGGCCCGAGGGTGGCCCGGTCGAGATCCCGGTCGCCCCCGAGGACGCCCTGGGCAACGAGTGGGCGGTGGTGGTCGATGCGCCCGGCTACGCGGCCTGCCTGCTGGCCTGGGAGCAGCCCGGGGTGACCGAGCCCGACGAGGATCCGGACCTCGACCGCCGCTTCGCGGCGATCTGGCCCCGGGCCCCGGTGGCCCCGCGCCGCGCCGCCGCGGCGGGGGCCTCGCTGGCCGGCCGGGTCGACCCCGAGCTCGGCGCCGAGATCGACTCGGTCCTGGCCGGCCGCCCGCTGGCCGTGGAGGAACCGGCGCCCTCCCTCACCGCGCTGACCAACCGGCTGGTCGCCTACATGGAAGCGGCCTGAGCGGCGAGCGGGATCACCTCGACCTCGTCGCCGGCCTCCAGCTCCCCCTCTCCCCGCGGCACCACGGCCAGCCCGTCGGCGAGGGCCATGGAGCTGAGCACGTGGGAGCCCTGGGGGCCGGTGGCGTAGGCCAGGCCGTCCCGGACAGCGACCCGGACGCACTCGTCGCGCGCCGGGTTGCGCGCCAGCGGCTCCCCGAGGGAAACCCGGGCCGTCCCGGAGGCCTCCCGGCCCAGCAGCGCGTCGATCGCGGGCCGGACGAAGAGGATCCAGGTGACCATCGCCGAGACGGGGGTGCCGGGCAGCCCGAAGACCAGCGTCTCGTCGCGGGTGCCAAACCAGGTCGGCTTGCCCGGCTTGAGCGCCACCCGCCAGAAGAGCTCGGTGGCCCCGAGCCGGGCCAGGGCCTCCTTGACGTGGTCGTGGGGGCCGACCGAGACGCCGCCCGAGCAGGCCACCAGGTCGGCGCCCGCCAGCGCGTCGGCCAGCGCGGCCTCGGTGGCCTCGAGCGTGTCACCGGCCTTGCCCGCGCCCACCAGGAGCGCCCCGTCGCTCGCCGCCAGGGCCGAGAGGGTGGCGAGGTTCGAGTCGTGCAGCTGGCCGGGCTCCAGCGGCTCGCCCGGGGGGCGCAGCTCGTCGCCGGTGGCGACGATCGCCACCGCGGGCCGGCGCACGCACGCCAGTGACGCGCGCCCCGCGGCCACGGCCACCCCGAGCCCGGCCGGCCCCAGGGTGCGGCCGGCCTCCAGCACCACCTGCCCGGCCTGCAGGTCCTCCCCGGCGCGCCTGACGTTGCGGCCCTCGCCGAGCCCGTCGGCGGTGACGACCGTCTCTCCGCGGTCGTCGAACAGCTCTAGCTGCAGCACCCCGAGGGGCCCGTCGGGGACGACGGCCCCGGTCGAGATCCGGATCGCCTCGCCCTCGCCCGGCGCCCGGGCCGCCGGGTGGCCGGCCCGGGCTTCACCGACCACCCGCAGTTCGGTGCCGGCCGGAGCGGGCAGGGCGGCGATTCCGTCCATGGCGCTGGTGGCGGTGCCCGGGACGTCGGCGGCGGCGGTCACGTCGGCGGCCAGCGTGCGGCCGAGCGCCTCGCCTACCGGGACCTCCTGCGCCGGCAGGCGCCGGCAGGCCCCCAGGACGATCCGGCGGGCCTGGGCTACGTCGATCGGCCGGTCGCCCATGGCCGCCTCAGCGCCCGCGGCCGGCGGCGACCCCGGGAGCCGGGGCCGGGGCCGACAGAGGAGTGGCCGCCGGCAGCACGCCGACCGGTCCCCGGCCGGTTGACACGAAGCCGATCCTCCGGGCCGCCGCGATCGTGAGGTCGTAGAAGACTCCCATCACGAACGGCCCGCGGTCGATCACCGGGGCCAGGACCGAGCGGCCGCGGAAGGAGAACTCGAGTTCGGTGCCGCAGGGGAGGCTGCGGTGGGCCACGCCTAGCGTGTTCTTCTTCAGGTCCACCCCGCAGGCGGTGGTCGAGCCGGTCTGGTCGTACCAGGTGGCCACCGTCCGCCGCATCACGCTCACCGTGGTCGTGGCCACCGAAGAGGCGGGCGCCCCCTCGGTCACGGCGCGCAGGCTGAAGCGGCCGGCGGTGCCCGGGCGCCAGGAGGTGCGGAATGAGCCGTCGCGGCCCGCCCGCGCCCGGGCGATGGTCGCCCACGAGCCGTCGGCCTGGGCGAGCTGCACCTCCACCCTCGGCCGGCCGGCCTCGCCGGCGGCTATCCCGGTCAGCGCGAGCTTCTCGCGCACCAGCCCCGGGCCGGCGACGAGCAGCGAGTCCTCGGCCATGGTGCCACCGGCCGCGAGCGAGGCGGGGGGAACGGCGAGCAGGATGGCGATCAGCGCCAGGGGCGTGCGAAGTCGAATGGTGGTCCCTCGGGCCCCATGATTGCCGATCAGCCCGGCAGGCGGCGCAGGATGCCCCGGACGAAGCCCTTGAGCAGCTCGTCGGGGTCGGCGTTGCCGTAGGAGCCCGGCTCGCGGACGGTGGCGTAACCGGAGGCGGGGACGCGCTTGCGCGGCCGCTCGTCGTCGGCGCCGGCCGCGCCCACCGGAGCGGGCTCCTTCCGGGGCGTGGCCGCTCCGTTGCCGGGGGTGCCGGCCCGGGCCCCGCCCGCGGCCTCGACGTCGCGGCTGGTGCCGCCGTTGGCCTCGCGCGCGGCCCGGGCCTGCTCGCGGTGCGCCGAGGGGCGCTGGCGGCGGCTGCGCGGCAGGTTGGAGAGAACGTCGTTCTCCTCCGCGTCGCTGGGCTTCTCCGGCTCGGCCATCGGGCCATTCTGCCATCACCAGGGGGAGCGCCGGGGATTTTCCTTCCCGGCCCCCGGCCGCACGCCCCAACCGTGCCTTCCCGGCGCAGCGGTGATGCGCCGCCGGCGCGGCCCAGCCCCGGTTCCGAAAAAAGTGGAGCGATCCCGTCGCGGCGGCGGTACTCTCTTGGCCTGCTCGAGGAGGAGCTGCCCCCAGGCGCGGCGCTGCACTCCCGGGCAACGATGTCAAGACGATCTGCCCGGGCCGACGCCGGCCCCGGCGAGGGAGCCACCAACCGAACCCATGTCAGTCAGCGAGCTTCAGGAACTCGAAGAGATCAAGACCCTGGTGGCGAGGGGGGCCCAGACCGGCGTGCTCTCCCAGGCCGACCTGGCCAGCGCCACCGCCGAGCTCGACATCGACGATTCCGATCGCGAGGAGCTCGCCAAGTGGATCGAGGGCCAGGAGATCGAGCTAATCGACGAGGACCCGGCCGGGCCGCCCGCGGCGGCCGAGCGCGCGCCCGACAAGCGCACGCGCCGCAAGTCGAAGGCCTCGATCGACCTGCGGCCCGACATGACCACCGACTCGCTCCAGCTCTTCCTCAAGGACATCGGCAAGGTCCGGCTGCTCACCGCCCAGGAGGAGGTCGACCTGGCCAAGCGGATCGAGCGCGGCGACCTCGACGCCAAGCAGAAGATGGTCGAGTCCAACCTGCGCCTGGTCGTATCGATCGCCAAGAACTACCGCAACCAGGGGCTGCCGTTCCTGGACCTGATCCAGGAGGGGACCCTCGGCCTGGTGCGTGCCGCCGAGAAGTTCGACTACCGCAAGGGCTTCAAGTTCTCCACCTACGCGACGTGGTGGATCCGCCAGGCGATCGCCCGCGCCCTGGCCGACAAGGCCCGCACGATCCGGATCCCCGTCCACGTGGTCGAGAAGCTCAACAAGATCGGCCGTGCCGAGCGCAAGCTGGTCACCGAGCTGGGCCGCGAGCCCACGCCGGACGAGATCGCCGAGGTCACCGGGATCGACCCGGAGGAGGTCGACTCGATCAAGCGCTCGGCCCAGTCGCCGGTCTCGCTGGAGAAACCGGTCGGCGACGAGGAGGAGTCGGAGTTCGGCCAGTTCATCGCCGACGAGCGCGCCGAGTCCCCCTACGAGCGCGCGGCCGAGGTCCTCACCAAGGAGGCCCTGCGCGAGGCGCTGGAGAACCTCTCCTACCGCGAGCGCCGGGTCCTCGAGCTGCGCTACGGACTCGGCGGCGAGCACCCACGCACGCTCGACGAGGTAGGCCGCACCTTCAACGTCACGCGCGAGCGGATCCGCCAGATCGAGAACCAGTCGCTCAAGAAGCTCCAGTCGCTCGCCGAGGCCCAGAAGCTTCGCGACGTCGCCTGACCGCGGCCCTCCCGGTTAACGCCCCGTAGCCGGCCCCTTGACCGGGGCGGGGGCGGTCGTCGATGATCGACTCCCGCCACCGATCAGGGAGACCCCATGCGCACCAACCTCCAGCAGTACACCGAGACGACGTCGACCGACGACTTCGTCCTGCAGAACTCCAAGCTCCTCAAGGTGAGGCTCTCCGAGGGAGAGATCCAGGCCAAGCGCGGCTCGATGGTCGCCTACCAGGGTGAGGTGAGCTTCGAGCACGCCGGCTCCGGGGGCATCGGGCGGATGATCAAGAAGGCGGCGACCGGCGAAGGCACCACCCTGATGAAGATGTCCGGCACCGGCGAGGTCTTCCTGGCCGACACCGCCCAGGAGATCCACCTGCTCTACCTCGAGGGCGAGACGATCACCGTCAACGGTCCCAGCCTCCTGGCCTTCGATTCCGACATCGACTGGGACATCACGATGATGGCCGGTGGCGCCGCCGGGATGATGGCCGGTGGCCTCTTCAACACCTCGCTCACCGGCACCGGCTACGTGGCCGTCCTCTCCGACGGGCCCCCGGTGATGCTGGATGTCGGCTCCGCCCCGACCTTCGCCGACGCCCAGGCGGCGATCACATGGTCGGCCGGCGTTACCGCGTCGCTGAAGACCGAGATGAGCGCGAAGGCGCTGATCGGGCGCTCTTCCGGCGAGTCGATCCAGATGGCTTTCAGCGGCGAGGGCTGGCTCCTGGTCCAGCCGTCCGAGGGAAGGCCGGTAATGCCGGCCTGATTCCCGGGCGGCGGGGCCCTTTACTTCACTTGGTAAAGTGAAGGGGTGTCCGCCAACGACGATTGCCCCGTCTGCCGCACCGCGAACATCGTCTGCACCAAGTGGACGGTGCTGATCATCCGCGACCTGGAGGGCGGCTGCGCCCGCTTCTGCGAGCTGGAGCGCTCGCTGGAGGGGATCAGCCCGAGGACGCTCTCGCTGCGCCTTCGCGACCTCGAGAAGGAAGGGATCGTCGAGCGCCGCCAGTACCCGGAGCTGCCGCCGAGGGTCGAGTACGCGCTGACCGGGAAGGGCCGCGACCTGCTGCCGCTGGTCGAGGAGATGCGCTGCTTCGGCGACCGCTGGCTGGCCGAGGGCTCGCCGGCCGCCGTACCGGCCTGACGCCTCGCGCCCGGCCGGGCGTGAAGGCAAACCGGCGCCCCGGGGCGAAGGTTGCTGGCAGCATTTCCAGGGTTGCGATGAACCACGAACGTGAAGAGAGCCCTTCCGAGCACCGGCCGCTGACCCGCCGGGGCGCCCTCGCGCTGGGGGCCGCCTCGGCGGCGACGCTGATGCTCCGCCCGCTGGCCTCAGCGGGCGACGCCCTGGCCGCGGACGGCACCGAGGCCTTCACCCTCCGGGTTCCCGCCTCGGCGCTCGGCCCGTCCGGCGTCAGCCGCCCGATCTCGGCCGGACGTCCCTTCTCCCTCGTCGGCCTGCTCGACCCCGGCCGCCATCCGGCCGTCGAGGTCCGCGCCCGCCGGCAGGGCGGCGACTGGACGCCCTGGGCCCCGATGCGCGAGAGCATCGACCACGGCCCCGACGGCGGCGGGCGACCGCTGGCCTCCGAGCCGGTCTGGACCGGGCCCAACGACGAGCTGCAGCTGCGGGCCGACGGCCGCGTCGGCGGGACGCTGCGGCTCCAGTTCGTCGAGGTCTCCCGTGGTGCCGGCGCCCGCGTGGCGGCGGCGCGCCCGGTCACGGTTTCCCGCTCGCAGCCGGAGATCGTCCCGCGCTCGGCCTGGGGCGGGGGCCGCGTCCCTCCACGAACCCAGCCGTCGTTCGGGCGGGTGGTGATGGCCTTCGTCCACCACACCGAGGGCGTAAACAACTACTCCGCCTCGGAGTCGGCCTCGATCGTCCAGGCGATCGCCCGCTACCACCGCGACGGCCGGGGCTGGAACGACGTCGGCTACAACTTCCTCGTCGACCGCTTCGGCCGGATCTTCGAGGGGCGGGCCGGGGGGATCACCATGCCGGTGATCGGCGCCCAGGCCGGGGGCTGGAACAGCGTCTCGACCGGGGTGGCCATCCTCGGCTCGTTCACCGGCACCTCGGCGCCGCGGGCTGCAGTCGAGGCGGTCGGCGCGCTTCTGGGCTGGAAGCTCCCGCTCCACGGCGTGCCGGTATCGGGAACCGTCGAGATCATCTCCGCGGGCGGCTCGGAGAACCGCTGGCCGGCGGGCCGGAGGGTCACCTTCAGCCGGATCAGCGGTCACCGGGACGGCTGCAGTACCGACTGCCCGGGCAACCTCCTCTACGCGCAGCTGGGCGCGATCCGCCGCCTCGCCGCCGAGCAGGGCGAGCTGGCCCCTCCCGAGGCCTACGTGACGCTCGTCGGGCCCGGGGCGATCGAGTGGGGGCGGGCCGCGCGCCTCAGGGGTGCCGTGACCAACGGCGACAAGACGGCGCGCGCCCGCGAAAAGGTCGTCCTAGAGGTCCAGCTGGCCAGCGGCGGCTGGAAGGCGGTCGCTTCGGAGACCTCCGACTCAGACGGCACCTGGAGCCACCGGGTGATCGTCCGTTCCAGCGTCGTGCTCCGGGCCCGGGCCGCCGGCGTCGAGTCCGAGCCGATAGCCCTCGAGGTCAAGCCGAAGCTCTCGGCCTCGGTTGCCGCTGCGCAGGTCGCGGCCGGGGGTACGGTCGAGGTCAGCGGCGAGGCCAGGCCCAACGGGCCGGTCGAGGTGCTGGTCGAGCGGCGGGCCGGCAGCCGCTGGGTGCGCACGGCGCTGCGCACCGCCCAGGCGCGCCCGCGCTTCTCGGTCTCGGTGAAGCTGGCCCGCTCGGGCAGCCACCGGATCACGGTCCGGGCCACCCGCGGCTCGAGGACGACCTCGCTCAGGCCGTTCGCCGTCCAGGCTATGCCGGCCCCGGCGGCGGCAGCGCCCCCGGCCTGACCTCAGGCGCCGCCGAGGAGGACAGCTGCAGCGAAGAGGCCGACGGCGGCGACCGAGATATCGAGGGCGCGTTTACGGACCGGGGTCATCGCCTGCCGGAAGCGGGTGACGATCATCACCCGGCTGCCGGTGACGGCCGCGCCGGCGGCCATTGCCCCTGCCATGCACTGGACGCACATGGGACGATTGTGACAGTCGCGCAGGTGCGGCGCGTCAGTGGGGGTGTGCGTGGGCCTCGGGGATCGCCGCCGGCGGCACGCGGACGGCGAGCACGGCCGCTAGTAATGTGGTCAGGGGGACGCTGGCCATCAGCGCGGTCGCGCCGATGATGGTGGCCACCAGCGGCTCGGCGAGCAGCTGGCCGTTGAGGGCGTCGGTCACGCCCACGTCGGCGGCCTCCAGCACCAGCAGGAGCGGGAGCAGGGTTCCGACGTAGGCCATCACGAGGGTGTGGATGGTGGCCGCCAGGTGGTCGCGCCCGACGGTGAACCCCTCGCGGTAGAGCCCGCGGACCCCGAGCGAGGGGTTGGCCCGGCGCAGGGCCATCACCGCGGAGGCCTGGGTTACCGCGGTGTCGGTGAGGACGCCCAGCGCGCCGACGACCATTCCGGCCAGGATGATCCCCCGCAGGGAGACCCCCTCGACGTTGGCCTGGCTCAGGAGCTGGAAATACTCCCCGCCGGCCCCGTCGAGCCCGGTCCAGGTGAGGGCCAGCGTCCCGAGCAGGGTCGCCAGAAGGAGGCAGGCGGCTATCGCGGTGGCCGCCGACAGGCTCTGGGCGCTGATCCCGTAGGTCAGGCCAAGGGTCACGAACATGACCAGCATCGAGGCGACCACGGAGACCAGCACCGGCGGCTCGCCGGCGAGCATCGCCGGCACGAGGAAGGTGGTGATGATGACGACGCTCACCAGGAGGCCGATGACCGCGAGGAGCCCCTGGCGGCGGGCCACGAGTATCCCGAGGGCGGCGAAGGCGACGACGAGGATCGCCAGGGGCAGCCTGCGGTCGGAGTCGACGAAGCCGTAGGTGGCGGGCGCGCCGGCCACCGACTCGTTGCGCACCACCCGGATTCCCGCGCCGGGCCCGGGGTCCTGGGTGGCCTCGACCGGCCCGAGGTCGAGGGTCACCTGCCGCCCGCGCTCCGGTCCCTCGCCGACCGTGGCCACGACACGCCGGCAGAGCTGGTCGGTCGGGCCACAGGGCACCGTCGTCGTCCGCACGACCTCGGCCGCCACGGTGCGCCCGCCCAGGGCGCCGGTGGGCTCGGCGCTGTCCGTGCCCGGCCAGAGGGCGATCGTGGCCGCGACGGTGGCCAGCAGGAGCAGCCCGGCGATGGCGGCGAGCAGCCGGCCGGCCGGGGCGCCCAGCAGCGCGCGCAGGCCGGCGAAGCGCCTGTCTCCCGCGGGCTCTGCCGTGAAGGCTTCCATCAGGGTTCCTTTCGCCGCGAGCTCCCGCGGCCCTGCCGCCCGGCGCGCCGTGGTGGGGCAATGGATGGACCGGCCCAGTAATGAGAATAGGTCTCATTACTGCTAATCTGGCCCAGTGCTCCAGGCGTGGACCCTTCCCTTCTTCCAGAGGGGGATCATCGAGGTGCTGCTGCTCGCCGGCCTCTCGGGCCTGCTGGGCACCTGGATCGTCCTGCGCGGCCTCTCCTTCTTCGCCCACGCCGCCGGCACGGTGGCCGTGCCGGGCCTGGTCCTGGCCGACGGCCTGGCCTTCTCGCCGCTGCTGGGAGCACTCGGCGCGTCGCTTCTGGCCGCGGCCGGCCTCGGACTGCTGGCCGGGCGACGATCGGTCGGGACCGACAGCACCACCGCCCTGGTGCTCGCCGGGGCGCTGGCCGCTGGGGTGATCCTGGCCAGTGACGTCTTCGGCTCCCAGGGCAGCATCGACCGCCTCCTCTTCGGGAGCCTCCTGGCCATCGGCCCGCCCGAGCTGGCCATGGCGGCCGGTGCGCTGGCTGGCGCTGCGGTGGTCGGCCTGATGATCGGTGGCCGCTGGCTGGGCAACGGCTTTGCCGGTCGGTCTGCGCTTTCCGGCCGGGGCTACGACGCGGCGCTGGTCGTCCTCGTCGCCGTCGCCGTCGTCGCGGCGCTCGGCGCCGTCGGGGCGCTGATGACCGCAGCGATCCTCGTGGTGCCCGCCGCGACCGCCCGCCTGTTCACCGACCGGCTGCCCTCCTGGCAGCTGGCAACCGCTGCCCTGGCGGCAGCAGAAGGAGTGATTGGTATGACCCTCGCTTACCAGCTGAACGTTCCCCCGGGCGCGGCGATCGCCGTTCTCGCCGGTGGGGTCTTCGCCCTCGCGGTGGTCGGGCGCTGGCTCGGGAGCCGGGCCCGCTCGCGGGCGCCGCTCGGGGCGGCGGGCGCGGTGGCCCTCCTGCTGGTGCTGGCCGGCTGTGGCCAGGACGGAGATGGGGCAGCCGAGGACCGGGTGGTGGTCAGCGCCACGACGACCCAGGTTGGAGACCTGGTCCGGCAGGTCGGGGGAGGCTCGGTGACGGTGAACCAGATCCTCAAGCCCAACTCCGAGGCTCACGACTACGAGCCCCGTCCGGCCGACGTCGCCGAGGTCGCCGACGCGAAGGTCGTCTTCACCAGCGGGCTGGGGCTGGACGGGTGGGTCCGGAAGCTGGTTGAGGAATCAGGTTCGACGGCCAGCGTGGTCGACCTGGGAGACGACCTGCCGGTCACCCACCCGGTCGGCGAGGAGGGTCACTCCCACGGCGAGGAGGAGCACTCCGAGGAGAAGGCTTCCGGCGAGGAGGGGCACTCCCACGGCGACTCCGCCGTGGACCCTCACTGGTGGCACGACGCCGAGAACCTCGAGGCGGCGACCACCCGCATCGAGAAGGCGCTGATCGCCGCCGACCCGGCGGCCCGCAAGCAGGTCGAAGCCGGCGCCGACGCCTACCGGGCGAAGATCCGAAAGGTCGACGCGGAGATCCGCGCCTGCCTGGACAAGGTTCCGGAGAAGGAGCGCGTGATCGTCACCGACCACGACGCCTTCGCCTACTTCACCGAGCGTTACGGGATCAGGTCGGTGGGAGCGGTCTTCCCGTCGACCTCGACGCAGGGCCAGGCGTCGGCCGGCGAGGTCGCCGAGCTCGAGAGGACGATCCGCGAAGAGAGGGTGAAGGCCGTCTTCCCGGAGAGCTCGCTCAACCCGGCCCTCGCCGAGCGGATCGCCGCCGACACCGGAGCCTCCTCCCGGTACACGCTCTACGGGGACACCCTCGGGCCTGCCGACGGGCCGGAAGGCACCGTCCTGGGAGCCGCAGCCGCCAACGCCGAGGCGGTCGCCGCCGGGACGAGCGGGGGCACGGTCAGGTGCTCGATCACCACGTGAGCGACCGCCTGCTTGTCGGAGCGGATCGACTCGCCGCCACCTACCCGGGCGAGAGCGTCCCGGCGATCAGCGGCTTCACCTTCGACGTCGAGGCCGGCCAGAGGGTCGCCCTGCTCGGGCCCAACGGCGGGGGCAAGTCGACGCTCTTCCGCGTCCTCACCGGCGAGCTGGCGCCCTCGTCCGGCGAGGTGGCGGTGGCCGGCGGCCCGCCGGCCCTCGTGCCGCAGACCGAGCGCTCGCGGCTCGACTACCCGGTCAGCGCGCTGGACGTGGCGCTGATGGGGGCGCTGCCCCGGCTTGCCTGGTGGCGCCGCCCGGGCCGGGCCGACCGGGCGCGGGCCCATGAGGCGCTGGCCCGGGTCGGGCTGGCCGAGCTGGCCGGCCGCACCTTCGGGGAGCTCTCCGGCGGCCAGCGCCAGCGGGTCCTCGTGGCGCGCGCGCTGGTCCAGGACTCGCCGCTGCTGCTCCTCGACGAGCCCTACTCCGGCACCGACGCCCCCAGCGCCGAGCTGCTCACCGCGCTCTTCGACGAGCTCGCGGCCGAGGGCCGGGGCCTGCTGATGGCCACCCACGACATCGAACAGGCCCGCGGGTGGGACCTCGTGCTGTGCTGCAACCGGGTGCAGATCGCCTTTGGCGAGCCCGCCGAGGTGCTCACCCCGGAGGTCATCGAGCGCACCTACGGCGGGGCCATCGTCACCGTGGGCGGGGAGAGGGCGATCCTCCCGGCCCACCATCACGACCACAGCCGGCGATGATCGACTGGATCGTCGACCCGCTCCGCGAGCCGTTCGTGGCCCGCGCCCTCGTCGAGCTTGCCCTGCTCGGCCTGGTCTCCGGGACGCTCGGCTGCTGGGTCGTCTTCGCCGGTATCTCATACGGAGCCGAGTCGCTGGCCCACTCGATGCTCCCCGGGCTGGTGGCCGCGGCGCTGCTGGGGCTGCCGCTGGTCGCCGGGGGAGCGGCCGGGCTGCTCGTCGGGGCGACCCTCGTGGCGCTGGTCGGGCGCGTGCCGCGCCTGGACTCCGACGTGGGCGTGGCCGTGGTCATTACCGGCCTGTTCGGGCTTGGCGTGCTGCTCGGCCTCGCCCCCGAGGTGCCGGCCGGGCTGAACGGGCTGCTCTTCGGCGACCTCCTGGCCGTCGGCTGGGGCGAGATCGCGGTCACCGCCGGCGCGGCGCTGGTGATCGGCGTTGCCCTCTGGTTGCTGCACCCGAGCTTCATGGCCGTCTTCTTCGACCGCGCCGGCGCCGGCGCGCTCGGGCGCAGGCCGGGGGGCTTCGAGGTCGCCTTGGCGCTCCTCCTGGCGCTGGCCGTCCTGGTCGCCGTGCAGGCGCTCGGAAACCTCCTCGTGGTGGCGATGCTGGTCGGCCCGGCGGCCACGGCCCGGCTCCTGACCCCGAGGATCGTCCCGATGATGGCCACCGCGGTCGCGGTGGCGCTGGCGGCCTCGGTGGCCGGCCTCTACCTCTCCTTCCACGCCGGCGTCGCCGGCGGGGCGGCGGTCACCGCGGCGCTCTGTGGCGCGTTCGTGCTCGCCCTGGCGGTGCGGCTGCCGCTGGCGCGGCTGCGCGCGGCTCCGGGCTGAGCCTCAGCGGCAGTCCCGGCAGCGGCCGCGCAGGATCACCTCGTGGCCGGTGATCTCGAAGCCGTCCTCGCCGCCGACCTTCCCGATCGCCTCCTCGAGCGCCGCGTCGTCGAAGGGCTGGACCTTCCCGCACGACGCGCAGACGATGTGGTGGTGATGGTGCTCGGGCCGGGCCGGCTCGTAGCCGGCCTGCCCGCGTCCCAGCTCGACCTTCGTAACGACGCCCACCTCCTCGAGCTCGTCGAGGATCCGGTAGACGCTCGCCCGGCCCACGCTGCGGCCGCTGTCGCGCAGGGCGGCCTCGATCTCGTAGGCGGTCATCGTGCAGCTCTGGGCGTCCAGGAGGCCGATCACCGCGGCCCGGGCGCCCCCGTGCCGGTAGCCGGCCCGGCTCAGCCCGGCCGTGGCCATGGCGGCCCAGGACTCTTCGTGCCGGTCGGTGGCGCCCATCGCGCCTGAGGCTAGCGGCGCCGAGGGGGCGCGACGCTCAGGCGGTCTGCAGGGGGCCGTGGTCGTCGCAGTGGCCCTCGTGGGGATGGTGCAGGCGGCCGTCCACCAGGTAGTCGACATGGCCTCCGTGCGGCACCTCCTCGTGGCCGCAGCCGGGCTCGTGGACGTGGCTGCCGCAGTCATGGGCGGCGTCGCAGCGCTCCGGGTGCAGCTCGTCGACGCCGAGGCGGTGCTCGTCTACGTGGTCGCCGTGCGGATGGTGCAGGTGGCCGTCGTGGAGGAAGTCGATGTGCCCCTCGTGGACGACCTGCGTATGCCCGCAGCCGGGGCCGTGGACGTGTTCGTGGGAGTCGTGGGCATGGCTTTCGTGGCTCATCTCCGGGACGGTACGCCACCGGCAGCCCGGCGCCAAGCAGGTGGTTATGGGACCCATTCGCAGCGGCCGCCCACCGCTCACCGCGGCCGGCAGGAAGCCGGCAGCGGGTGGCGAAGGGAGTCCGGACGATGGCCCTGCGGCAGCTCCGATCGGCACTCCACGCCTTTACGCGCGAGGCGGCCTGGCAGCTGGCCAGCGACGCCGGCGGCGACGAGCTGCCCTTCGAGGTCGTCGAGTCCGGGCGGGGAGTCTCGCCGCTGTACTGCTACCGGCCGCTCACCTCCGACTTCATCGACGCCCACGGTTCGGCCCTCGCCCAGCTGCCCACGTACCTGCCCGCCGCCCACGCGCTGGCGGCAACCGGCGGCGTGACCGACTACCTGGAGGCCCAGGGGGTCGCCCCCGAGTCAGGCCGCGACGGCACCGAGGCCGCGCTGCACTGCTTCCTGGCGCGGGTCTTCTCCGAGTCGATCGACTTCGTCTTCGACGAGCGACTCTTCGACCGCGCCTGGCTCGAGCTCGAGCAGACCCTGGACGAGGAGCGCGCCGAGCAGACCACGGTCGCCGTCCTCTACGGCCTGGAGATCGCCTCCCCGGAGGTGGCCCTCGGCGACGGCCTGACCCTGGCCCGCGGCGACGAGTTCGCCGAGGCCCCCGACGCGGCCCGCTGGTCGCGGCTGGACGGCTCGCCGCAGACGCTGGTGGTCGCCGCCTTCGACCCGGTACCCGGCGATGCCGGCGCGGTCCACCGCACCCGGACGGCGCTGCGGCGGCTGCTCACCGGCCTGCGCCTCTACGACGACGGGCGCTTTGCCTTCGGCTCCCTGGCCTGGACCCGGGTCGGCGTCGCCCCCTGGCAGCCGCTGGCCCTGGGCGGGGCGCAGGACCACGCGACCGCCGCACTGCTGGTCGAGCCCGAGCAGGAGGACGAGCTGCGTGCCTTCCTCAGCCTCGTGGCGCGGCGCGCCCCCCAGGAGGGCGCGATGGCCTGGGCGCTGCGCCGCTTCGACATGGCCTCCGAGCGCCTGCTGGCCGGCGAGGAGCTGACCGACCTGCTGCTCGCCCTGCGCGCCCTGCTCGAGCCGGAGGGCCCCGCCTCGGGGCGGATGGCCGGCCGGCTGGCCGCGCTCTGCGCCGAGCCCGACGAGCGCGCGGCGATGACCGCGCGGATCGCCCACGCCGCGGCGCTGGAGCACGCCGTCATCGACGGCGAGCCCGATGACGCCCAGCTCGAGGCCCGCGTCGCCGAGCTCTCCAGCCACCTTCGCTCGCTCCTGCGCGACCGCTGCTGCGGGCACCTCGGCGACGACCTGGTCGGCCTGGCCGACTCGATCCTGCTCCAGGACGCCGAGGATGCGCGCCGCCTGGTCGAGGACGGCCCCGAACTCCCGGACGAGTCGACCGGGAGCTTCGAGGCCTTCGGCTCCAGCTACTAGCCGGCGTCGAAGAGCCAGCGGTGCACCGCCGCCAGCCCGGCCACGTCGTGCACGTCGCCGTCGAGCTCGGGAACGACGATCGGGTGGCGCTCGCCGGTCTCCCGGCGCAGGCGGGCGATCGAGGCCTCGTCGCGCTCGGCGAGCGCCAGCGCCTCGCCGTAGGCGCGGGCGACCTTGGCCGCCAGCTCCGGGCCCAGCTCGGGCCCCAGGTCGGCGGCGACCTCCCCCGGGTCGGGCGTCGGGCCGCCGTCCCCGACGGTGTGGACCCGGTTGACGATCAGGCCGCCGAACGGCATTCCCGCCTCACGCAGCTTGCGCCGGAAGAAGACCGCCTCCTCGGCCGGCTCGCGCTCGGGCGAGGTGATGACCAGGAAGGTGGTCCCGTCGTCCTCGAGCAGCCGGGCCACGCCCTCGGCCCGTTCGCGGAAGCCGTCGATCAGGCCGCCCAGGGCGCGGAAGAAGACCGAGAGATCCTCGAGCAGGTCGACCCCGGTGACCTTCTTCATCACCCCGAAGACGGCGCCGGTGCCCCGGCCCCACGCCTTGGCGGCCAGCCCGGTCGGGGCCAGGAAGAACTTCAGGGCGCGGCCCTCGAAGAAGCCGGTCAGGCGCTCGGGCGCGTCCAGGAAGTCCAGGGCGTTCCTCGAGGGCGGCGTGTCCAGTACCAGGACGTCGAACCGTCCGGAGCGGTCGAGCTCGTAGAGCTTGGCCACGGCGGTGAACTCCTGCGAGCCGGCCACCGCGCCCGACAGCTGCTGGTAGATCCGGTTGCCGAGGATCTCGTCCCGGGTCTCGGCGTCGGGCGAGAGGTTCTCGATCAGCTCGTCGAAGGTCCGCTTGGCGTCGAGGGTCATCGCCCACAGCTCGCCGTCGATCTCGATCCCGTCGCCGGCAAAGCGCGCCGGGTCGACCGGTGCCGGCTCGTTGCCCAGCTCGTCCAGGCCGAGGGCGTCGGCCAGGCGCCGGGCCGGGTCGATCGTGATCACCGCGACGCGCTTGCCCTGCGCGGCCAGTCCCATGGCGATGGCCGCCGAGCAGGTGGTCTTGCCGACCCCGCCCGAGCCGGCGCAGATCACGACAGAACGGCCCTCGAGGCGCTCAGGGAGCGTGCCGCTCACAGGAGCTCCTCCAGCGGCCCGGCGAGGCGGGCGATCTCTTCGGGCCCGAGGTCGACGCTGGGGATCTCCGGAAGGGTTACGACCGGGCAGTCGAGCGACCGGCGCAGGCGGCCGATCTCGCCGTGCTCGGCCTCGGCCCGCCGGTGAACGGCCAGCGCGGCGCCGGTGGCCGCGGGGTCCACGCCCGCTGCGGCCACGCGCCGGCTCTCCTCCGGGGTGAGCGGGTCGCCGTGGACGCGGTCGACGACCGCGGCGGCGAGCGTCACCGATAGCCGCTCTTCGAGCTCGCCGGCGAGGTCGATCGTCTCGTTGACCGGAAGCTCCTCCGGGCGGGCGGCGGCGACGACGGCGGTTCGCGAAGGGTCCCGCACCAGGGCGTCGATCTGCCCGGCCTGGCCGGCGATGCGGCCGGCCTGCGCCGCGCGCTCGAAGGTGGAGGGGGCTTCCAGCATCGCCAGACCGTGTCCGGTCGCCGGCGCGTCGAGGATCACCAGGTCGTAGAGGCGCTCGCCGGTGCGGCGCGACTCCTCCTGGGTGAGGTCCCAGACCGCGCCGATGGTCAGCAACTCCCTCATGCCCGGCGTGGCGGCCACGAAGTAGGGGAAGACCCGGCTGGAGAGCAGGGTGTCGGCCAGGGCGCGGGAGGGCAGCTGGTCGGCCAGGTAGTGGCGCAGGGCGCTGTCGGGGTCGATCGAGACGTGGTGCAGGCGCGGCGCCAGCTCGACCTCGACCGAAGGCTCGGGCCGGCCGGTGGCGCCGAGGGCGCGGGCCACGTCGGCGCGGGCGTCAACCTCGGCGACGATCACCTCGATCCCGCGGGCCGCGGCCGCCACCGCGAGCGCGGCCGCCACGGTCGACTTGCCGCAGCCTCCCTTGCCGGTGACTACGACCAGTTCCCGGTCCAGCAGGCCCGGATGGCGTCGGTCGGGGGACATCGACCGGCAGGTTACGCGCCACGGCCCGCAAATCAGGCCCCCGGCGGGAAGGAAAAGCGCCTCCGGCTGCGAAACAAGGCCGGGTACGGGACCAATCACCGACCCCGACGAGCGGAGCCCTCGTGTCCAAGGACAAGAAAAAGAAGAGCAAGCCGAAGGTAATCGCCCTGGCCAACCAGAAGGGTGGTGTCGCCAAGACGACCACGACCCTCAACCTCGCCGTCGCCTTCGCCGAAAAGGGGCACCGCGTGCTCTGCGTCGACCTCGACCCGCAGGGCAACCTGACGATGTCGCAGGGGATCGACCCCGACACGCTCGACAGTTCGATCTACGACGTGCTCGTGCACGACATGCCGATCCGTGACGTGATCGTCAGCCGCGAGATCGACATCGCGCCCGCCTCGATCGACCTGGCCGGCGCCGAGATCGCAATGTCGACCAAGATCGGCCGCGAGCGCTCGCTGCAGAAGGCCCTCGCCGAGGTGGCCGACGACTACGACTTCGTCTGCATCGACACGCCCCCGAGCCTCGGGCTCCTCACCATCAACGCGCTGACCGCCTCCAACAAGGTGATCGTCCCCGTCCAGTGCGAGTATCTCTCGATGAGGGGGCTGATCCAGCTCCAGAACACGCTCGAGATGATCCGCGAGAACCTCAATCCCGACATCGAGATCGAGGGCATCCTGCCGACGATCATGGATACGCGCACGATCCACGCCAAGGAGGCGATCGAGATCCTCGAGGAGAACTTCGGCGACCGCGTCTTCGCGTCGCGGATCCGCAAGACGATCCGCTTTGCCGAGGCCCCGGTGCAGGGCATGTCGGTGCTCAAGTACGAGCCCAACGGCCCCGCGGCCGAGGCCTATCGCCAGCTCGCCCAGGAGGTTCTCTCGCATGGCGAAAAATAAGCGCAACCGGGCCAGCATGAGGGAGGGCCCGCTCTCCGAGCTCTTCCGCCGCACGACCGGCCGCGACACCGAGGAGACCCCCTCGGAGGAGAAGCCGCCCGCCTCGCCCGAGCAGCCGGAGACCCCGGCCGGCCGTTCTCCCCAGGACCGCCTGCGCAGCGCCTTCAGCTCCGAGAACCCCCCGGAGGACAAGGCCGAGGCCCCGGCGTCGACTCCCGCCGAAGCGCCGGAGGCCGACGCCGAGCCCGAAGAGCGGCCCCCCGTCAC